>NZ_CP022190.1:1120000-1350393 GCF_003111685.1 Alloyangia pacifica | reverse complement strand
TCCTGGCGAGCCTCCTACTACGACGAGGCGATGAACGAGCTGGTCACCGCCGCCGCCGTCGAAACCGATGCCGAGAAGCGCAAGGAGATGTACGCCGAGATGCAGAAGGACTGGATGGACAATGGCGAGATGGCCGTGATGTTCCAGACCTACTTTGTCGCCCGCCGCGCGTGACACGCTCAAGGATTGGACCTGGAACGGCTTCCAAGTCTACTACGGCATGGCGAGCAAGTAATGGCTGACACGGGGACGATGACCAAGTCGCTCTCCGCCACCGGCCGCGGCAGGACCGTTGTCCTGCCGCGACTGGTCGGAGGTCTCAAGACGCTCGGCTCGGTGCTGGTCACCTTGTTGGGGCTTGCCGCGCTGACGTTTATGATCGGCCGCATGCTGCCCATCGACCCGGTGCTGGCGGTGCTCGGCGACAATGCCACGCAGGAGGCCTATGACGCGATGGCCGCCAAGATGGGGCTGGATCAGCCCCTGCTGGTGCAATTCGCCCACTACCTGTGGAACATCCTGCATTTCGATTTCGGCAATTCGCTGCTCTCGGGGCGTCCGGTCGCGGATGAGATCGCCCGGGTCTTCCCGGCGACGATGGAGCTCGCGACGCTGGCGATGATTATCGGAACCGGCATCGGCGTGCCGCTCGGCGTCGTGGCCGCTGTCTACCGCAACTCGCCGATCGACCATGTGGCGCGGATCGTCTCGCTGCTGGGTTACTCGGCGCCGAACTTCTGGCTCGGGCTGATGGGGCTCGTGGTGTTCTACTCGGTTATGGGCATAGTCGGCGGGCCGGGACGTATCGATATGATCTACGAGTTCGATCTGCAGCCCGTCACCGGCTTCTTTCTCATCGATTCCGCCATGGCCGGAAAGTGGGACGTCTTCACCAACGTGCTGAGCCATCTGATCCTGCCCGCGCTGATCCTTGCGTTGAGCGCACTGGCCTACGTCAGCCGCATGACTCGCACCTTCATGATCGACCAGCTCGAGCAGGAATACGTTATCGCCGCCCGTGCCAAGGGCATCGGCCGCTGGCGTATCGTATGGACCCACGTCTTCCGCAATGTGGCGGTGCAAGTGATCACGGTGGTGACGCTGTCCTACGCCTTTCTTCTGGAGGGGGCGGTACTGACCGAGACCGTCTTCGCCTGGCCGGGCTTCGGCCGCTACATGACCAACTCGCTGCTCTCGGGCGACATGAACTCGGTGGTGGGCTGTACCCTGGTGATCGGCGTGATCTTCGTTGTGCTGAACCTGTTCTGCGACATCCTCTACCGCGTCATCGACCCGCGCACCCGCTGAGGCGAAAAGGACAAACTGACATGAGCGACATCTCCTCTCCGCCGCAGTCCGGCTCGCTGGGCGCCTGGCTGCGCGATCCCAACCCAACCTCGCCCCTGCAGGCGCGGCTGCACCAGAGCTGGCGTATGTGGCGCAAGTTGCGGCGCAACGGCTCTGCCCTGCTGGGTCTGGCGATCCTGCTGGTAATCTCGCTGGCCGCGCTGTTCGCGCCACTGCTGGCGACGCATGACATCTTTGCGCAGGATCTCGGCAATCGGCTGGCGCTTCCTTCGGGCGAGCATTGGTTCGGCACTGACGAACTTGGCCGAGACATCTACTCGCGGCTGCTCTACGGCGCCCGCATCACCCTTTACATAGCTGGCCTGACGGCGGTGATCTCGGCGCCGATCGGGCTGCTGGTGGGGGCTGTCTCGGGGTATTTCGGCGGCTGGGTCGACACGGTGATGATGCGCGTCACCGAGATTTTCCTTGCCTTCCCGTCGCTGGTTCTTGCGCTGGCCTTCGTGTCGGCGCTCGGGCCGGGCATAAACAACGCGATCATCGCCATCTCATTCACCGCGTGGCCGCCGATCGCCCGACTGGCACGGGCCGAGACGCTGATCATCCGCCGCTCGGACTATATCTCGGCGGTGCGACTGCAAGGCGCGTCGGCGTTGCGCATCATCTCGCGGCACGTGGTGCCGATGTGCCTGCCCTCGGTGATCGCACGGGTCACGCTGAACATGGCGTCGATCATCCTCTCGGCGGCAGGCCTTGGCTTTCTCGGCCTCGGGGCACAGCCGCCGAGCCCGGAATGGGGGGCCATGCTGTCCTCCGCGCGCCAGTTCATCCTGTCGAACGGCTATGTCGCCGCCGCCCCGGGCATGGCGATCCTGCTGACCTCGATTGCCTTCAACCTCGTGGGCGACGGCCTGCGCGACGTTCTGGACCCGCGCCATGACTGAAACTGCCATGATCCAAGACCCAATCCTCAGCGTTCGCGACCTTAACATCACCTTCCGCAGCGAGGGCCGCGTCACGCAGGCGGTCCGCGGCGTCTCCTTCGACCTCGGCGCCGAGAAGTTGGGGATCGTCGGCGAGTCCGGCTCGGGCAAGAGCCAGACCGGCCGCGCCCTGATGCGCCTCTCTCCGCCGTCGGCCGAGATCACCGCCGAGCGCATGCAGTTCGGCGCGATCGACCTTATGCGCGCCAGCGAGCGGCAGATGATGCGGATCCGCGGCAACGACATCGCGATGATCCTGCAGGATCCGAAGTATTCGCTGAACCCGCTGATGAAGGTCGGCAAGCAGATCGCCGAGGCCTATCGCATGCATCACCGTGTCGGCCGCGCCGAGGCGCGCCGCCGTGCCATGGCGATGCTCGAGAGCGTACATATCCGAGACCCCGAACGGGTCTACGAGCTGCTGCCGCACGAGGTTTCGGGCGGCATGGGGCAGCGCATCATGATTGCCATGATGCTAATCGCCGAACCCAAGCTGATCATCGCGGATGAGCCGACCTCGGCGCTCGACGTGACGGTCCGGCGGCAGGTGCTGTCAGTGCTTCAGGAGCTCGTTGACCGCGCCGGGGCAAGCCTCATCTTCATCAGCCACGATCTCAACCTCGTCGCCGATTTCTGCGACCGGGTGCTGGTAATGTACCGCGGCCGCGTGCTCGAGAACCTCCCGGCGGCAACGCTCGGACAGGCGCGTCACCCCTACACTCGCGGCCTGCTCGACAGCCTGCCGCGTCTCGACCACCCCTGCGACGAGCTTGCGGTGCCGGTGCGCGACCCGGCCTGGCTCGGCGCGCCCGTCGCCTGAGAGAGGAATTCGACATGACAACACCCAATCTCGAGGTCTCGCAGCTGAGCATTGCTTTCGGGCAGGGCGCCGCGCGGGTCGAGGTCGTCAAGCAGGCCAACTTCCGTATCGGCAAGGGCGAAAGCTATGGGCTGATCGGCGAGTCCGGCTGCGGCAAATCGACGATCCTGCGGGCCGTCGCGGGGCTCAATCCCGATTACGATGGCGCCCTTCTGATCGACGGCTTCGAGCTGCCACGCCGCCGCAGCAAGGAGTTCTTCCGCAAGGTGCAGATGGTCTTTCAGGATCCCTATGCCTCGCTGCACCCACGCAAGATGGTGCAGAACGTGCTGATCGAGCCGCTGCAGATCATGGGGCTCGACCGCAGGCAGGAGCGCATCGACACAATCCTGAGCGACGTCGGGCTCGATCAGAGTTTCCGCTTCCGCTTTCCGCACGAGCTGTCTGGGGGCCAGCGCCAGCGCATCGCGATCGCGCGCGCGCTGATCGTCGAGCCGGAGCTGGTGCTGCTTGATGAGCCGACCTCGGCGCTCGATGTGTCGGTGCAGGCCGAGATCCTCAACCTCCTGAACCGGCTGCGCCGCGAGCGCGGGCTGACCTACCTGATGGTCAGTCACGACATCGCTGTGGTGGCGCATATGTGCGACCGAGTGGCGATCATGAAGGACGGGCGGATCCTCGAGAAGCTAACGCCCGAACAGCTGCGCAACGGCGCGGTGTCCGAAACCTATACGAGCGACTTTCTGGCCGCCTCCGCCCCGGCGGTGGTTCGGGCGGGCTGAGACAGACAAGGACGGAACTCACATGACGACACTTCTCGAAGCAATCGCCGCACGGGCGGCGGGCGGTGCCCCAGTGACCGCGGCGAACCGGCGCGCCGCCGAGCACGCCATCGCCGATACGCTGGCCTGCATCGTCGGCGGACAGGGCGATATCGCCACGCTCGCGGTCCGGCGTGGCACTGGCGCGGCGCAGGCCTCGGGCCCCGCGGCACTGGTCGGCGGCGGCAGCGCCGCCGCGCCGCAGGCGGCGATGGTCAATGCCACTGCGGGCCATGCGCTCGATTTCGACGACAACTTCGGCCCCGGCATGAGCCATGCCTCTGCGGTGATTGTCTCGGCGCTACTGGCGCTTGGGCAGAGCACCGGCGCCACCGGCGCCGAGCTGGTCAGTGCCTATCTCACCGGTCTCGAGGCGCAGGCGCTGGTCGGGCTCGGCGTTCGGCCCGAGCACTACGTGGCGGGCTGGCACGGCACCTCGACCGTCGGCACTATCGGCACCGCGGCGGGCTGTGCTGCGCTGCTCGGGCTGGATCGCGACGGCATCGTTCAGGCGATGTCGCTGGCGGTGAGCATGGCCTCGGGCATGAAGGGACAATTCGGCACGCCGACTAAGCCGTTCCACGCGGGGATGGCGGCGCGCAATGCCGTCGAGGCGGCGCAGCTCGCGGCGGCGGGGCTCTACGGCCGCACCGATATCCTCGAGCGGGCGCAGGGGTTCGGCGCGCTGATGAGCGGCGGACAGGAGGCGGTCTGGGCGCTGCCCGAGAAAGGCGCGCCGCATGTGATCGAGACCGAGGGGCTGATGCCCAAAATTCACCCCTGCTGCGGCTCGACCCACAATTCGGTCGACATGGTTCTGGCGCTGCGTGCCGAGCATGGTTTTGCCGCCGAGGAGGTCGAGAAGGTGGTGCTGACGGTGGGCAGGGCCAACTACCGCAACCTTGCCTATCGCGATCCGGTGACTCAAATGGAGGCGCGGTTCTCGATGCAGTACTGCGTGGCGCTGGCGCTCACGCAAGACCTGCTGTCGCTGTCGGATTTCAGCCTCGAGGCGGTGGCGCGCCCGCATGTGCGCGCGCTTTTCCCGCGCATCGAGATGGAGACCATGCCGCTCGACGAGGAAATCGCGCAGCTGCGCCCGGCGCATCGCGCGCAGGTCACCCTCAAGGACGGGCGCAGCTTCACCGCCGCGCTGGCGCATGCCCGCGGCACGCTGCACGACCCGCTCGACGAGGCGACCCGCGTCGCCAAGCTGCGCGACTGCTTCGACTACGCAGGGCAGGTACTCGACGCGGCCGGGCTGGCGCTGCTGTCGGATATCGATGGCCAGAGCAGTCTGAGCGGGCTTTGCGGGATGCTTGCGTGCCAGCCGGCGGAATTGGCCGACGCGGATTAATCCCGCGCCGCGCTGAGCCGCGCCGGCGCTATTGGGCCATTCGCTAGCTGCCGGTGCAGCGAGGCACCGGCAAGCCGCTCGGCGGCATCCCAGATGCGCTCCTCGATCGGACGATGGTTGCCCTTCTTGCGATACATCGCGATCTCGGCCTCGAGGGTCCAGTCCTGGTTGCCCGCAAGTACGAGCCGGCCGCTACGCAGGTCTTCGGCAACCAGGCTTTCAGGGACCCAGGCGACGCCCGCGCCAACCAACGCCAACGAGTGCAGCCCGACGCTCATCGCGTTGGCGGCCACGACGTTCATCGCCACGAGTTTCTCTCGCAGCAGCGGCGCCAGGACCTGGGCAAAGAAGCTCTGCGTGCCGTAGCTGAGGAAGCGCACCACGTCGCCGCTGTCGAGGTTGTGCAGCGGCCGGCCATCGGCATTCGGAGCGCTGACCGGCAGGATGCGCTCGGTTCCGAGGGTGATCCGGTCAAGATCGCGCGGGTCGAGCCCCATCGTCACCGCTGGATGCACATAGGTCAGCAGCAGGTCGCTTTCACCATTGTTGAACATGCGGATGGTGTCGGAATACGCCGCGTTGGCTGGTATCGGCGCTTCGGCGAACTTGCCGATCGCTGCCTCGATCGCCGCCTTCCAGTCCGGCAGAAAGGTCACTCTGAGCGTGTGCATGGCCAGGATGTTGACCTGATCGCGCGGCTGCTCCGACACACCGCGGATGCCAGAGCGCAGATTGGTGAACTGCTGCACCAGGTCGCGGGCCTGGCGTATCATCACTCGACCCTCGGTTGTGAGCTGTACGGGATAGCTAGAGCGGTCGATCAGCGGCGCGCCAACCCAATGCTCGAGGCTACGGATACGTTTGGACAGAGTCGATTGCGTGATGTTTCGCATCTGGGCCGCGCGAGAAAAGTTCCGGACATCGCTGAGACAGACGAAATCCTCGAGCAGTTTGAGTTCCATGGCGCGACCTTTGCGGCGGGGGACATCCTGCAACCATTGAGTGAGTTTTGTCACGGATCTGTCAAGAAAAGAGCCCCCGAAAAGGGGGCTCTCGTCCTGTGATTGCGCAGGCTCTGGGCGCCCGCCCGCGATGTCAGCCGCGCGCTGCCATAAGCACCGCTTTGAGCACGTATCCGAACTCGTGCTTGCTGATCGCACGGCCCTTCTGGTCGGTGTCGACCCGGTGGACGAGGACCATGTCGAGTTCGGGGATGACCATGCAGTAATGCCCGCCCGCGCCCTGCGCGGCGTAGGAGCCCGACGGCGTCCGCACGCCGGGCACGAAGACGCCGTCGCGCTCGAGCCACCAGCAATAGCCATAGGCGCCGCGGTGCCCGGCGTCGGAATAGCGCATGACGTTTTCCTCGGCCCAACCGTCGGGAAGCACGCGCCGACCCGACCAGCGACCGGCCTGCAGGAAAAGCTGGCCGAAGCGCGCCAGATCGCGGCTGCTCATGCGGAACGGGTAGGCGGGGTGACGCGAAACCTCGAAGGGTTCGGTCCAGGCATCGGGGCTGTCGCCCGCGAGCGAGAAATCCTGCATCCCGAGCGGCGCCGCGATCCGGCTGGCAAAGGCCTCGGCGACAGAGAGTCCGGTGCCTTGGGTGAAGATGGTTCCCAGCGCGTTGAAATCCCAGTTGTTGTAGCACCAGAAGGTGCCCGGCGCGTGGCTGTGGCGCTTTTCCTTGATTAGCTGCATCCACTCGGTCTCGTAGCCGGCAGGGTGGTAGATGCCCGACCGCGCCATCAGCAGGTCATGGACCGTGGCCTGGCGCTCGACCCGGCTGAGCGGATCGTGGTCGTCGATGCCAAGGCTCGCCATCGTCGCGGTGAGGTCGATCCGCCCGGCGGCGGCGTCCTCGCCGATCATCGCTGCAAGGAAGCTCTTGCGGATCGAATGGCAGAGAAACTTGTGGGTGATGTCGCCATGGCTGAAGACGGTGCGCCCGCCCTGCACCACCATCAGGCAATCGGAGTTCTGCGAGGCGAGGACCTCGTGGAGGCGGGCAACGCCCGCATCGTTCCAGCCCGCGGCTTCGGGGCTGTCAAAGCTCTGCCAGGTCGCGCCGGGGTTGCTGTCGATGCCAGTCACGGCAAGTCCTTTCCTTCGTCGTGTGCCGGGCCCGCGGTCGTGCGGGTCCGGCAGGGTATTGATATAAATTACTTACTTGGTGGCCTTGCCGTAGTAGATACGGAAGCCGTTCCAGGTCCAGTCATGCAGGCTGTCGCGTTTTCCGGCAGCGTTCATGGTCTGCATGATGTAGGCCATCGGCCCCTGCTGCATGATGTCCTGCTGCAGCTCGTGGTACATCTGTGCGCGCAGCTCGGGGTCGCGTTCGAACAGCGCGGCGTCGACGCGCGCGTTCATCGCCTCGTCCTGATAGCCCGAGCGCCATGCCGGGTACTGTGTCAGCTTCGCCTCGATCGTATTGTCGGGGTTCATCACGAAGCGCGAGGCCATGCCGTTGGCGTCGGGCACGTTGGTCTTGAAGCCAAGCAGCGCCGCATCGAAATCCCGTGCCCGGTTGCGGGCATAGAGCTGGGCGTTGGCCATGCGCTCGATCTTGAAGGCGACGCCGGCCTTCGAGGCGGTCTCTTGCACCGACTGCGCGATGGGGTTGCCGTAGGGGTGCGAGCCGATGATCAGCGACACCTCGAAGCCGTCGGGGTAGCCGGCCTCGGCCAGCAGCGCCTTGGCCTTTTCGACGTCGACCTCGAAGGGCTGGCCCTCTTTCTCGTCCAGCGCTCCGAAGGCGCCAAGCTGCACGAAGGAGGCGCGCGGCACGCCGACGCCCTTCATCACCGAATCCGCCAGGCCCTGGTAATCGATGAGGTAGCGCATCGCGAGCCGCACCTTGGGATCGTCGAAAGGCGGCTTGGTGACATTCATGCCCATGTAGAACAGCGAGGGGACAAGCGTGCGCACCACGTCGACGCCGTCCTGCGTCTCGAGCGCGTCGAGGTCCTCGGCGGTGAGATTGCGCGCGACATCGACATCGCCCTTCTCGAGCAGCAGGCGCTGGGTGCCGGGCTCGGCGACGTGGCGGATCAGCACGCGCGGCAGGTTCGGGGTATTCGGGCCGGTGTAGCTCTCGTTGGCCTGCAGCAGCACGCTTTCGCTGGGGTTCCACTGCGCGACGCTATAAGGGCCGGCGCAGGCGCTCTTGTCCTGCAGATAGGCGTTGCCGAGATCGCCATCGGTCTCATGCGCCTCGACTTCGCTGCGGTTGAGCATCACCGAGACGCGGTTGGCCGCGATGGAGGCCAGCAGCAGGTTCACCGGGTAGGGCTTGTCGAGCTGCATCACCACGGTGTGATCGTCCGGGGCGCTGATCAGGCTGTCGATCGTGTCCTTGGTGAAGCCGTATTCGGTCAGCGAGGCGGAGTTGCCGAAGCCGAGATCGACCACGCGTTTCATCGACCAGACCAGATCACCGGCCGAGCCCGGCGTGCCGTCGGGATAGACGATGCCGTCGCGCAGGTGGAAGGTGACGGTCTGCCCGTCTTCCGAGACGTCCCAGCTTTCGGCGAGGCTGGAGACAAACTCGGCCTCGTTCGCGGGGTCGTAGTTCACCAGCGCGTCGCAGGCGTTCATGATGATCTCATCGGTCACCACCTCGGCGATCTGCGCCGGATCGAAGCTCGAAATTGCGTCGATGTTGTAGGCCATGACCAGGGCGCTGTCGGGTGTCGCGGCATGGGTGGCGGTCGCCGCGCCGAGCGCGAGCGCGCTGGCCGCGAGAAGGGGGCTGAACTGCATGTGAACTCTCCTGTCGGTCTTGTTGTCGTTGCGGGGGATCAGAGATGCCGGGCGAGGAAGGTGGCTATGGTCTCGAAGACGCAGCTCTTGTTGGCGCGGCGCGAGAAGCCGTGGCCCTCATGTTCGATGCGCAGGTAGTCGACCGGCCGGTCGAGCCCGCGCAGCGCCGAGAGCACCTGCTCGCCCTGTTCGATCGGCACGCGCGGATCGTCGGTGGCGTGGACGATCAGCAGCGGCGCGGCGATGCGGTCGATCCGCGTGATCGGAGAGATCTGGCGCAGCAGTTCGGCGTCGCGCACCGGATCGCCGTATTCCGCGGCGCGCAGCACCTGCCGCCACGGGCCGGTCGTCATCATCAGCGTCGGGAAGTTCGAGATGCCGTAGATGTCGATGCCGCAGCGCCATTTCTCCGGTGCCTCGGTCATCGCGGCGAGCGTCATGAAGCCGCCGTAGCTTTGCCCGGCGACGGCAATGCGCGCGGCGTCGGTATCGGGTCGGGCGGCAATGTGATCGCGCAGCGCGATGAGGTCCTGCACCGCGTCCATGCGCTTCTCGAGATCGTCGGCGGCGCAATAGCGCCGGCCATAGCCCGACGAGCCGCGCACGTTCGGGGCCACCACCATGATACCGTTCTGCAGGTGGTGGGGGATGTCGGCGCGGAACTGCGCCTTCCACTGCGATTCCGGGCCGCCATGGACCAGAAACAGCACCGGCCAGCCGGCCTCGGGCGGGGTGCCGGCGGGCGTGTAGAGGAAATAGGGCACGGCCAGTCCGTCGAAGCTGTCGAAGCGCAGCACCTCGGGCGTGCAATGGCTGGCGACCGGGCGGGCGGCGATATCGGCGAAGAGCCGGGTGAAGCCATCCGCGGCGGACCAGCCCCAGAGCGCGCCCGGCTCCGTGGGGCTGGCGAAATCGAGGATCAGCCGGCGCGTCCCCGGGGCAAAGGCCAGAGCGCCGATCACGCCGCCACCCGGCGCGCCCAGATCGGTCGCCGTGCCGGTCGCCAGATCGACCATCTCGATTCGCAGCAGCCCGTCGCGGTTCACCACGCAGGCGGCGCTTGTCTTGTCGGGCGAGAGCACAACCTTCTCGATCTCCCAGCCCGCCACCTCGTGCAGCGGCGTGAGCGTCTGCGCCGTGAAATCGGCGCGGCAAAGCCGGGGCGCGTCGCAGCCCTGATCGGTCAGGACCAGCGCGCCGCGCGCATCGGGATCAAGCTTGACCGACAGGTATTGCGCCGGACCGGCGTGCGGCAGCGCCGGGGTTGCCACGCCGGTGCCGGGGTCGAGCCAGAGCAGATCCTGATCGCGCATCGAGCGCCGGCAGTCGCGGAGCAGCAGGCGGCCGTCGGCGGCAAAGGCCAGCGGCTCGACATGGCCCGCGCCCTCCCAGACGCGGCGGCGCTCGAAGGTTGCGAGGTCCATGACGTGGATATCCATCAGCCGCGGGTCGCGCTCGTTGCTGGCAAAGGCGACCTGCGTGGCATCGGCGGACCAGCAGCCCCAGACATGCACCCGCCCCAGGGCGGTGGTGAGCGGGCGCGGGCGGCCTTCGGTGCCGGAGATCAGCCAGATCTGGTAGCGCTCGTCCATCCCGCAATCGGTGGTGTAGATCAGGTCGCGCCCGCGGGGTGCGAAGGCGACGGAAACCACGCGCTCGGACAGCTCGGTGATCTGCCGGGTCGGCCCCGAGGGCCGACCGTCCTGCATGTCGCACAGCCAGATCTGGTTCAGCCCGCTCGCGTTCGACAGATAGGCCATCTGGCTGCCGTCGGCGGAGAGCGACGCGCCGCCGGCCTCGGGCAGGGCGACGTAGTCGGACATGGACATGGACACGGGGGCAACCGGGCTTGGGTGGTTCATCGGGGCTCCTGTCTGCTGCGGCCTGCGCGCAGCAGAAGTCGACCCGATCGCGCGCCGGGTTTCCAACAACTGTTTGGAAAGATTCAAGTCCGATCCGGCATAGTTTGCCGTAGCGGCAGCCGCTGGCTCCGCGCGGCGGCTGCCGCGCTCTACCCTGTCCTGGCGGCGCGGCCTGCGCGGATCTCGTCCTCGGTGCGCGACCAGTTGTCGATCATCCGCCGCCCCGAACGATAGGTGTGCTCGGCCTGGATGCGATAGGCGCGTTCCGGCTGGCGCTGCAGCAGCGCATCGAACAATTCAAGATGCTCGTCCTGGGATTGGCGCAGCAGGTCGGCGTCGAACCAGCGCCAGCGGATCAGGTTGAACAGCGGCACCTCGTTGGCCCGACGCACGACATCGGCGAGGAAGGGATTCTGCGCGGCCTCGCGGATGGTATCGTGAAAGCGGCGGTTGATCGGCAGGAAGGCGCTGCGGATCTCGTCGTCCCAGCGCTGCGCGTCCACCAGCTCCGCGGTCTGCGCCAGCAGGTCGCGCAGCTCGGCCTCGGCAGCGGTGGAGAGCCCGTTCTCGGCGGCAAGCCGCGCTGCCAGCCCCTCGAGCTCGGTGCGGACGCGGAAGATCCGGGCGATGTCCTCGACGGTGAAGCGGCGCACGGTGTAACCGGCGTTGGGCGTGTAATCGAGCAGCCCCTCTGCCGCGAGAACCGAGAGCGCATTGCGGACCGGGGTCCGCGACACGCCGATGCGCTCGGCAAGATCGACTTCGTTCAGCCGGCTGCCGCCGGGATAGCGCGCCTCGGCGATCCCTTCCCTGATATGGCGCATGACCTGCTGGCCGCGTGTCGACATCGCGTTCTCCCTTTCCGGCCTTTTGTATCCAGTCGGCGGCGCGGCGCAAGGATGAAGGCGTGCTGCATAACGCTCATTGTCAATATTGTATCCAACCAGCCTTGTAAGTTGAAATCTTCGGGCGTAGGACTGGCGTCGGGACGTGATATTTTGGAGTGGGAGCCTTTTTGGATGCTGGACGCATGTTTTATTGGATGCAATCTGCTTCTCCCGCCCCA
The DNA here is from genome assembly GCF_003111685.1 of Alloyangia pacifica. Lineage (NCBI taxonomy): Bacteria > Pseudomonadati > Pseudomonadota > Alphaproteobacteria > Rhodobacterales > Roseobacteraceae > Alloyangia > Alloyangia pacifica. The sequence goes on along the minus strand of NZ_CP022190.1, from coordinate 1,338,414 downwards.
ACCCACGTTCCGCTCATGAGTATCGCCGAGGATGTTGCACAGCGGCTCCGCCTGCGGATCGCGGCGCTGCCCACCAACCTGCAGGGCGCGGTCTGGGTGGTCATGGCCGGGCTGGTTCTGACGGTGATGACCGCGCTCATCAAGACCGTCGGATCGACCATTCCGGTTGTGCAAATCCTCTTCATCCGGCAGATCGTGATGACCGGGGCGATGCTGCCGCGCATCCTGCGCGATCCGCGCGACGCCTTCCACACCGCCAGCCCGAGGCTGCATCTGGCGCGGGTCGGGCTGTCGTCGGTGGCGATGACCGCTGGCTTCACCGCCATGGTCCACCTGCCGCTGGCCGACGCCGTGGCGATCAGTTTCTCGCGCTCCTTCTTCGTGGCGATCTTCGCTATTCTGATCCTGCATGAGATCGTCTGGGCGCACCGGTGGGTTGGCATCATCGCGGGGTTTGTGGGGGTGGTGATCATCACCGATCCGCGCGGCGCGCAGGTCGATGGATACACCTTGCTGGCCCTTCTCTCGGCGGCGGCCGTGGCGATGATCATGGTGATCGTCCGCAAGCTGGCGCAGAGCGAGAAACTGGGTACGGTGATCACCTATCAGGCGGTGGGCGTCGGTACGATCCTCGCGGTTCCGGCGGCGATGTCATGGGTGACGCCCACCCCCGAGCAATGGCTGCTGCTGCTCTGCATCGGCGCGCTGTCGACCGTGGGGCAGAGCCTCAACTTCCTGGCGTTCCGTGTCGGCGAGGCGACGGCGCTGGCGCCCTTCGACTACCTGAGGCTGGTCTATTCGGCGCTGATAGGCGCGGTTTTCTTCCTCGAGGCGCCGACGCTCACCACGATTGGCGGTGCGCTGCTGATCATTGCCGGCACGCTCTGGGGGTTCTGGGCAGAAAGGCGTCCGCACCATGGCTGAGGCAGACTGGGTCGCGGCGCAGTCGGCGGCAGAAGCGGAACTCGCGGGCTGGGATGGCGAAGGGCCGGGCGCGGTGGTGCTGGGTGTCGAGCGGGGCGGGCTGCATCCGCTTGCCGCCCGCGGCCGGGCCGTGCCCGGCGGCGCGGCGCTTGACGCGGGCAGCGTGTTCCGCTGGGCATCCGTCACCAAGCATGTGCTTGCGGCCTGCGTGCTCGACAGCGGCGCGTTGCCGCTCGAGATGCCGCTTGGCGCGGCGCTGCCGGAGCTTGCGCCGGCCCCTGCCGCCGTCACCGTGGCGCAGGCGCTTGCCATGCAGGGCGGCGTGCCCGACACGCGCGAAAGCCTGACGCTGCTCGGCTTTGGCGCGCTCGATCGCACCGAAGCGGCGGCACTGCTGGACTGGTCGGCCCGGATCGACCGGCTGAACGCCGCGCCGGGCACCGAGGTCGCCTATTCGAACGGCGGTTACCGGCTGCTCGAGGCGGCTCTTGAGCGGCGCGGGGTGGTCTTTGCCGAATGGGTCGCGGCTCGGGCTGGAAGGCTTGGCCTTGGCATGCGCGCCTCCGAGCACTGGAGCGACCCGGTTCCCGGCTTGGTGCTGGGTCATGTCGCGAGCGAAACCGCCTGGAGCCATGGCGCGCAGGGTATGCATCTGTCGGCGGCGGGCTCGCTTTCAGGGTCGGCGGCGGATCTGGCGCTCTGGCTCGCCGATCTCATGCCGCGCCCGGAGTTCGCGCGGATGGCCCGGTCGCTGCCGCTGGCCTCGGGGCAGGCCACGGGGTACGGGCTTGGTCTGCGGCTCTTGCAGATCGCGGGCGAGGCGGTGCCCGGGCACGGCGGGGCGCAGCCGGGCTATCGCGCCGGGTTCCTCTGTGCGCCGGATGAGGCGCGGGCGCTGGTCGTGCTGAGCAACCGCGACGACGGCGATGCCACCGGCATCGCTGCGCGGGTCTGGGCGAGGATGCGGGGCGGGCGGCTGCACCGAGAGGCGGCGGGTAACTGGGCGCCGCCGGGGCTCTACGCCGCCCCGAGCGGCGATCTATGGGCCGAGGTGCGGCCCGGCGCGATCTCTGTGCGCGACGCCGAAGAGGCGCTGTTCGCCGCGCCCGATGGCGGGGTCGAAAGCGCCGCGCCGCAGTCCATGATGCGGCTGCGCTGCACGGATGGCGCAATCGTCGGTGAGATGTTCCACAGGCCGGTGCGGCTTTTGCCGGTGTCTGCCGGGAGCGGCGCGGCGGATGCGCCCGGGCTGGATGGGCATTGGGTCAGCGACGGCGCGCTTTTTGAAATTTGCGGGGATCGTCTGCGCTGGGGCGTGGGGCCGCGCGCGACCGAGGTAGTGCTGACGCCGCTCGGCAACGGGCGCTGGCTGTTTCCCGCCATGGGCCGCCGCATCTGCCTGACGCGCTTCTCGCCGGACCGGTTCCGTCTGTCGCTGGCGCGCTCACGAGTCGTCGAATACCAAAGGCTTTGACCTTCGCTGCGACCATCTTTGCATTGACTCAGTCGTGGTTCTTGGTAAGTTATTGCATTTTTTCGAAAATTATATTGACCCTCGGGTGTCAATCGGCAACTGGAAGCAAAAAAGCGGTCGAGGCCCATCAGGGCCCTGACCTTCATGCAGTGGCATGATCAACAGGCAAGTTTGGCAGCGCTGCAAACCTGCCTGGGAAATGGGGATGACCTCAGATGGTCTGCCGCAAGGCGGCGCATAACCTCGGCAACGGTCTTGGTACCGTGGTGGGCGGCGCGGTGATCCGGGCGGGGTATGACTACGCCGCGGTGCTGCTGGCCAGCGCGGTCGCCTTCGCCATTCCCTTCGTCCTCGTGCTCCTTCAGAGACGCCGCGGGGTGGAGGCTGTTCGCGCCTGACTAAGGCGTCCGCGAGACGAGACGGTCGAGGCTCCGCTGTGGAGAGGAGGGTGTCGACCTCCTAATCGAGAGCGCGGCTCAGATTTTATAACCAATAGATGACGAGAGCCGCGAGCGCGATGGCGGAGAGCCGTCCTCCGACCGCGATCAGAGCTCGGAGATGCCACGAACGGCAACTTTGGCTGGCCGTACTGCAGCAAGGTGAACCAGAGCTGAACGGCAGCTCTGGGCCGTCAGCGCCCGCGGGCCTGGCGCGCCAAGGCGACGGGCCTGCCGCGCCGCCGCAGGTCTGCTTCGAGCCCTTTGCGACATGTGTCAGCCCCGACATGGAGCGGACACGTCTGACGCAAGCTCCCGCATGATCTGCGCCATTTCGTCCAGCCGGGTGGCAGTCAGTCGGCTGCTCGGTCCGGCGAGGCCAAAGCCTGCGCGGACTTCGCCATCGTCGCGCCAGGGGACGGCAACGCAATTTAGGCCGGGGCACCAGTTCTCTTGATCAAGAGCATGGCCGCGTTCAGCTATCGCGTCGATTTCGGCCGAGATCCCCGGACCGATGCGGGGCGCGTGGACGTCGAACATCCGGCGGCGCAGGGCCGGAAGAAACGCCAGGAAGAGAAGACCGATGGCTGAGCCTGCCATCGGCTGGCGCTCTCCGCACTGGCTAGAGGCGCGCAACGTGCGCGGGCTCTCGATCGCGTCAAGAAAATATACTTCGTCACCGGAAGGGACGGCGAGGAATACAGTTTCACTGGTTCGGGTAGCCATCTCCTCCAGAGCGGGGCGCAGCCGGCGGCGCAGGGCATCGTCATCGCCTACCACCCGGGCAAGGTTCAGGATGCGATCGCCGAGATGATAGCGCATGTCGCCGGGGCGACGTCGGATGTAGCCCGCATTTTGGAGGGTTCTCAGGATATTGTGTGCGGTCGTCGTTTTCAGGCCTGCCCCTTCGGCGATCTCTCCAAGAGAGGCAGCACCGCCTGCATGGGCGATCGTTTCGAGCATCTCGAGGGCGCGGGTGACGGACTGGATCATTGGGAAATTTCCACATCGCTGAAGTTTCAGAAAAAATTAGCCGAAACATTCATTTAGTCCAGATTTCAAGGGAACGGACGGTCTCGGGGACGTGTTGGCCGAGTGACTGCCGCAGCGCAGCATCCCAAGGCGGAGATGACCATGACACGCACGATGATCGCAAGGGCAACGCCCAAGGTGGGCCAGACCGACAGGCTGGCAGCACTGGTGGAAACACTGGCCGAGGAGGTGCGCCGTGAAGCGGGCAACATTCGCTTCGAGGCCTTCAGCGAAGGCAACGGTGCAGTGGTGATGCTCGAGGAATACCGCGACGACGCGGCCTTCGAGGCGCACCTTTCCCAACCCCATACCCAAGAGTTCAACGCAGCGCTCGAGGAGGTTGCCACAGGAGGTGCTTCGAGTGTGACCGACCTTGCCTGCTTTGCCGGCGCACAGGTCTCGGCCCCGGGCATTCGGGCCGTGGACCATGCGGGCCTTACGGTGCCGGACATTGAGGCCGCGACCCGTTTTCTGTCCGACGCATTCGGGGCGGTTACGCTTTACGACGTGTTGCCAAAGGAAGGGCCCGACATGGAAGGCGAAGGGCCAGAGGCGGAACTTGGTCTGTCGCCAGGCACACGGATCACACACATGCGCCTCGTGCGGATTGGCAACGGGCCGTGCCTCGAGCTTTTCCGAATGGAGGACGGGACACAGTCCGATCCTGCGCGCCTTCAGGATCTCGGGCTCACTCATCTCGGCCTCTACGTCGACGATATCGATGCGGCATGCGCTGCTTTTACGGCCGCCGGCGGCACGTTGTTGAAGGGCCCGCATCCGCTTGCCAACAACGAGGACAACGAGGGCAATGCGGGCATTTACGGCCGCGCCCCCTGGGGCACGCTGTTCGAGCTGCTGACCTATCCCGGCGGCATCGACCTGCCCACGGATTCCCCGGCTCCCCGCTGGACCCCCCATCCCTGAAGGATCAAGACCATGATCAAGATGACAATGCTTCTGAAGCGCAATCCGGATATCGATCACGCGGCCTTCGTGCGGCACCATCGCGAAACGCACGGGCCGCTGTTCCGTTCAATCCCGGAGGCGAAGACCCATGTGCTTCGCTATATCCAGACCCACCCGACCGAAGGCGAATTTCCTGTCGCGCAATCCGACTTCGATGGCACCGCCGAGATCTGGTTCGACAGCCCCGAGGGGATGAAAGCCGTGCTTGAGTCAGAAACCTATGAGCAGAAGGTTCTCCCCGACGAGAAAACATTCCTCGACCATGAGAACACCCTCATCCTCGTGGGTGAGCAAACTGAGATCATCGAGGAGAAGGCATAGCCTGAGCATTGGGGCACGTCGTGGGGAGTGGGCTTGGAAAAGCGCCTGCTCCGTCCGCCTTTCTCACGCGTGTCTGCTCAGGGACAGCGTAATCTGAGCAGTCGAGCGAACGGCAGCTTTGTCCGCCCTGCCGACCTTCATCCTCCGATGATGCTGCGCGATGGACGAATGGCCGGTCTAGTGAAGCTGCACCGCGGCGATCGGCAAGGGACTGAACGGCAGGTCAGGGCCGTCAGCGCCCGCGGGCCTGGCGCGCCAAGGCGACGGGCCTGCCGCGCCGCCGCAGGTCTGCTTCGAGCCCTTCCACGTCGTCTGAAGAAAGTGCCGCTCGCGCCCGGGCTACACAATTGCGCCACCGACCGCCGACCCTGACCGGAAGGCCCCGGCGATCAGCGCGACGGCGGCGAAACCTATGACGGCAGACGCGACGCCCGGCCCCGCCAAGAGAAGTCCGAAGAGAGGAGCGCCGACGGTCTGGCCCACGGCAATGGTCAGGAAGCCGACCATGAGGCCGGTTGCAGGCCGGTCCGGTAGGGCGTGAGTGCCCCAGATGAGGTAGACCCCCGTGAGCATCACGTAGGCCGCACCGAAAACGGCTCCTCCGACGAGCGTGGGGATCGGGCCGAGGCCGAAGCCGACCGACAGGATGCTGGCTGCCATCAGGCTGAGGAAGGCCCAGTGGACGCGATCGAGACCGAGCCAGCCAACGAGCGTGCCGGCCCAGGCTCCGGCCAGTCCCCCGGTGCCCATGCAGCTCCAGAGAAGGCCGGTTCCGGTCGCCCCCCAGCCCATCTGCTCCGCGACGAGTTGGCCCCCGAAGGACCATAGCGCGGTGCTCGCGGCCCCCATCAGGAAGGAGGCGGAGATCAGCCGCAGGACCGGTCCCGTCATCGGGGGAAGGCCACCTGCACGACCGCTGCCCGAGGCGGCAGGAAGCGAGATCGCGGACGCGACGGCCAGCACCAGCGCGACGGCGGCGAAAGCCCCGAAGACCAATCTCCATTGTCCCGCGAGGCCAAGCGCGATTGGCCCAGACAGCGCCACGCCCGCGCTCACACCCGCATTGATCACCGTGTTCGTCAGGTCTTGCCGGCTCTTGCCGACTGCATCGGCGACCGCGGCAGCCATGGGCGGGGAAGCGAGGCCCGTGCTCGATCCGGCAACCACAACTGCGATGGCCAGAATCAGCTTCGATGGCGCGAGCGCGATGCCCGCCATCCCGATCGCCGCGACGAGGGCGGCGCCTGTCGCGACGGCGCGCGCGCCGAGACGTTCGGTCAGGAAGGCCGAGGCGACGATGGCGACACAATAGCCGGCGAAGGAGCCGCCCGAAATGACACCGCCGAGGGAGGGGCCGAGGCCCAGTTCTCCGTCGATCTGCGGCAGGAACAGGCCGAAGGCGAAGCGGGCAAAGCCGTAGCAGACCGCGATGACGGCGAAGCCCGTCGCGCCGATGCGAAGGGCCGGGCTCATGCGCGCGCCCTTTCAAGCAGGACGGCCGCCGCCGCCCGAGCCGCTGAGACGGCATCCGCTCCGCGATAGACAGCCGCGTGGGTCGCGCCCTCGAAGAGAACCAGAACCTGCTCTGCAAGTGCCGGGTCCTCGCGTCCGAGGTCCATTGCGACGACCTCACCGACCCGCTCATGGAACGCGTCCTTGTGCAGCGCAACCGCCTCGGCGATCTCCGGCGTATCGCCACCCGTTTCCGCGCGCGAGCGAAGGAACAGGCAGCCCCGGCAGCCCTCCACCCGAACCCAGTCCTCAAGAGCTGCGAACAGGGCGTCGATGGTCCGCACGTCGATCCGGGCCATGAAACGCCGTTCACGCTCGGTCAGCACGCGCGCCATGAGGGCGGCCTTGCTGCCAGCGTGCTTGTAGAGCGTGCGGCTCGACATCCCCGCAGCCTCCGTCAGCCGGTCGATGCCGGTGGCCATGTAGCCGTGCCGATCGAAGAGCCGCTCGGCGGCGGCGGTGAGTTTTCTGGTCATGTCCATGGGAACCTCCTCTGGCGTCCTTGGATATGAATGTAAAACGTTCGTTTTACATTGCAAGTCGGCATGACCAGATGTCCGCTTTGTCCCCCCTGCCGACCTTCATCCTCCGATGATGCTGCGCGATGGACGAATGGCCGGTCTAGTGAAGCTGCACCGCGGCGATCGGCAAGGGACTGAACGGCAGGTCAGGGCCGCGAGCGCCATATGCCCCGTCCTGGAGGCTTGCCCAGACTGCTGCACCGCCGCATGGCTACTTCGAGCCCAAACGGCTCGGGGCCGTTCCGAAGGTTGCTGCGGGTGCATTCGTCCGGCTCAGACGAAAACCGCCCCTCGATATTGAGTTGGTACCGCGGATGCCCCCATCACGACCTACACTTTGTGGTCCCCAGCACCGATCGTCTTTCCTTGTTCCGCGCGCCATAGCCGCATCATATCCGTCCTCCGTTTCGGCGGCCTTCGTTCGAGAACCTCGATGTGGGACATCCGCTCCAGGCGGAAATGGCGAAGGGCATCCCGTTCCTCGCACCAGGCAATCAACAGGCAGCGGGTCGCGTCGTAGCCGAGCAGGATCGGCCAGACGTTGCGCTGGCTGACGACCCCATCGAGAGCACGGTAGCGGAACGTCATCACGCGCCATCGACGTATGGCGTCCCGAATGGACGTGGTATCGAGCACAGTCCCCGGCGCGGCCGCAATCGGCGCCACACCCAATGCGGGCTGTTCCAACACCGTACGACTGGACTCCGGCAGGGACAGCCGGATCTTCGACAAGGCGTCCAGTGCAAGACGGGCCAACGCCTGATCGGGGTGGCGGCTGACCCATTGCGCTCCCAGGGCAAGCGCTTCGGTCTCGGCCGGGGTAAGGGCCAGAGGCCGCATTTCGTAGTCGTCGTCCAGCGTGTAGCCGAAACCGGCTGTGCCTTGGATCGGGACCCTGCGACTGATGAGGTCGGTGATATCCCGGTAGACCGTCCGACGTGACACTTCGAGCTCTTCCGCGATGGCAGCGGCCGTCACGGGGCGCGGCGTGCGGCGCAGGATCTGGATGATCTGAAAAAGTCGGTCGGTGCTACGCATCCGGTTTCCTGTTGCCACAATGCTGTCAGCAGGACCTCTCTAGAAGGGCAGCCAACCGGTCAAGTGCCGGCAAGAAAGGAAATGACGATGAAACTTGCTTCTGTCCGCCTCATCGCGCGGGATGTCCGGGGTCTGGTGGCCTTCTATGAAACCGTCACGGGCGCCAAGGCCGACTGGCTGGCCCCCGTCTTCGCGGAGATCGTGACGCCCGGCGCATCGCTGGCCATCGGTTCGGAAGAGACCGTGGCGCTCTTTCAGGAAGGCAGTGCCGAGGCCGCGGGGAACCGTACTTCCATCATCGAGCTTCAGGTGGCAGATATCGAGGCTGACTTCGAGCGTCTGAAGGGGCTGGATGTCGTCCATGAACCAAAGCTCTTGCCCTGGGGCAATCGCACGTTCCAACTGCGGGACCCGGAGGGAAATCTGGTGAGCCTCTACATGCCGGAAACCGAGGCCGCCAAGGCGCGGTTCGGCTCACGGTCCTGAGCCCAAGGCGACCACTTCCGAGCGGGATATTTTGGTGGACCCCATTTCCCGGACAAGTTTGCGGCGCTGCTAAGCTTGCCTGGTGATCATGCTGCCGCCTGCGATTGCTGAGCCGCGCACGGATGTCCGCTTTCTTGGTTTTGCTGCGGGTGCCTCGCCGCATCGCCATCGGGCCGCTTCCTGCGCATTGCCGACGCTCGACCTAGAGCAGGCTGCGGTCGCAGCGAACGGCAGGAAGGTCCGCCCTGCCGACCTTCATCCTCCGATGATGCTGCGCGATGGACGAATGGCCGGTCTAGTGAAGCTGCACCGCGGCGATCGGCAAGGGACTGAACGGCAGGTCAGGGCCGGGAGCGACGCCGCATCTTGCTGTGGCGGCCCGGCCGGGCCGCTGCGCTGCCGCAAGTCCGGTTCGGGCCCAAATTGCTTAATGCTGCAGCGCAGGCTTGCGTGGCTTGCGTGGCAGAAGCCGTTTCACCGGACCGCGTTCGGGGTGTAGCCGAACACAGCCCGAAACCGGCGGATCATGTGGGTCTGTGATGAGAAGCCGCACAGCACCGCGACATCACGGGCCTTCTCTCCATCGGCGAGCAGATCACGGGCGCGCTCCACGCGTTGGCGCAAGACCCATTCGTAGGGCGATGTCCCATAGCTGACGGTGAAGGCGCGCGAGAACTGGCGGGGACTCAGGCCGCTGACTTCGGCAAGATCGCGGACGGTGATCCGGTCGGCGAGAGATGTCTCGGCGGTGTCCTCGACGGCACGCCTTTGCGCGCCCGTCAGGCCGCCGTTGGGGGCCCTGAAATCGCTGGTCACATTTTCGATCGCGAGCGAGCGCGCCAGCAAGGTCATCAGGGCATGATCCAGAACGCTGTTCTGGTCGGGGTCCGCCCAATCCAGCACGAGAAGAAACCGCTGGCAAAGCTCTCGCAAGGCGGGATCGCATCCGAACAGGACCCGCGCGGGCGTAGTCGAGGTGCTGCCGGATGCGAAGCTCATGTGGCGGTCCCTGAAATAGACGTGCAGCCACCTGAGGTAGCCCTCGTTGTTCCAGGCGAAGCAGTCGCCGGCGGGCAGGGTGCATATAGCTCCGGGAGAGCCCGCAGAATTCGGGCGGACCGCGGTGCTGGAGACCTCGCGGACCTGGCTGCCGCCTCGCAGATACAGGCTGAACGTATGGTGGTCTGCCGCGCGATAATGGACCTCACCCCTGCGCTGCTCCCAGACGGCCAATCCTATGCCTGAGGCCGTGACACCGGAGCGGAGCAGGCTTGCCCGAGGCCGGAGCGCCCGGGCCACGTCAAAATCGTATATCCCCGGGACCATGGCATTCCACTCCGAACATTATGGCAGGATCGTATCAGATGCGGCCTGATCAGGCGAGATGTGGCCTCCTCGGTTTGGCAGAACCCGTCTCGAGACTTTCCAAATCGGAGATCACAGATATGCCGCTCAACCTTTCACCTCTCCTCGCAAAAAGAGGGCCCGCAGTTGCCTTCGTTACCCTGCCGTTCACCGCAGGCGAAGACGTCGCAAGCATCGCTCGCAACTTCCCGGATGCGGCGCGATGATGGTGGTGAAGGGGTATTCCGCTTGGTCTGCACGGCAGATCAGTATTCTCTGTCTTCTCTGGGCGACCGGGCTGTTTCTACGAATCCCGGTGCTCGCGGTTTCGCCGCTCGCGGGTCGGATCGCAGAAGATCTGAAGCTGTCGACCACCGGCACGGGCGCCCTGACCATCGTTCCGGTTGTGGTTCTCGCTTTGGCTGCGCCGCTTGCCGTATGGGCCATAGCGCGGATCGGTCCTGCCCGGACGATTGCAGTCGGCCTCCTCCTCAGTGCCGTGCTGTCGGCCTCTCGCGGATGGACCTCGTCAGCGGTACTACTGTTTGCGGCCACCATTGGCATGGGAATCGGAATTGCGATGTTTCAGACAGCCCTGCCGAGCGCCGTGCGGGGCTGGCTTCCTGCACAGGCGGCCATGGGAAGCGCGGTTTATCTGAACGGGATGATGGTCGGTGAGCTTCTAGGGGCCGGGGCGACATTGCCAGTCGTGGTGCCTCTGGCCGGGCAGGACTGGCGCATGGCCTTGGCGCTCTGGGCAATACCGGCCGCGGTGATCGCGCTGCTCATCCTGCTTACCGGGGAGAAGGCCAAGCCCGGCGGTCCTACTCCAGTTGCGCCAGACTGGCCGGACGGCCGGACATGGGAGCTTGGTCTCTGGCTGGCCGGGTCGATTGCCGTGTTCTTTAGTATCAACGCCTACATGGACGTGACCCTTTCTGCGCGGGGGGACGCCGCGTGGCTCGGAGTCCTGATCGTTGCCTATAACGCCACGGCGTTGCTGGCGTCCCTAGCCATGCTCTGGTGGAAGGCGGCGTGGATCGGTCGCCGCCGCCCGGTCGTCATGACTGGCATCGTCGCTGCTGCCGGCATGATCGGTTTCGGCTTCGTGCCCGGCCCGGTCGGCTATCTCTGCGCCCTCGTCGCTGGCTTTGCCGCATCACTGCAACTCATTCTGATTATGTCGCTGCCGCCCGTCGTGACCGCGGAGTCGAATGTCGCGCGCCTGACCGGCGGGATCACCTTTGTGGGCTACCTCGTCGCATTCGCATTGCCGCTCCTGGGGGGCTTGCTCTCGGATGCCGTTGGCGGTGTCGCCATGGTGTTCTTACCTACGGCCGTTTTCATTCTCACTCTCACCGGGGTCAGTCGCAAATGTGGCGGATACGCGGAGTGCGCTTCTGACGTAGGAGGCAAGGTGTAGGGCCGTAGCACCAAGCCGTCCTGTCGGCAGCAGTGTAGAGAATGTGCGGCCATCCGTACGGCAGCTTTGTCCGGATTGTGTTAAAAAACTCCTAAGTGAACCTGTGACCCGCGCGGCCAATCTGTCACACGCCAGCCTCAGCCTCAGCCTCAGCCTCAGCCACGGCCAAAATCCACGAATGCGGCGGCAAGATGGTCTCTCAGCGCGCGCACGCGCGGGGTGTCTCTCAAGTCCTCATGCAGGACGATCCACGTCTCTAGGGCCGCGACCTGGAGGTCCGGAAGGACGCGGACGAGATCGTCGTATCTCCGGGCCAACGGGACCTGCGCCACGGCGATGCCGAGGCCGGCGCGGGCAGCGGCAAGGTGCGCGGGATGGCTATCGGTTCTGAGAACGAAGCGCTCTGGCGGCAACTCGGGAAAGATCTGCGAGGCGAAGAGAAGATCCCTCCGAGACCGATCAGGGCCGATCAGGTCGTGAGTGGAAAACTCCGCGATCGTGGCCGGCACACCACGGGCTTCGAGATAGCGACGGTGCGCGTAGAAACCCAGTGGGATCGTCGCGACCTTGCGTGCGACCAGCGCCTTCTGTTTGGGCGGCGTCATGCGAATGGCAACGTCGACCTCCTGTTCCAGAAGGTTTGCGCTGGTGTTCGACAGAATGAGTTCGACGCGAAGCTCCGGATGCACTGCGCGGAGCGACGCCAGCATCGAAGGCATCACCTCCATGCCGACGACCTCAGACACGCTCAGACGCACAACGCCGGCTATCGCATCTGAAGGGGCTGAGGCGGCACGCACCAGTGCATCCGAGGCGCGCTGCATCGCCCGGACATGCATGGCGAGCGCGAGCGCCTGTTTCGTCGGGACCATCCCGTTGACCGCGCGCGTGAAAAGCGCGCTGCCCAGGGCCTTCTCCAGGCAGGCAATGCGGGCGCGAACCGTCGGTTGCGACAGGCCGAGCCTGCGTGCCGCCTCCGACAGGCTACCACCATCGATGACGGCGAGAAATGCGCGCTGGTCGTCCCAGCCAACATCAGGGCGCTCTGATATGCTCATAGATTTCTTGTAAGCAGTCTGGATGTTTCTGACAATTCCTTGTGACCTCTCGACGCGCCATCTTGGCAGGATCAACCCAAGGAGAGCGCCATGACCGAACTATCACGTAGCTCACGGACCGCACTGGTTCTCGGTGCGACCGGAGGCGTCGGCGGGGCCATCGCCCGCGCGCTGGCCGATCACGGCTGGTCCGTCCGCGCCATGGTGCGCGACCCGGCGAGAGCCAGTGTAGGCTGGCCCGCCGCACGCCTGACACCGGACTTCGTCTCGGGCGACGCCATGGTCCGCGAAGACGTCATCCGCGCGGCGAGGCAGGGCAGACCGGCAGAGATCATCGTCCATGCAGTCAACCCGCCGGGCTACCGCGATTGGGATAAGCTCGTCCTGCCGATGATCGACAACACGATCGCCGCCGCCCGCGCGGTAGACGGCGCGCGCGTCGTCCTGCCGGGCACGGTTTACAATTACGACCCGGCCGTAACTCCGGCGATCTCAGCAGCGACGCCTCAGACGGCGAAAACCCGCAAGGGACGCATCCGCGTCGCACTGGAGCAACGCCTTGCGGATGCCGCGCCGGACGTCCCTAGCCTGATCCTACGGGCCGGTGACTTCTTAGGCCCGGGTGCCCGGTCGAGCTGGGTCTCGCAGGCGATGCTGACCGCCGGCGCGCCGGTTCGGAAAATCACTACCATGGCCAAGGGCGTGCCGCATGCCTACGCATATCTGCCCGATCTCGCCGAAGCCTTCGCGCAACTGCTTGATAGCCCGGACCGCCTGTTGCCGCACGAATGCCTCCAGTTTGAGGGGCTGTGGGACGCGGATGGCCGGACGCTGGTTGAGACGATCCGGGGTGTCGTCGGGCGCTCTGTTCCAGAGAGGTCGTTCCCCTGGTGGCTCATGCGTCTGGCTGCGCCGTTCGGCGGCTTTCCAAGGGAGGCCATCGAGATCGAGCCGGTCTGGCGGCATCCCATGCGCCTCGACAACACTCGGCTTGTCGAACTGCTCGGCGCGGAACCACGGACACCGCTCTCTCTCGCCATCGAGCAGTCTCTGGCCGACATCGGCTGCCTTCCCGATGCAACAGCGGCACCCAGCCACACCTGCGCATTGTACCTTTCAAGCAAATCGCATCACTTGAAGGCAGACCCTCGATCAAGGACGCCTTGATGACCTTGCGCAGGTACCTTCTCGCCCAGACGCTTTGCGGTGCCGCCTTGATCCGCCGCGCTTTTGCCGCCGAGCCCATGCTGCTCGACGCGGGCGTGCGCTCCGATCCGGTCCCGCGCTGGCTGCCGCGCTCCATTCCCCTGCGCTCGATCGTCGTGGCCGTGCTTTGTACAGTTGCCTTCACCCTACCGCTTTCGTTGGTCCTGCCGATGTCGGGAGTGCTGGCTCGCTAGCCACTGGGGCATTGCTCCACACAGTTTACATTTTGACCTCTAGTGTAAACTCTGTGAAACACTAACAGGCTGCTCAGGGCGCACATCTAAGTCGATCGGCGACACGGCAAATCACAAATCCTCTTCAAAAATGCTATCTTCGTGCTACATATTTCCCCATTATGTAGTGCGAAGACGACAAATGCCGACACCTCACAATCCTCCGGCCGCAGTGCGGCGCGCGCTGCGCAAGCTCGGCGCGGACATCCAGGACGCCCGGCGGCGTCGGCGGTTGCCGATGGCAGTCGTGGCGGAGCGAGCCTTCACGTCGAGGTCGACACTCCAGAAGATCGAGGCCGGAGACACCAGTGTCAGCATCGGCATCTATGCCAGCGTCCTCCAGGCGCTTGGGCTGCTGGATGGGCTAAGCCAGGTGGCGGATATCGCCAACGACAGCGTCGGCCAGGCGCTGGCTAGCGCCGACTTGCCGAAGAGTGTCCACCTCAAGCGGCCAGCGGGACCGTCGCGCGATGGTTGACTTCGAAGTTCACGTCGATCTGAATGGCCGCCTTCACCCTGTCGGACTGGCGCACAGCAACCGTGTCCGCGGTGGTGAGACCATCCTGTTCGAATACGATCCTGCCTGGCTCAAGGATGCGGAGCGGTTCTCGCTTGAGCCTGCTCTCCCCACTACGCGTGGCGCCTTTGCTCCACCGGCAGGGCTGTCGACCTTTGGCTCGATTGGCGACTCCGCGCCCGACACCTGGGGACGCCGCCTCATGCAGCGCGCGGAACGACGCAGCGCCGGACGGGATCGCCGTGCGGTGCGCACGTTGACCGAAAGCGATTATCTCCTGGGTGTCGCTGACGAGACCCGGCTTGGCGCGCTGCGATTTCGGCGGGTGGGCGAGGAACCGTTCCTGGCACCGATCCGCGCGGGGGTTCCCGCCCTGATCGAGCTCGGACGCCTCCTGCAGGTCACCGAACGGATCCTGCGGGATGAGGAGACCGACGAGGACCTCCAGCTCATCTTTGCGCCTGGCTCATCGCTCGGCGGCGCGCGTCCGAAGGCCTCGGTCGTCGATCAGCATGGTCATCTCTCCATTGCCAAGTTTCCGAAGGAAACCGATGAATACTGCATGGAGACATGGGAGGAGGTCGCTCTGCGACTGGCTGGCCAGGCTGGTATCGTCACGCCGCACCACGAACTCATCGATGTGGCGGGCAAGAAGGTCATGCTGTCGCGGCGGTTCGATCGCGAGGGCACCGTGCGGATCCCGTTCCTGTCAGCGATGGCGATGATGGGCGCCAAGGATGGCGAGCGCGGGAGCTATCCCGAGATCGTCGACGCTCTGGCTGAGCATGGCGCACAGGGCAAGACCGATGCCCAGGCCCTGTATCGCCGTGTCGTTTTCAGCGTGCTGATCTCCAATGTCGACGATCATCTGCGCAACCACGGCTTCCTCTGGCGTGGCAAGGCGGGATGGTCGCTGTCGCCGGCCTACGATCTCAATCCGGTGCCGACCGACATCAAGGCGAGGGTGTTGACCACCAATATCGATCTCGACGAGGGCACCTGTTCGCTCGACCTGCTGGAAGAGGCTTCAGAATACTTCGCCCTGACGCTCGCGCAAGCGCGCGCAATCATCAAGGAGGTGGCCACGGTCACCGCCACCTGGCGCGAGGCCGCGAGGTCGGTCGGTGCGCGTTCGGTTGAGATCAACCGCATGGCCAGCGCCTTCGAGCATGAAGATCTGCAGCGCGCACTGGCGCTATGACGCGACCATGCCTCCGCGGGTTTGACACGCCATCGGTCAGGGTGCAGCCTCTTGAGGGCGGGCGCCATTTGATTGTGCTCAGGATGAGCTCCAGAAAGGGAAGCCCATGATTGGTCCGTTGATCTGCATAGCTGGTATGGTGATCAGCGTCGTGGGGTCAGTCCATTGCTGGCTGGTCTACCGGGAGTCTGCGCGGAGTGTCCGCGTCGACCCTGAGAGGGTCCGGCGCTTTGTGGAGAGCGCGCCGCTGCACCGCCTTGAGGAGCTGAAGGCGAAGCGCCCGGTGTGTCAGTGCTGCGGTTCGCCGCTCGAGGCGCGCGGGGCGTAAATTCAGGCTGCTGGGATGGCCTGTATATTTTACGTAAAAACCTTTACCGTAAACTTGACGCAAGGTCCGTCGGATCCCGATGCCCATGGCTCCGGGATAAATGTGTCTAGGAAAAGGGGGACATGCGCTCGCAAGCTGATTTGTCCGACAGGGCCATCAAGTCATACACAAGGAATAAGCTAGGACCAGGCCAGTTGGCACAATTGCAAACCGGCCTGGTCGTTCACCTCGGAAGGCATTGGGCCCCGCCGCAGCAGTTCGAGTTTCAGCTCTCGGGGCGGCCCAGCATTAGGCGCAGCGGCTCATAGACCATGACCGACTCGCCGCGCTGGTTGCGCACGGTGTTGCGGGTCTTCACCAGCCCCCGGTCGCCCTTGCTTTCCTGCCGAACCTCCAGCACTTCGATTTCCACCGTGATCGTGTCGCCCTCGACCACCGGCCCCTTGATGCTCATGGTTGTCCCAAGGAAGGCCAGCCCCGTCTCCTGCGCGGTGGCATTGAGCGAGAGCCCCTCGGCCAGTGCGAAGACCAGCGCGCCGGGCGAGGGGTTGCCCTTGATGGCGGCCTCGGTGCGGCGGTACTCGGCGTTGGTGAAGAGCACCTCGATCATCCCCGCCAAGTTGACGAAGGCCGAGATGTCGGACGGTGTAACGGTGCGGCCGTAGGTCCGGTAGCGGTCACCTACCGTGAGATCCTGCCAGTAGAAGCCCCGTCCAAGAAGCACAGGTTCGTTATTCATGCCGGAATCCCCGCTCTCTGAAGAATAAGTCGTGACCGCTTCAGGTGCGGCATGTCGATCATCTTGCCATCAATGGCGACAACGCCCGCCGCCGGGTCCGCCGCGAAGGCCTCGACGATGCGACGCGCGATGCTGACCTGCTCGTCGGAGGGCTGGAAGCAGCGGTTGATCACTGGCACCTGCGCCGGATGGATCGCGAGCTTGCCGGTGAAGCCATCGCGCACTGCCGCCAGACACTCGGCCTCGAGCCCGTCGAGGTCGCGGGTATCGGTCCAGACCGCGTCGACCGGCTGCACCTCGGCCGCCATCGCGCCAACGATAGTAAGGTTGCGGGCCATGGCGTAGGGGCCGGTGAGCGCACCGGCGTCGTCGCGCGCGCTGGCGCTGCCCAATGCGGCAGAGAGATCCTCGGCGCCCCATGTTAGCCCCGCGAGATCCGGTGCGAGGCCGGAATAGCTGCCGAGCCCGAAGATCGCCTGCGCCGTCTCGGTCGCGATGGCGAGCACCGGCGGGCAGGGCTTGCCGCGCGCGTCGCAGGCGGCCCGCAGGGCGCGGACGCAGGCGCCGCTCTCGGCCTTGGGCAGGACCAGACCGTCGGCACCGCCCACGAGGGCCGTATCGAGGTCCTCAGCGATCTCGGGCGAGGCAAGGGGGTTTACCCGGATCCAGAGGCGGCTCCTGCCACGATACTCCGCAAGGGCCGCGAGGACACAGGCGCGCGCGGCTTGCTTCTCGGTGGGGGCGACGGAATCCTCGAGATCGAGGATCAGCACGTCGGCCCCGACGCCACGCGCCTTGGCGATCATGGCGGGCCGGTTGCCCGGAACGAAGAGCCAAGACCGCATCAAATAGCTTCCCGGTAGCTATCCGACATCACTAGTGCCGCGCGGCGGCACCGCGCCACAAGCGTGCCATCCTGATTGTATGCCCGGTGTTCAAAGGCGACGATGCCCTGTCCGGGCCGGGACCGCGAGGGGCGCGCCGAGACCACCTCAGTTTCGACCCGCAGCGTGTCGCCGTGAAACACAGGCGCGGGGAAGGCGACGTCGCTCATACCAAGATTGCCGAGCGTAGTGCCGAGCGTGGTCTCGTGGACCGAAATGCCGATCATGATGCCCAGCGTCAGCAACGAGTTCACCAGCGGCTGTCCCCACTCGGTCGCGGCTGAGAAATGCCGGTCGATATGCAGCGGCTGCGGGTTCATGGTCTGCACCGAGAAGCTGACGTTGTCGGACTCGGTCACCGTGCGGGTGATCGCGTGTCGGATGACCTCGCCCTCGCGGAATTCTTCGAGCCAGCGTCCGGCCATGTCAGACGTCCTCCGTCTGGTAGTGCGTTCCGCGCCCGAGGACACCACGGTCCTCTAGCTCGCGGATCGCTTCGGCGCCGTAGCCAAGCTCGGCAAGCAGCGCCGGACCATCCTCGCCCAGCTCGGGAGCGCGGCGGTCGGGCTCGGAGGGCGAGGCGCGAAAGCGCACCGGCTGCGGTACCGAGCGCACCCGGCTCTCGAGATCGTCGGTCGGCTCGAAGAAGCCCACCGCCTGCAGGTGCGGGTCGTTCAGCAGGTCGTCGAGCCCGCTGACCCGCGAATGCGGCACGTCGAGCCGCTCGAAGGTGGCGATCCAGTCCCCGGTCGAGCGCTTCGGCATCTCCTGCCCGAGCACCTCATACATCTCCCCCACATGGCGCGAGCGGTCGGTGGCGTCGTCGAACCACGGCTGCGTCACCACGTCGGCGCGGCCGAGCTCCTCGAAGGTCTTGCGCCAGTGGCGCTCGGTATAGGGCAGCACGGCGATCCAGCCGTCGCTGGTCGGGAAGGGCCGGCGATGACGGTTCAGCAGCCGCTGGTAGCCCGCGGGCGCGGCCTCGTCGAAGCTGGCGGCGGCCATGTGCTCGGTCATCACGAACGAGGTCATGACCTCGAACATCGGCACCTCGATCTCGCAGCCCGTGCCGGTCCGCTCGCGCCCGACGAGGGCGGCCGAGATGGCGTTGGCGGCGTAGAGCGCCGCGATCTTGTCGGCGATCACGCCGGGCACGTAGGACGGATCGTTGCCGGTGTAGGTCGGCAGCTTGGCGATGCCTGAGGCGGCCTGGATCACGTCGTCATAGGCGGGGCGCGCCGCGTAGGGGCCATCGCTTCCGAAGCCGATGGCCGAGCAGTAGACCAGCTTGGGGTTGCGGGCCCGAAGCGCCGCCGGGCCGAAGCCAAGACGCTCGACCGCCTGCAGGCGCATGTTGTGCAGGAAGACGTCGGCGCCATCGACCAGCTTCAGCAGGATGGCGCGGCCTTCCTCGGTCTTCAGATCCAGCGCGATGCTCTTCTTGTTCCGGTTGTTGTTGGCGAACATCGAGCTTGCGCCCGCCTTCGAGCGCGGATCGACGTAGCGCGCCAGATCCCCGTTCGGCGCCTCGACCTTGACGACCTCCGCACCGAAATCGCCCAGCATCTGGCCGGCCATGGGGCCGAGCACGATCGTCGTCAGCTCGACGACCCGGACACCCTTCAAAAGATCAAGCACGCGCCTCTCCTTTTCGTTGCGGGGCGGCCGGACAGGCGGCCGCCCCTGGTCTCGGTTCAGATGCCGCTCTCGCGGAGCGCTTGGACCTCGGCGCGGAAGTCGGAGAGGATCTCGGTCCCCTTCTTGCCGCGCTTGTCGAGGGCGGCGGCCCAGTCATCGGCGACGCTGGCGAAATCCGCGGTGAGCGTCGCGGTCTCTTCGTCATTCAGCATGATGACGGTGGCGCCCTCATCGGCCAGCTTGGCGGTCAGCTCGACCTCGGCCGCGTCGAAGGCCTTGCAGGCGCTCGCGGTCACTTCGTGGCCGATGCGGGTCATGGCTTCCTGGATGTCGGCGGGCAGGCTGTCCCACTTGCGCTGCGAGATCGCGTAGGTGATCCCCACCGAGCCGAAGTTGGCGTTGGCGGTCGCCGAGCCCACGATCTGGTCGAGCCCGTAGGAGAAGGTCGAGGTGAAGGGCAGCAGCGCGCCGTCCACGGTGCCCTTGGTCATCGCGTCGAAGATCTCGGGCGGGGTCATGCGCACCGGGGTCGCGCCCGCGGATTGCAACGACAGCTCCATGGCGCCGGGGTTCGAGCGCATCTTCATGCCCTTGAAGTCCTCGAGCGAGGTCACGTCCGCGCGCTTCGAGAAGATCGCCTGGTAGGGCGAGAGCGCCACGTTGTAGAGCACCCGCACGCCGTTGGGCTGGAACTCGAGCTGGTCGAGCTTGCCGCCCGGCTGGATCAGCTTCTCGAAGGCCAGCGAGCCCTCGCAGGACGACGAGATCTCGCCCGGCAGCTCGACCACGCCGCCGAGCGGCATCTTCTCGGAGACGTAGGACGGCACGATGTAGCCGATGTCGGCGATACCGGCCTGGGTGATCGACAGGATGTCCTTGGCCTTGGCGAGCTGCTGGGCCGGGTAGTGCTCGATGGCGATGCGGTCGCCGAGCTCTTCCTTGAGGCGCGCGGTGAACACGTCGGTGGTGTTCTTGGTGATGATGTGATCGGCCGGCAGGCTGTCAGCGATCTTGATCGTCACTTCCTGTGCGGCGACGGGGGCCGCAGCGACTGCGGCGCAGACCGCCAGGATACTGATGGTGGGTTTCATGGTCGTTCTCCTCCGATGGACCAAAGACGTGTCAGGGGGTGCGGGTGCTCAGCACTCGACGCGGGCGCCTTCGCCGTAGGGCGGGCCGTAGCAGATCAGGACGCGGACCGGCGTGTCGCCGATGGCGGTGAAGGTGTGGGGCATGTCGGCGGGGAAGAAGACGCTCTCCTCCGGCCCGATCTCCTGGGTGAGGCCGCCGACCTCGACCCGGGCATGGCCCTCGAGCATCCAGCAGAACTGGTCGATGCCAGGGTGGAAGTGGGCGCTGGCGCCCTCGCCGGGCTCGATGCGGCCGATCAGCACTTCCATCTGGGTGGCGCCGGTCTCTGGCGACACCAGCCGGCGGTTCACCGTCCCGCTGTGGCCGCGCGGCTGGTAGGCCGCGGCCCTGGACTCGGTCATGAAATACATCTTGGGGTCGATGTCGGTCTTTGCGGTCGACATGGTGGCTCCTCCCTTGGATTATTGCGTCCGGATTATTGCGTCGTGCCGGGCAGCCACAGCACCAGCTGCGGGAACGCGACGAGCAACGCGAGAACGATGATGTGCGAGACGACATGCGGTGCGACACCGCGGAAGATCTCGGAGAGCGGCCGCTCGGCGTAGCGAGAGACCACGAAGATGTTCATGCCCAGCGGCGGGGTGATCATGCCGACCTCGGCCGCGACCACGACCAGCACGCCGAACCACACCGGGTCGAAGCCGAGGCTGGTGATCGCGGGCACCATCACCGGGACGGTGAGGATGAGGATCGCCATCTGGTCCATGAAACAGCCCATGATCAGGTAGAAGACGATGATCCCCGCCATCACCACGTAGGGCGACACGTCAAGCCCGGTGATCCAGTTGACGAAGCCCGGGGTGATCTGGCCCAGCGTCAGCACGTAGCCGAAGATGTGCGCGCCGATGATGATCATGAAGATCATGCAGGTCGCGCGGACCGCCCGCGCCAGCGCCCCCCAGGTCGTCTTCCAGGTGAGCGTTCGGAACGCCGCGGCGATGACGAAGGCTCCGAAGGCGCCGAGGCCGGCCGCCTCGGTGGGCGTCGCGATACCGAGGTAGATCGAGCCCGTGACACAGAGCAGCAGCAGCAGCATCGGCCCGATGTCCCGCAGGGCGCGGATCTTGTCGCGCATCGGCCAGGGCCGTGCCGCCGGCGCGATGGACGGGTCGCGGGCCATCAGCACGTAGATCGTCACGATGATCGCCAGCGTCACGATGATTCCGGGGATGACCCCTCCGATCAGCAGGGACGCGATGTTGACCTCGACGATGATGCCGTAGAGCACCAGCGCGATCGACGGCGGGATGAGCATGGCGAGCGTGCCCGAGACGGCCACGACACCAGACGCGAACTTCACCTCGTAACCCGCTCTGCGCATTGCGGGAATGGAGGTCGAGGACAGCGCAGCCGCGGCCGCGGTGGACGAGCCCGAGATGGCCCCGAAGCCTGCGCCCGCAAGCGCGGTGGCGACGGCGAGCCCGCCCGGAAGGCGGCCCACCCAGATGGTGATCGCCTTGAACATCCGGTCGGCAATGCCGCTGACGATGACGAACTCGGCCATCAGGATGAAGAGCGGCACGGCAATCAGTTCGAAGCCGTTGGTGGTCGACAGCGGCGTGGTCGAGAGCACCGAGAGCGCGCTCTCGAAGCCTACGATGGTCATCAGCCCGACAAGGCCGGTGAAGGCCAGCGCGAAGCCCACGGGAACGCCGATCAGCAGCAGGACAAGCAGTCCGATCACGACAAGCAGCGAGGTCATTGCGCGGCCTCCCCGGTCGCACGGCCAAAGGCCTTGTTGAGGGAAATCACGATGCGCGCGGCACAGACCAGCACCATCGCGGCGGAGCCGATGGGCACGAGCGCGTAGCTCGCCCATGCCGGCCACGGCACGATGCTCGCGATCACCTCGTTGTTGGCAAAGCTCTTGGCGGCGCGCTCCCAGGCGACCCAGGTCAGCAGGCCGAAGACCCAGAGCCCGATGGCGCTCGACACCACGTCGGTGAGCTCGCGCAGGCGGTGCGGCAGGTTGAGCGTAAGCAGGTCGACCGAGAGGTGCTCGGCGCGCCAGTAGGTCGGGCCGAAGCCGAAGAAGAAGACCGCGGGCGTGAGGTAGAGCACGACGAGGTCATGGGCAAAGAAGATCGGCGTCCCGGCGCCGTAGCGCAGCGCCACGTCGGCGACGATCAGCAGCGTCATGAAGGCCAGCGCAAAGACCGCAACCGCGGTGAAGGTGTGGTCGATGATCGCCATGTATTTCCGGATCATCGGCCGTCTCCGCTTTCGTGGATCTGGCTCTTGATGGCCGCGACGACCCGTGCGAGCGCCGCGCCGAGCTCGTCGTAGCGGCCCTGCATGCGGTAGTTCGGCCCCGCCACGGACAGCCCATATTTCTGGTCGGCAATGTCGAGCAGCACCCCCGCGCCCGAAACCTCGGGGGTGAATTCGGTGGCGTTCAGGAACCAGCCGCGCTCGCGCCCGGCGACGATGTTGTCGAAGAGCGCGTCGGGATCGGTGATCGAGGTCTCCGCCGCCTCGGAATAGTCGAGCCCCGCCAGTTCGCGCCGCAGCGCCGCGTCGTCGAACGCCGAGAGGATCGCCTTGCCCGAGGAGATCGCGTAGATCGGCCGGGTCTCGCCCGCTTTCGCCGAGTAGCGCACGCCTTTGCGGGACTCGAGCGCCTCGAGATAGATCGCGTGATCGCCCTCGCGGGCGGCGAGCAGGATGGTCTCTCCGGTCTCCTCGCGCAGCGCTTCCATGTGCTCGCGCACGAGCCCGAGCACCGGGTCGCCGTCGAGGATCGATAGGGTCAGATCATGCATGCGGCGGGTCGGGTAGAACCCGCCGCGTTTTCGGACCTCGAACAGGAACCCGCGCTCGCGCAGGGTCGAGACTAGGTTGCTGGTGCTCGACAGCGGTAGCTCCAGCGTTTCTGACAGTTGCGTGAGCGTGGCCGGCCTCTGCGATGCGGCAAAATACTCAAAAAACCGCAGGACGTTATCCGCCTGACGTACGGTCATCGATTTCCTCCCTCCATCGCGGATCATCTTCAAAGAACCGCGACTCAACTTCACAAATGCGAAGTATTCTCCATATACAGGAAGTATTGGGGCGACGTTTTGTTGTCAAGAGAAGAGCATTAAAGCTGGCGGGCTGCTGCGAGAGCTCCCGTGATGGCGGCCCGGACTTCCGCGATATCGCGGTGGTGACGTAGGCGCTGCCCAATGTTTGCTTCGCCACTTGATGGGGTGATCCTTTTGCGGAACGGTAGGGAGGCACCAGGGAAGATCTCTTGAGGGCTCATCCAAGATGACCTTCAGAAAAAGAAGCTCATGATTGGTCCGTTGATCTGCATAGCTGGCATGGTGATCAGCGTCGTGGGGTCAGCCCACTGCTGGCTGGTCTACCGGGACTCTGCGCGGAGTGCCGGCGTCGATCCTGAGCGGGTCCGGCGCTTTGTGGAAAGCGCGCCGCTACACCGCTTGGAGGAGCTAAAGGCGAAGCGCCCGGTGTGTGAATGCTGCGGTGCGCCGCTCCGGCTGCGAGAACAGTAACCGTCGGCCTTGCCTTTATGCGAATATTTATCGTAAAAACTTTTTCTTATAAATTGACGGATGAAGTGCCGGGTGGCATAAGGCTCCCAACGACACATCGCAAGGACAGCTTTCATGGCGACGAAAGGGGAAATGGTGCGGGCGCTTGCCCAGCGGTTCGACCTGAACCCCAACAAGGTCGACGCGATGGCGCGCGAAATGGGGCGTGCAGGTCTCCTCACGCCCGGAGGGCGGGGGCGGGCCGCAACTGATATGCAGGGTGCCGACGTCTTTCATCTAACGCTCCCTCTGGCCCTGGGGCTGGAGACCAAGGATGCGCCTGAGGCCGTGCGGGAACTCTCGCAGCTTCGGCTTGTGCGCGGGAACCTGTTTCTTGACGGCCATATCCAATGGGAAGCCAACTGCGATGCGGGAGGAGAGAGCAAGCTGCTCGATGTCCTGAACCGGCTGCCTGTCGCTGGCCTGCAGCTGCACCGTACCTTTGGCGCATTCTGCGGCCACTGGCTCGAGGAGTGGTTCGAGGATGCCGACGAAGGGTTCAACTCTGCCCCGGTCTCTGTCGAGGTCAGTTCAAACGGGCCGCATGCCGTTTTCTCGCACCGATCCGACCAGGGCAGTTTGAAGCTCTGGTTTGGGGATGCTGCCAGGGAGCTGAAAACACCGGAGTGGGAGCGGCGGACGATCCTGTCCGACAAGCTCTTCCGGCGGCTGTCGCAGCTCGCCCGCAGCGGCGCGTCCTGACCGAATCCCGGCGCCTTCCTGGCGCGGAGAGCCGAATGATTTGTCGAATTCGATTCGCGAAATCGGAGTGATTGCATGATGTGCGCCGCCGAATTGGCGTGCATTCTCAACTATCCACAGAGTTATCCCGATGAAAATGACCATTCAAAAAATTTCTGAGGCTCACAGCGCCCGTGTTTCGGGCGGTGCTGAAGAACTTTCGGTCATCTTTTCGCAAAATCTGCTGGATGATCTGAAAATCGGAGGCATGTGCCTTTCCGATCTTGAGGCCGGAATTTGCGAAAATTCGGTCCCCAAAACCCCGCACTCCCGGCGGGCTGGACATGGGGAACGTTCGTCTTCTATGGGCAATTCCCGAATATGCGGCTGATCTCCTGACACGGTTCTGATCTCTCAGTTCCAGTCAGGTTACAGGCGCTCATCGGAAGAAACTGTCCAAAGAGGCTCAAACACCCAAAACCAGATATAGGCGCTTGGCGCCCGAATGAACCGTGCGAAAGCCCGATCCCTGTGTTGCACCTGCCGATTAGCATGTTGCTGTCGCCAGGACAAGGACGGCTCTCCGCGCATTTCTAAGATCGTCATAGCCCGAGAATGTCAATTTCTCGGGGCGGGAGAAATCATGTCTTATCCCTTTCTGCCGGGCGGTATTCGCTTGCCCGAGGTGAGCGCTGGTAACCGCAGCACTCAAGTCGCATCGAAGTCCCATTTCACGGGACATATCACTTTTGGCGAAGGCCACGGGCGCGGCGTCGGCCTGGAAAGCAACCTTGAGAAGAAGGTGGCGCTCATCCTCCGCTATGCGCCGACCACGGTCGATCTCGTCGAGCAGCAGGCCTTTGACTGGTATGACGCCGATGGCGAGTACTACACCCACTATGTCGACCTGGTCTGCCGGCTCCGTGACGGCCGTCGTATCGGCTACGCGGTGCGTCCGATCCATCGTGTCAGCGCCGGGTACGAGGACGAGCTGGCCAGGGTCAAGCACCAGTCGCTCTCCCAGGGCGTGTTCGATGACTTTCGCCTCTTCACCGAACGGGATGTCTGCCCTGTCGCTCTTCACAACGCCACGCACCTTCACTCGGTACGCATCGCGGAGCCTGACGCAGATCAGGCAGCTGCCGAGGTGATCGGTATGATGCGCGGCGTCGAGACGATCGGGGTCCTGCGCGACCGGATCGGGATGGAGGGTACCGGCTTGCGCGCCGTGGTCCGTCACATCGGATCGGGGCACCTCCAGCTCCTGCGCCGGGAGAAGATCAGCGAAACCTCCCAGGTCATCAGGGTGATGGCGCTGCACTAACCGCAGCTCTGTCTCAGTCCCTCTACCAATCATCCCCCATCAACCGCTGCGGCGGCCCGACTGCACATCGGCAGTGGGTTCTCTCCGCGCGCTCAAATTCCGGAACGACCGGACACTTCCAGAGGAAAGAAAATGGAACTCAACTTCGATATCGACAACGCACGCTATGCCTTCGGAAAGTTCGACCGGGTGCATATCAACGGGATGGCCTGCAAGGTCATTCACCAATCCGAAGACGGGTATGTCTTCGGTGCCGATGACAGTGTCGGTCTCGCCCAAGGGTATACGCATGGACAGCTGAGCCGCTTGGGCGCGCAGGGTCGTATCCGGGTCGAGATGGGCTATTACGATGTCGCCTCTGCTCGCAAGCGCTTGGTTCAGTCCGCGGGTTTCGTGAACGATCTGCCGTTCAAGAGCCATGCGCGCCTTTCGAAGAAGGACGCCTATTGCGAGGCGCTGCTGGAACTGCGCCGCGATGGCCTGATCAAGATGACGGATGAAAGCCTTGGCGCCAACATGGTGCTGATCAAGGGCAAGGCCTTGGAGTATGCGGGGAAGGATACCCGCGCTGGCGACCACAGGCTCGACATCTCGCGGAACTTCGGCGAAGCGCCTTCTCCCCGTACGTTGCGCCGTTGGCTGGTCGCGAAGGAAGAGCTTGGGCTGATCGGGCTGGCCGATGTCATGCATCGTCGCGGCAATCGTACCCGGGTGATGGGCCCTGAAGAAATCGGCCTGCTCATGACCGAGGTGCGGAAGTATCTTTCGCCCGAGAAGCCGACGATCAAGATGATCCATGAAGGCGTCCAAATCGCCTTCGCCAAGCGTAATGCCGAACGGGTGAAAGTTGGGCTGGGTGTGTTGACCACGCCAAGCCGTGAGACGGTCCGCCGCGCTGTGCGCGAACTCGATCCCTTCCAAGTGACCTTGGCCCGGGAAGGCGAGGCCGCGGCGCGGAAGAAGTACCGCCCGGTGCTCAACGGCCTGGATCTCACCCGGCCGCTTCAGCGGGTGGAAATCGACGAATGGCAAGTCGACCTGATCACCCTCATGAAGGACTCCGGCATGTTCGATCTCCTGACGGACGAGGAGAGGACTGCCATGGGGCTCGACAAAAAGAAGGCGCGCTGGTGGATCACCGCAGCGATCTGCTGCACCACGCGCTGCATCCTCTCCATGGTCCTGAGCCGGGAGCCCGGGGGCGAGGCCGCTACCCAGGCGGTGCAGATGATCATGACGAACAAGGGCAAGTGGGCAGACGCCGTCGGCGCGCTCACCGCCTGGGACATGCATGGTCGGCCCGAATTGATCGTCACCGACGGAGGCCTCGCGTTCAAGTCCGAACGCTTTCGGTTCGCATGTGCTGATCTGGCGATCGCTACGGAAATCGCCATCAACGGCGTTCCGGAAGTTCGCGGGACCATCGAACGTGTGTTCAAGACCTTCGTCCTGGATCTGATGCCGCGCCTGTCTGGCCGTACCTTCTCCAACATTCTGGAGAAAGGCGACTCTGACCCCACCAAACGCGCTGCGCTGACCGTAGATGATCTGACCTTTGCGCTGGTTCGCTGGGTCGTCGACATCTACCACAACACGCCTCACCGTGGGCTGGACGGAGAGACGCCCATCGCCTGCTGGCGTCGTCTGAGCACGCAATGGGGTGTGATGCCGCCGCCGGACATGCACACTGCGCGCACCGTGTTCGGCCAGCATAAGACCGCTACGCTGGATAAGACCGGGATCACCATCCTCAAGGTCCGCTATCACTCCGAGAAACTGGCGACGTGGCTCCGTCGTGAGGACAGCTGCACCGTCAATGTCCGCTGGCATCCCAAGGATATCGGAGCCGTTTCGGTTCAGCTGGGAGATCGGTGGCATGAGGTGCCGTCTGTTGACGCCAGCCTCGAAGGGGTCTCCGCACAAACCTGGCTGACGGCAACCCGCACGGTTCGTGCCGGCAACCCGAAGTCGAACCGGCTGGATCTGCCGGCGGTCCGTCAGGCCATCAAGGCGATCGAAGAGCGCAACGAGGCAGCCATGGTTGCGGCGAGCCTGAACCTCGAGGACTGGTCTGGCGACGCCATCGAACGTGCGGAAAGGAAAGTGCTCGCGGGTGTGGAATTCCACGAGCGCGCCTCCAGCCCGCAGAACGACAGCGAGCTGGGCCGTGCCATTCGCGATCACGTCGAGCCCGCCGATGCCGCGCCTCCGGTGCAGCGCAACGCGGCGAAACGTGCCGGCAGCGCGCCCAAGACCCAGACGACCCTGAACATCGAAGAGGACTGATCATGTCGCATCTCGCTCAAACCGCACGTGCGCTCGAACATCTTCGGAGCCTCCACGTTGGCTCCGATATGGATACCGAGCTGACGGGCCAACTCGCGCGCCTCCTGAAACGGGACGACGAGGGGGAACTCTCCCCCGAGCCGATCCGCTTTACCCGGACCAATGAAACGCGCGGTATCATGGTCGTGGGCGGCGCCGGCAGCGGCAAGTCCCACCTCGTTCATCGCGCCCTCATGAAGTTTCCTGTCCTGGCAGAGGGGGAGTACGGCCGCCCGAGGTTCCTGGAATGCTCCGTACCGAGCCCGGCAACCCTCAAGAGCATGGTGCTGGAGATGCTCGAGAAGAGTGGCTACGGAACTGTGTCGCCGACCCGGCAGGTCTGGTCGCTTGTCCAGATCCTTCGCGAGCGCATGCGCGTGACGGGTACTGTTGTCCTGTGGATCGACGAGGCCCACGACCTGTTTTGCGCGGACAGAAACCTCATTCTGCGCGCGTTGAAGTCCCTGATGCAGGGGGATGATGCCGTGATCGTTGTCCTCTCCGGCACCGAGGAGCTTGCGCAGGTTATCCGGACGGACCCCCAGGTTCAGCGGCGCTTCTCGACGGTCGCTTTTGCGGCGTTGGTTCCCGAATTGCACGGTGACCTCTTCCAGCAAATCGTCGGTGACTACTGCCATCGGGCTGGCCTTGGTGCGCCGGTCGAGGCCGACCTTGTCGGGCGGGTCTTCCATGGGGCGCGCTACCGGTTCGGCAGGGCGATCGAACTGATCGTGCGCGCGATCGAGGTGGCCCTCTACGCGGAGGCCTGCGATCTGACGATCGATCACTTCGCCCGTGCCTGGGCCATGCATGAAGGGTGTCCTGCCGACCAGAACGTGTTCTATGCCGAGCAGTATCGGCTTCTGCGCCTCGATCAGGCCTCCGAGGTGGCACCGCGTGTCTCGACGCGGCGGAGGGGCTGAGTCATGGCGATGCTTTTCCCCCACCTGCCGTTTCATCCGGATGAAACTCCGCTCTCCTGGGCCGCGCGTAGCGCGGCCTTTCACACGGGTGGGCGCCTTGTGCCGTTTTTGAACGACCTTGGCATCGACCTCTGGTCCTTGAAGCGTGGCGAAGAGTGTGCGCTTGCGCGGCTGTGTTCGATCTCGGGGCAGGAGCGCGCATCAGTCGCGCATAACGCTGTGACAGCGCTCGGCGATCGGCAATATGCCCTCCGCGGTGAGCGCTTCGCTGCGGAGTTCCTGACTGGGCCCGTCACCCGCTTCTGCCCCTCCTGCTTGGCCGAGGATGCCGCGGGTGCTGCGCGCCCCGCCACCAGGTGGCGGCATCGTTTGATCTGGTCCCTGTCCGTGGTCAGGGTATGTCCCGTGCATCAGATCCCGTTGCTCAGCCGCCGCGGCGGGAAATGGGACGACGGAGCGCATGAACTTCAGGCGTTGCCTTGGGAGAAAGAAGCGCTGGCGGTCGGACCTAACGCCTCGCTGCGGCCTTCGCCGCTGCAGGACTATGTCGTCGCGAGGCTGGCGGGCGCTTCCGGCCCCGCATGGCTTGATGGCCAGGGGATCGAGCAGGGCGTCCGTGCCACCGAAATGCTGGGTGCGGTCATCGCGTTCGGAGCTGGGCAGAAGGCCTCCAACATGACCGAGAGCATGTGGGATGAAGCCGGCCGCGCGGGGTGGCCGGTGATGAGCGAGGGGGAGGCGGCGATCCGTACCACCTTTATGGATCTGTTGAAGCGTTCCGAGACCAACACCGGCTCCATGCATCCCAAGACTGCTTATGGCATGCTCTATGCTTGGATGTCCGCATCGCGGCTGACAAAGGATCCCGGGGCCATCCGCCCTCTTCTGCGGGAGCACATCCTCGACACGGTGCCCCTGACAAAAGGGCAAATCCTCTTGGGCAGCCCTGTTGAGGTCCCCCGTGTCAGCAGTGTGGCCAAGATCGCGGCCGGAGAACTCGTACATCCGATGACGCTCCGGAACCTGCTCGCCGACCAAGGGGCCATTTCCGCCTCTGACCGGGAGGCCCCGTGCGGTCATATCTTTCTGCGCTACGACGCCGCGCGCCCGTCCATTCGGATGCTGAAGCATGCTGTGCCGGTCAGCCGCTTGCCGGAGTTTCTGGGAGCATCACGCCCTATGGTCGCAGCCCTTCTTGAGATCGGGGCGCTCACGCGGCTTACGGGGGTCGAGGCGGCTTCCAGCAAAATGAGCAAGGCAGTCGATGGGCTGGAAATGGCGGCTTTCCTGGAGCGGATGCAGGTGCGCCTTCCCGAAGTCGCGGAGAAGCCGACGACCATGGTGACGCTCGCCAAGGCTGCAGAGAAGGGGAGGGTGAAGATGTCCGTCATTCTATCGATGTTGCTGCAGGGGCGCTTGCTGCGTGCATGCCGTTTGGCCGGTGCCGCTGGCCTGGCGGCCGTTCTCGTGGATCCTCAGGAGATCAAGTCGAAGCTTGCGCTTCCCCGTCCCGGGATGAGCGGGGAGTTGGCGCTCATCATTCTCGGGTTCGATCCCTCCCGAGGCCGTCGCGTGTTCTGCCATCCCGAAGCGGCACCGCTGATCGCATCCGAGCCTTATGGCGAGGACGTCTGGGTTTCGCCCGCGGCGCTCGAGAACTTCCGGCAGAAATACGTGACCAAGAAGAGGCTGCCTCTGGTCATGGGTGCAAGACCGCTCGCCATCGAGAAGTTGCTTCGTGAACGCGGGGTCAAGCCGATCTGGGACCCAAGGGAGTTCGGTGCTGCTATCTATGAGAAGGCAGACCTGCCCAAGGTTTGATCCGGACGCCGACGACTTTGAATTGGATGCCGCCGAAAGGCGGCATTTTTCTTGGAAAATCGATGGACATTAATCCTGTGCCAAAAGGACAAACTGGCCGCCGCCGGTGCGAAGGGGATTTCTTGCAGTGATTTATTTCAATGAGTTACGGGTATGTCGAGTGACCCCAATGGCGTTTTTTAGGTGGGTCCTACAAGTCAGAGAAAGCAGACGAATGCGCAAACGGAAGCATAAGTCTGCGCAAGGGGTGTCAAGGGCGAAACGTACCGCCTCGTGCCCTTCGGCTGCTCTCTGACGGACGGTGATAGAGGCGCTGGAGCAGACGCTCCGGCGCCTTTCGCGTATGAAGGGGATGTGCGGTTCGTGATATGAAGTCGCGGAGGGCCGTCGTGCCGTCGCTATGCGCTCCTGAGCACGGCGCAGCGGCGCTCGCGATGGTGAGACCCTGAACACAAGGTTGCTTTGAAACGGTGGAAGCTCTGACGAAGACTATGATGCAGACGCAAACTGTCGCTACGATCCTGAACCGATATCAGCGTCGGAGAAATTGTCAGGTGCCCATCACGGCAACCGATGTCTATGCCGACGGCATTGCGCGCGTCTGTGGAGAAGAAGTTGACCTTGACCCGGTCGAACGAGGCCTTATCCACCTCAAGCGTCAGAAGGTAATTTCTGGCCGAAGACTGGTCGCCCTCCTTGGCCGCCACCAGCGCGAGATTAGACCTGAGTGACGCCTCGCGAGGGCTTCCTGGGCCAGTTGACACAACGCTACCCAGGAAGACACTGAGCGTCGCGGCTCTGGGAACAAAGTGATGGCTTCAACCGGCCCGTAGACACCGCTCACGTCCGGCGCAGGAAGGCGAACTGACCTGGCTCGAAGGGCGGGAAGCGGTCTTTAGCCGCAGCGCAGCTAGCAGCGCAGCTAAGCGTTACCTGGCATGCTCGTCGTGTTCCACATTGAAGAATCCGGCATCATGCAAACAGTCCTTAAGGAGAGACATAAGATCCTGACTTACGTGCGCTTCGAGATTTCTCCTGCCGCCTGGCTGATTAGAAAGGCGATCGTTCAAATTCGATAACAACTTTTTACCATATGCTCTCTCTATATTCGCCCCCTCGTTTTCTGGCCAAAGATCATTTGTATTAGGGCTGCCGCCGTCCTTCCAGAATTTTTGGTTTGCCTCTTGGCGCTTTTTCCGGAACTTGTTTCGAAACTCTTCTGCGCTGCGATCAATTTCAGCCTGCACAAGCTGTTCACCTTCTGCAGCGTCCATCTCATATACTGCAGAAACGTGATTTGGCGTGCAGTGATATGATTCGATATCGCAAAGTGGGGGCGAGAAAACCACCATATCTCGATTAATATACTCCGAACCCCATACAGACACTTCGCCGTCTGTCATGAAATCGCGGTCTCGATGGATAATGATGATCGGATTGTTGTTATAAAGTTCGACCATCGCCTTGATTGCTATGGAAGAAGCTGCATTGTTGATTCCGTTGTACGAAATCACTTTAACACGCTCCGACAGGCCCAGGCCATCAACGCACTTCTCGAGTGCTTTTTTGCCCTTGTCCTCGGTGCAAATAATGCAGTCTGCACCTTGGGAATCAAGTTGATCCAAGGCGCCAATATCCATAAGAACGCTGGCCAAATCTTTGCACTCATCAGACTCAATCTTACCATCCTTCATCCATACTATTTTAGCGGTAGCTGATGCGGCAGCGACCAAGTGTCGACTGTGAGTGGTGACGACAATTGTCGAGCCATACAATTCCGAAAGCTTGTCGAAGGTCTTAGCTAGTAAGGCTTGGCGAGATGGGTGAAGGTGATTGTCTGGCTCGTCGACCAACAGAAACTTAGGTTCGAAGAGGCATACATAGGCAACAATCTGAACGAGCTGGAGGATACCAGTGCCAGTCAGATCAATTGGGACGCTTTTACCTCCTGCTTGGGAAAACTCCACATCAACGAAGAGGTCCCTTTCCGCGTCATGCTTAATTCCGATTTCGCAAGGACCTATGATATCCTCAAGGATGTTCTCGACTTCCGGTATTTTATCTGACTCTTTGAGTATTCGAATGATATTTCGAAATACCAGGTTTGCCTCTCCTCCGGCGGCCTTCAGAAAGACTGATGCGTAATTCTTGTGCTCTTCCCTGTGGGGAATTCCAGATATTCCGGGAACGAATACAGAAAACATACTTTTTGGGTCGCAAATTTCCGCCCCAAACCCAGGATACGTTCCGCTCCTGTCCACCCCTACGCTTCCATAGTTTCGACCTTTATATATCTCAACCCGATAACTTGCTACTGTATCATCATTTGCCTCCCCCGTAAATTCTATGCGCCCTCGTGAACCAGTAGCCTTATTTTCATATGGTGCATGATGTCCAAGCAAAGTGAATTCGGAAGTAGGGGAGTATCTTAGCTCAGACTCAGGAAGGACCTGCTCTTTTCTTTCCAAAGAAAGCTTCGCACATGATGCCGCCATATGAATTGCCTGGAGTACGCTGCTTTTTCCGGAGTTATTCCCACCAACAAGGTAATTCACCTTCGATAGGGAGATCTCAACCTCAGAAATCCTTTTGAAGTTAGAAATATTGATCTTCGTCACTTTCAAAGTAGAATACCTTCTTCGTTTTGCACAGATTAGACTGGCACACCACGAAATCCGCTGCAAGGCCCCAGAAGCGCTGTAGAGGCGGGTAACGGTGCAAAGGCGCCGTGCATGGCGGGGTGTCAGATATCGGATGAGGTGAAGTTGATATTCAAAACCTTGGTTCCGCGCCGCAGCATAAAAGGATTGATGGATGGCTGCTAATGGGATGTGCCGGCTGCTTCCCCCACCGTTGGGTTATCCTGCATTGGGATCATCCGCGCCAAAGGAGAAGCAGCCATGTGTGCGAAGAAGACAGGAAGCATTGAAGACTTGGCGGTTGTCGGCATCGACATCGGCAAGGATACATTCCATCTGGTCGGTTTCGACTGCTCGGGTCAGCTGGTTTTGCGCAAGCAGATCAAGCGGCTTGCGCTGGAGGCAACGTTCGAGAAGTTGCCGCAATGTGTGGTCGGGATGGAGGCTTGCCTCAGCGCCCATTTTGTCAGCCGAACGCTGCGGCGGATGGGGTTCGAGCCACGGATCATCCCGGCGATTTACGTGAAGCCGTTCAACAAGGGTCAGAAGAACGATTACAACGACGCCGAGGCGATCGCCGAAGCCGCTCTGCGGCCGAACCTGCGGACGGTGACGGAGAAGAGCCAGGACCAGCTCGACCTTCAGGCCCTGCACCGGGTGCGCGCGCGGCTGGTGTCGCGGCGCACGGCGACCATCAACCAGATCCGGGCCTTCCTGATCGAGCGGGGCATCACCGTCAGGTCGGGGCTGCGGGCGCTGAAGAATTCCTTTGAGACGATCCTCGAACAGCGGCGGGACG
Organism: Alloyangia pacifica; assembly: GCF_003111685.1. Classification (NCBI taxonomy): domain Bacteria; kingdom Pseudomonadati; phylum Pseudomonadota; class Alphaproteobacteria; order Rhodobacterales; family Roseobacteraceae; genus Alloyangia; species Alloyangia pacifica. The sequence goes on along the minus strand of NZ_CP022190.1, from coordinate 1,303,935 downwards.
AGATCTCGCCCCGGATGCGAGGTATCCTGATCGGGCTTTACGGCGACTGGCTCTGGCTGGACAAACGGATCGAGGATGTCTCCGACGAGATCGAAGGGATCAGCCGAACCGAAGAGAACTGCGCCAACATCATGACAATACCCGGCATCGGGCCAATGATCTCGACGGCGATGGTTGCGGCCGTCGGCAAAGGCGAGGCATTCGACCGGGGGCGCGATTTCGCCGCCTGGGTTGGCTTGGTGCCCCGACAGTTCAGCACCGGCGGGCGAACGATCCTCGGCCGGATCACCAAACGCGGCAGCCGCTATCTGAGGATGCTGTTCGTGCAAGCTGCGAAAGTGATCATGATGCGCCCTCACCGATGGTCCGACTTCAGTTTCGGCCCGTGGCTGACCGAGGCAGTCGCCCGTATGCCGCGAAACAAGGCGGCCATCGCGCTTGCCAACAAGCTGGCTCGGACCGCCTGGAGCCTTCTGCGGCACGGCACCCGGTTCGACGCCTCACAAGACGCGGCGATGGAAGCGATTTGACGCCTTCCACAGCCACCAAGGAGTTCGCGATAGAGACGACAGCATGGAACGGAGAAGATACGCCCCCAGAGTCTGACGGCCCAAATGGTCATTTTGGACCTTGCCGGTAATGAGACCACGGCGCGTGCGTAACCCCATCAAGGCCACGGCCCGCGAGCCGATCAACAGGCCGGATACATATGAGCGATTTCCGAAGTCGTGCCAAATTCTTGATTGCGAACAGCAGCCGGCACATACATTTGGGCCGACACCAGGCGCTAGCAGCGCCTGGCATGAGCGGCAGGATTGGGCTGCCAGGCGCCAGAAGCATGGTTTCTTGGATCGACCGAGGTGATCTAGCCAGGTCGCTAATAACGATCCTTGATGTACATATTGTAAAATGACCCCTTTGACCTGGCAGCTAAGAATTCGTGAAAAACACTCTCGGGGACGCCGTAATAGTCGTATCTTCCGGTTTCATGAAACCAGATCGAAAGGGTTCCGCTAGTCCACTCGATGCGAGAAATGGCGGAAGATCTTACGTATGGCATATGCACCTCAAGTTTGCTGCGTTTCCCAGCAGCCTAACGCATTTCTAGAGGACAGGTAGCCATGGCTAGATGACTTGTAAGGGTATTCTAGAGCGCCGGAGGCTGTGGCGATGCTTGAGCCCACATCGTGTTAGCCCGTGTGACCAGTCATCCGCGGCACCTGCCACGAATGTCCGGAGAGGGCCGCGAGCGCCATATGTCCCGTCCTGGAGGCTTGCCCAGACTGCCGCACCGCCGCATGGCTACTTCGAGCCCGATGCTGACATTGTCAGGTGCCCCCTCGCAGCGCAGCGTTGATCCATGGGAGCCCAGACGACTTTTGATCCGCGCGAGAGATCACGCCACGCTATCAGGCAACTCGATCATGATCCTCCGAAAACTGGCGTGCAGCAAGCAGCACCGGCATCAGTGCTTCGCCGCGGTCAGTCAGGCGATACTCCACCCGAGGTGGCTTTTCACCGAAATCCGTCCTCCGGATCAGCCTGTCGGCCTCAAGCTCGCGCAGATGTTGGGTCAGCATCTTCTGCGAAACATCGGGGATGTCGCGCAGGAGCAGGGAGCTGCGCTGCATCCCGTCTGCATAAAGTCGGAACAGGATAGGCAGTTTCCATCGCCCGCTGATCATCTTCAGGCACCGGGTGACCTGAGCCACCGCGCCGTCCGGTCCGAGGCAGACACTCCGGTCGAGCTCGGCTACAGGCACCTTTTTGTGCGTTCTTGCGGGGTCCATCATGTCGCTCCTACATCACGGCTTCACCATAAAAGGAGCCCGACCATGAATCTACATCTTCACGGCAAGATTGCCCTTGTGACCGGAAGCAGCAAGGGCATCGGCGCCGGTATCGCACGCGGGCTGGCACGCGAAGGCGCGGTGGTGATGGTCCACGGGCGCAACCGGGATCAGGCCACTGCCGTGGTGCGGCAAATCCAGCTCGACGGCGGGACGGCCCATGTCGTGACTGGGGATCTGACAGACGAAACAGAGGTCGATGCGCTGTTGAACGACGTACGCACCGTCGGAGATGTCGATATCCTCGTCAACAACGCGGGCGGCTCAGGTGTCGGCTCGGACTGGAGCACGACAGAAGCTGGCGTATGGGCATCGACCTATGATGCCAACGTGCTGGCGGCCATGCGTATGTCGAAGGCAGTCCTGCCGCAGATGCGCCATGCCGGGTGGGGACGGATTATCAACATCTCCAGCCTCGCCGCTCTGATGCCCCCCGCAGGCAACCCCGACTATTCGGCCGCCAAGGCCGCGATGCTGGCGATGTCCGCATCCATGGCCAAGGCTGTTGCGGCCGAGGGGGTGACAGTGAACACGGTATCTCCCGGGACGATCCGCAGCGAGAAGCTCGAACGCAAGTTCCGTGAGGTCGCGAAGCAAAAGGCTCTCGCGCCGGATGCGCCGTGGGAGGAAGTGGAAGCAGAAGTCCTTCCTCTCTTCGCGAGCGTCCCGATCGGGCGGGTTGGCACGTTGGAGGAGATCGCGGATGCCGTTGCCTTCCTTGCCAGTCCGCGGGCCTCTTATATCACCGGCTCGAACCTTCGCCTTGATGGGGGGATGCTTCCAACCATCTGACACACGCCCACAGGCAACCAAGACATTAATGAAAGGTCACGCGAATGAGCATCTTCGATCATGTCAGCCTCAAAACGACCCGTCTGGAAGAGACACAGCGGTTCTACGAAGCCGCCCTCGCGCCCTTGGGAATAGACAAGAAGTTCTATGTCGAGCGCGCCGAGGGTGGTGTTGCGGGCTTCGGGCGCCACGGAGTCGATCTCTTCATTGGCGCAATGCGGGGACCAGAGCCCACTCCGGTTCACATGGCCTTTTGCGCCAGGACCCGCGAAGAGGTGGATGCCTTTCACGCCGCCGCCCTAGCCGCTGGTGGAGCGGAAAACGGCGCCCCGGGCATACGGCCGAAATATCATAAAGCCTACTATGCCGCTTTCGTCATCGACCCCGCCGGAAACAACGTTGAGGCAGTTTTCCAGGGCCCTGCAGGAACGTGTGCGCCGTCGGCAGCCGGACGCAAAACCCAGAAGTGACTGGTCGCTTTAGTCCGCCCTGCCGACCTTCATCCTCCGAAAATGCTGCGCGATGGACGAATGACCGTTCTGCTGAAGCTGCACCGCGGCGATCGGCCAGGGGCTGAACGGCAGGTCTGGGCCGGGAGCGACGGCCGCCGCTGCCTGCGAGGCGCACGACCCGCTGCGCGGCCGAAGTCCGCTTCGAGCCCAAACCAGCCGTAGGTATCATGACTTGTTGTGTCCATCATTCTGCGATGCAGCGGGGATAGCGGTTCACCTCGCCCGAGCCTTCACCGAGAGCATCAGCGCGCCACGATCGAAAGTCGCAGCACTATTTGGCCAGGATTTCACCCGCGGACGGAAGCGTGACGTCGTAGCGCTCAAGGAGCGCCTTGCCGAATTCCTCGCGCATCTCCCTCGCGCGGGTGCTGCGCCAGTCCTGCTCGACCTTCGGTCGGATTGCTTCAAGAGGGGGCAAGACCGCAGGGCGGAGTTCGATGACGCGGACAAGATGATGACCGTAAGTGCTCTGGACCGGACCGGACCAGCCGGAACCGGCGAGTTCAGAGATGGTCCTGGCGAAGCCGCCGCCAAACAGCCTGTCGATCGCGGTTTCGGCACTCAGAGGCAGACGGGTAGGCAGCAGGCTGCCGCGGCTGAGTGTTGCCGGATCAGCGCCCTGTTCGAGGGCACGTCGCATAGCATCGGCATCGCCGGCATCTGCCGGAAGGAGAACCTGCTCGAATGCCAGCTTCGTGGGCTCGGCGAACCGTTCGGCATGGGCTTCAAGGTGGGCCTGCAGCACCGCGTCATCGGCCTCCAGTGTCGCCGCCCCGGCCTCTGATATGAATTCCATCTTCTGGCTGAGGCGCATTCGGATCACCGAGTCATCCTGATCGAGGCCGAGCGCGACGGCCTCGCGATACTGCGCTTCTTCCAAGGCCCAGGCCCGCATCAGCCCCTCGAGTTCAACCTCCGTGGGCGGACGGTCCCAGGTCGCTGTGAACCGGGCGACCAGTTGGCCCGCCTCGGCAGGCTGCAAGGTGATGGCTTCAGGATCAGCGACTGTCGGGCTGTCGTTCACGAGCCCGTAGATCGCAAACACGAGGCCACCCAAAACGAAGAAATGCAGGAGCGGAGACGAAAGAATGGTGCGTGCAGTCATCAAGAACGTCCGGTCTTCCTTGGGCAGAGTGGCTCACCATGCAGGCATTTCCAGTATTGGCCCCGTGCAGCAGTTCGGGACCAAAGCGTTGCGCCCCACCGGCGCAATCTTGGTGGGGCGCAGCGCTCAGATCATTCGGGCGCGTACCAGATCGGCGAGGTCCATGCGCGTTCCTGGATGGACGTCGGCAGACCGTCGGGAACATCGACGCCAAGCGCCTTGGCATCATAGGTCGACCACCGCGGTGTCGGAATTTGCAGAACCCGCGCATAGTAGACGGCGGGGACCGCCGGGTCGAAGTCGGGATCGGTCCAGGCAGCCGTCAGGTCCGCAGCACCAATATCGTTGGTGTAGCTGGCATCGGCCACGTCGACCGTGTTGCCAACCGGCTCGCTTCCGTCGGTGCGACCGCCTGAGAGCGCGACATCATAGATTTGTTCCTTCTGTTCGCCGTTCTCGACCCATCCCTTGATGACCTGAATACGGTCGAGATTGGCACCGTCCGCCTCCTTCATGGCGGCGATGAGGAAGGTCGGGGCCGTGCCCTCTGGCGCTGCAGCAAGGTCTCCGCCCATGGGCACGCCACCGTCATAGGCCGCCTGCAGCCAGTCGGCGCTTTCCATCATGTCTTCGGCGTAGTCATAGCCTCCGAACATCCGGACACGCATGCGCACGCCGGAGGTGGCAAAGGTCTCCTTGCGGACCATGGCGTCGAAGATCGCCTCGCGCGTGTTCGACTCCGCCCAGACCCCGGCCAGACCACCCGAGCTGAACTCACGGACCTGCTGCGCGGCGGCTTCGCTCACGCCGGGAGGCCCTTCGAGCCGGTGTTCCGGATTGTTCTCGAACCCGAACTTGCCAGTGTAGTTGTTCTCCTCGATCGTCGAGGCCGCATTGTGGGTGTCGCTATCGCCAATGAAGCCGTATTTGAACGGGTTGCCCTTGCCCTCGGCCTCGAGGGCCATGCCGCGGATCAGCGCCTCGCGCATGTAGCCGCCGACCTTGTGTTCCGGCGGCGAGGCGGTTGACTCCAGCGTGTAGTCCCAGAGTTCGAAATTGGCGAATTCATCGTTCGGGCTGATCGACGGATGCACTTCCGATGTGCCCTTGATCTGCGTCAGCTCATACAGCGGCTCATTGCGCATCCGCGTCTCGGCGTAGGCGCTGTCGATATCGCTGCCGCCATAGCTCGTCCCGATCGGGAACATGAGTCCGTCACTGGCATTGCCATTGTGAGGCACGGCGAGGAGCTCTGCACCTTGCACGCGCTGAAGGTCCATCCAGGCCCAGAGGTCTTCCTCCCGGTCGGACTCGATCGCCGAGAAGGCGTGATCGGACACGTTCTCTGTGTCGCGGAAAATGACGACCCGGTGGAGGTTGCGCCAGCCCGGGTTGGACGTCCATTCAAACCCGGCAAAGGTCGTGAATTCGCCCGGCTTGTAGTGCTGGTCAGCGATGTCGATGATCTTCTCCCACACGCTGGCCAGAAGAACCGGGTCACCGAGAATTGGGTCGTTCCTGCGGTTAGAGATGCCATCGAGGATCTCGGTGTAGGCGGCAAAGGAGGCGGTGGCATCGTCGCCGCTGATCGCCGCGGCGAGCGGGTGCTTGCTGACCGGGCTTTCCGGGTCGGCCATGAGCGGAAGCGCTCCAAGGTACTCGGCGTGATCGCCGACAGAATACCAGTCGAGCGGTCGCAGAATCTTCAGGTCTGGCCCACCTCCGCCTCCCGGGATCGCCTCGCCCCTTGCCCACCGGTAGGCTTCGTCGGGGCCGGAGATCGCGCCGTTGATATTGGCATCGAAAGACCACGCCGTGTGAACATGTAGGTTGCCAAAATAGGCTTCGCGCAGGGGGTTGACCGGTACATCCTGTGACAACGCGGTGCTCGCAGCGCAAAGTGTGAGCACCGAAGAGGTGACGAAAACACGTTTCATTCCAATCTCCTCGGTAAATATCTCAGACACAATCAAATCTCATGAAGCCAAAGGCTTCACGAATCCCAATATGTTAACATGGATAAGTTCCCGGTGAGGACTCTTTGTTGCCTCAGAATGATCCCGGCTGAGCCCGAACCAAAAACGCTCGTGGCGTAGGTACGGACCACGTGAAATCGGTCTGGGCATGAGATCTCAATTCCACATCTTTCGCGACTGCAGCGAACGGCAGCAAGGTCCGCCCTGCCGACCTTCATCCTCCGATGATGCTGCGCGATGGACGAATGGCCGGTCTAGTGAAGCTGGACCGCGGCGATCGGCAAGGGACTGAACGGCAGGTCAGGGCCGGAAGCAGCGGCACTTCCGGCTGAGGTCTCCCACCTGCGCATCAATCAGGCCTTCGCTGACGCACGCAGGTCTCGAGGCGAAGTTACCTCGCCGATGTATCGTCAGCCGCTGTCGAGAGAAGTGCTTCAAGGAGCCCTGGTTCAAGCCAATTCCGGTCTTCCAGAACCTCTGCATCGACAACGGTCGGCTGACGCTTCAGCTCTCCCAGGCCAGACGCCATGATGCGTGACATGCGATATTCGCCGCGTCGGCATAGATAGACGGAACCTGATCGACCGAGGAAACGGTATTCGAGGTCGTCCGCATGAATGGCTTGAATGCCGGAGTTTATGCGCCACGCATCCCCATTGAGATACCCTCCGCGCCAGCCGCCCAACACTCTGAGCTGAGTGAAAGTTCTGTCCTGCATCTTAAATAAAACTTTCAGAATTACCCAGTCTTCAGGTGAATATTCCATTTGCGTCGTGTCCATAGTTTGCTTGCGGTGGTGCGGTATTTGGGGGCGTGACACCGCTGACCAGGGTGGAAGCCCAATACAAGGATTTCATCGGGGTTTGCGCTCGTCGTGCCGTGAAACAGGATGGCCGGGGGCTCTACGGGAACCAGTTTCAGATCGACCGCGATGCTGTGCCCTTGGGTAACCCGGTTCCGACGCCCGTCCCCCGAGAGGGTGAAGCGTTGATTGTCCTTCTCCCCTACGATCTGGCAGAGGGTGTCGGCAGTGATCCGATGGCCGGCCATTTTCACTGCGCGCAAAAGGTCATCCACCAGGACCCAGCCGCCTTCGGCAAGGTTAAGCCCCACAAGTCCAGGTGCGTGGCGCAGGCTCCGGGATAGCAACCTTCTCGATTTCGACGTGTAGGTACGATCCGTTGTGGGTGCTCAATGATATTTCAGTTGGCCAAGGGGACTGGCCCGCCACGCAGTTCTTCGATCAGTTGGGTCATAAGCATGTGAAGCTCTTCTGCAGCGGCTTTCGCTTGGGGTATCGGCATGTTCTTTAGCTCGAACCTTTCAGGGGCAGCATATTTGTAGACGGTGCCAGCTTCTTGACGAGATAGTAGCCTTTCAAACAAATCTACAACCTGCTGCTTGTGCGCACACAGGTTATCTTCATCTGCTTTGCACAGAGGCTTCCAATCATACACTACGTCGGCGAGTGTCCGTCGGTAAAGGCAAGTGACCCAAATGGTTTTATGTGCCCTGCACGAATTGGCGTAGGCGTTGATTGCCTCTGCGTCTTCTCGATGCGCGAATAGGTATTTCATCTTTTTTCCTTTTGATGGAGAGTGAGGAGGCGTCCACAGAGCCGCAGGCTCAGGTGAAATTACCAGGATGATCCTGAATGGCAGAGCGCTCGAAAACCGCGCCGTAGTCCTGCCCGTCCGGACTGAAGGGCGCTAGACCCGCAGCCGCCAGCTTGGGCCGGAGTGCTTGCCAGGGCATGCCAAGCTCGACGGCCAGACCGCGCAGGGTCACGAACCGCCCATGGAAAACTGCCAGGTCACCTGGCGCCAGGAAGCGCTGCCGCGCATTGGTCTTGGGGTGTCGGCCCTCTGTGGACGGGACGTGCCCCTCCCGCACCAGCCGCATAGCGGCTGAGCGGGTCAGACCGCACTGGCGGGCAAAGACATCGATGCTGAGACCCGGCGCCTCGGGGCGATCCAGAAGACGCTCGATCTCGCCTTTCGTGACCACGATGCTGGCGTAGCCATCACGGTTGGTGTGCCGACCGATCCGCTGAACCCTGCCGCCCTCGAGCAGCTTCAGGACCGTGCCGGGGGAGACCTTGAGGCATTGCGCGGTCGTCGGGATGTCATCCCAGCCGTGCATGCTCACGTAGATCGGCTCAGCCCCGGTCAAAAGACGTTCCAGATACTGGTAGGCAGCACGGACGTCCCAGAGTGGCTTGTGATCTCCGCCGTCGATTGTGGGCGGGAAATGGCCCTCTTTTCGCAAAAGCTCGAACTGCGAGCGGGACATGTTCAATGCTTCCTGGAAGTCCTTTGCGGACACCAGGGTGTTGATCCGGTCGAGATGTGGCTGCGCTGCCCTGGCATCGAACAGCTCCCACTGGTCATCGCGGCCGGTCTCGGCGGGCCGGACGAGATCGATATCGACCAGCAACTTGCGCAGGCGCCGGGGATCTATGCCGAGCTCGCGCGCGGCGGTGCGGACCGAGTGGACCTTTCGCTCTAGCACCGGCTCTCCCATGAGGTCGTCGCCCGGACCTAACGGCCAGGTACTCGCAATGTGGTCGCGGAGAAGCTCCCGGAAGGGAGCGTAGGCCTCGCCCAGGAGGTCGAACGCGAGCCTGTCGTACAGCGCGCCGTACTTCTTCTTGGGGCCGTCGGTCGGCTCGCCAATGGTCTCCTGCAGCTGCATCAGGGTATCGCGGACCGTCGCTTCCCCTTCGGTCGCGAAGCGGAAGCCCATCTCGAAGGACATCCAGGCACGCTCCGGGCCGAACTTTTTCCACTTTGGGTATCTGACCGCCCAGATGGCGCGGCCGAGCAACTCGCAGAAATGTGCTGCGGCGTAGAGGTCGAACTGATCCAGCCAGCTCTCCGTGGGGGTGCCCGCGAGGCGCGCTTCGATCCATTCATCGAACGGGTTGGGGGCGCGAGGCTCCTTGTCCAGTTTTCCGGCCCATACGCCGGGCGCGATCTCGGCCAAGCGAGCGGCAGCGTCGTAGCGCCGGCTGACATTGGCCTCGGCCCATAGCGGAACGAGAGGATGGTGATGCTTCAGGCAGAGTGTCACAGGCCGGAAGAGCCAGTGGCCCCTGATGTACATGTCGCCTTCAAAACTGTCTGGGGCGGCTTCCGCATCCTCCCGCAGACAGGCAGGACAGCCCCGGACGGTGCTTTCCTTGATGGCCTTGGCATGAAAGCGATTGCCGCGGAACTCGTGCTCTCGGTTGCCCAGGTAGAGGGGCGACCAGCGCCGCAGGTCCTCGACGTCAGCCGCGCTGAGATCTGCCAGACGGGCCAGGGCCTCAGGATTGCCGTCGATCACCTTGCTGAAGGACAGCCCCATGTCGGTGCAGAAGCCCGCAGTATCCACGCCGTTCATCGCGGCGAGGCGCGATGCGAAGGAGAAGGCAGTTTCCCGATCCTGGAGATCGGGCGCGAGGGGGAGTGGTGTGGTCAACGCGGCGCCTCGTGGTCTTTTGAGTCTTCCTCAGCAGGCTCGGCCTTTTGCGCGCGAGAGGGCCTCGCTGTGGGGCATCGATCCTGATGAGCGTAAAGCAGGTGGCCGGGGATCGGCGCGGCGCTTTCGACGAAGCGTTTTACGCGCTGCGGATCAGGTTCAGCCGAGCGCGTGGTCTGCCGGTAGGCGATGACGACATGAACAAGGCCAACCAGACAGACCAGTATCCCCGAGATCGAAATGATCGCATCAAAGGGCATCATTCAGAACCTGGCCGTGTCTGGCCGAACGCGACGATGACATCGGTCGCGTAGTACGCGTCTCCTTCCGGCACGACAGGGCAGGCGCATCCCCTCAACGCATGGTGCAGAAAGGTGCGCGTTTCGGGTGTGACCTTGTCCACGAGGACAGGAATGCCGGTTTCGCTGCACCGAAGCGCGTACTCGAAGTCCTGCTCGAGTGCCTGTCGGTCGGCCGGCAGCTCCCCAACCTCATTCGAGGACTGCGTGTTCAGCGCCGCCGCAATGAAGCAGACCTCCGCCAGGTCATCCTCGTCGTCACCGTGATCTTCGTCCGGATAGCCGATTGAAACATTCTGGATACGTGTCCCTGCGACTGTGCAGGACAGCCGCCGGTGCGAATGTCCGAAGAACCAGGTGTCGATGTCGCTCCGCTCGAGGGCTTCGGTCAGGTTTGAGTGGAAGGCTGGCGTGAGGCCCTCGATTGGCCCTGCGGCGGACGGGTGCGGACCGTGGTGCGTGACAACAAAGGTCCTGCCACTACCGGCGAAATGTGGGGTCGCCAGTCGTTCTTCCAGCCAAGCGCGGTGTTCCCGATGCACGGCGATTATATCCTCAGGCGTAACCGGGACTATGCGGCGCGGCAGCACCTGGTCCGGGTCGAGCCACACATGACCGGGCGCTTGGATGAAGATCATGTCGAAGTCGCGCATGAATCGGCGGGCGAAGTTCTTGGCAGCCTCCTGATCCCCCAGTAGGTCGAAGTCCGTCCACAACGTGGCGCAGAGATACCGGTCGCTGCGATGGCGGAGTTCGGTCTTCTGCGCGAACCAACTCCCGCTGGCGTGAATCAGGTCACGGAGCCGGTTCTCGTCGTCAAGCCGCCCAGAATAGTAGTCATGGTTTCCGGGGAGGAGGTGGATGCGATCGGCGGGAACATAGCGGCTCAGATATGCGAGCGCGTCCTGCAGTGACGGGCCGAAACTGTCAGACAGGTCACCCGCGACGATCAAGGCATCGACGTTTTCCCCGAGGAGCCGATCTTCGAGGCCATGAAACTCGAGCGGGTTACTTCCATGCCAAAAATAGGACTTGAGGTGAAGGTCGGCCATTACTGCGACCGCCCCGCCATTGTCCGGGATTTCGATAACGGTAGGGGCGGCCAACATAGCCTCCGATGAATTCGAGCGAGTTTTGACCCACAGGGAGGGCAGGCCGCGTCACGGCTGATCGGGAGGAGTTGGAATGCTCGCCTCGCTCAGACGAGGGCAAAGTGCCCTCCGGCGGTACGGATTGCAAGCAATTGGAAATAAAGGGTTTTCGCAAAAATTCTGGCAGCCTCAAGCCCCTGGATTCGCTGGACTTAAGGCGTCGACAGGTTTCTTTTTCGCAAACGACCTTCATTTGGTCGTCACGCCTGCCTGGTTGTGACCCTAGTTTGGGGCCTATCCAGCCGAGGAAAACTGCAGGCCGCCGCAATCCGGCAGTCCGTATCCGGTACAGCATCGGGGTCTACGACGGGGCGTCAGCAGGCATCGGTGAAAAGCGTGATCAGACGGCATTCGGAGATATCCTCGACCACCAGCAGCTTGGATCGCCTTTGGATAGCCACGCCGCCAAGGATGCGGGGTGTGCCAGGGCGGAGGCAACCTCAACCTCATCGAGGCCCGGCAGGTGGGGCCGGCCCAGAGCTGCCGTTTATCGGCCGGTCAAGATGCTACAGTTGCAGCCCGCTTTGCTGCCATTAAATCTGTTCGGTATAATTCGTGTCGACGAAAAGGCACTCGAAACCTGGAAAAGATTGGCCTGATTGCAAAGGTTGCAATGATCGGGTTGAATGTCAGGAATTTCCTGAAAAATTTGGGGTAGGCGTGAGACTTTTCGACCAGACATATACAGGCGCTCTGCAATTCTTCAGCGATTTTGAGCAGATTCTTGATGTGGTGCGCGCTCCATGCTGAAAGGCGATGAGGTAGAAGATCAGGCGCCGGAGGGCGCAATCGTTGCGGAAGGCGTCAACTACTGGTTCGTTGGCGCTGCGTGGAACGAAGGCGATCAGACCCCGCGCTTTCTTGCCGACCGCATCTGGCAAAATGGCTACGACGACAAGTTTTCTCATCTCGTGCGTCAGATGAAGCAGGGCGATCGGATCGCGATCAAGGCGGCCTACACCCGCAAGCATGATGTCCCGTTCGAGAACCGGGGGCGCACGGTAAGCGCCATGCGCATCAAGGCGGTCGGGACGATCACCGGCAATCGCGGGGATGGGAAGACCGTCGACGTCGCTTGGGAAGAGGTCGATCCGCCGCGGGAGTGGTTCTTATACACTTACCGCACGACCGTGGCCCGGGCGCGCTTCGAGGATGACGACATGGCGCGGCAACTGGTGGCCTTCACCTTCGAGGGGAAGGACCAGGACATCGCGCGTTTCCTCGTGAATCCCTACTGGGCGGAGAAGTTCGCTGAAGACACCGAGCCACTGACCGTCATCGAGGAAGAGGAACAGTCCGACGGGGAGACCGACGCGCCCCCGGTTGAACCCGGCGTTGTTGCAGAAATCTCATCGTGAAAGATTCACATCACGAATCCAAGCGGTTAGACGGGCGTCATGAGCAAGCCCAAGCCCAAGCCCAAGCCCGCCCGCTACCGCACGACGAACTGGTCCGCCTACAACGCTGCGCTGACGAAGCGCGGGTCTCTGCTGATCTGGCTGGACAAGGAGATGGCTTGGCACGCGCCGCATGAGGGCCGCCCCGGACGCCCGCCAGTCTTCTCGGATGCGGCGATCCAGTTCTGCCTGTCGATCAAGGTGCTATTGAAGCTGCCGCTCAGGCAGACTGCCGGGATGGTCGCAAGCCTCCTGCGCCTCGCCGGGCTGGACTGGCCCGTTCCAGACTTCTCCACGCTGTGCCGCCGGCAGAAGACTCTTAAGGTGCAGATCCCCTATCGCCGTGCCGGCGGGCCGCTGAACCTGCTGGTGGACAGCACCGGCATCAAGTTCCTCGGCGATGGCGAATGGCAGGCCCGGAAGCACGGTTTGCAAGGCCGTCGCCAATGGCGCAAGGTCCATCTGGCCATGGACACCGCCACTTCCGACATCCGCGCGGTCGAGTTTACCCCCAGCCGGGAAGGCGACAGCCCCGTCCTGCCAGACCTGCTGGACCAGATCCCGGACGACGAAGACATCGGCACCGTGACCGCAGACGGCGCCTACGACACCCGCCGCTGCCATAGCGCCATCATCGCACACGGTGGCACTGCGATCATCCCGATCCGCAAGAACGGTTGGCCATGGAAAGGCGACTGCCCAGCTTCCCGGGCGCGCAACGAAACCCTGCGCGCCACACGTCACTATAGCAGGGCGTTCTGGAAGCGGTGGACCGGATACCATATCCGCAGCCGCGCCGAGGCCAGGATGCGATGCCTGAAGGCCTTCGGCGAGCGCATCGCCGCCAGAGACCCCGACCGCCAGACTGCCGAAATCCACATCCGCGTCGCCCTCATGAACCGCTTCAACGCCCTCGGCACAGCCGAGATCGTCCGCGTGACCTGAACCTGACGGGGAAAGGGCCCCCCACGCCTCAGGACGCCGTTCTGCAACAACGCCATTTCATGCAAAGGAAAAGGTTTGGAATCCTTCCTCCATCCATCGCGACATGGTAAGGGTCGAAATAAGCGGCGTCATGAGATAAGAATACTGTACAGCTCATTCCAGTGCGAGCAAAGCGAACTTGGAAGTCAGGATATGTCTGCGCGGTTCGAATGATGTCCGCTAGAGGCAATTTACTATCCACCCCTTCTTTTCCGTTGTTCAATTTGTTTCTGAACTGCTTTTCTGAAGAATTTGGATCAAGGAGAATGATCTTGGCAGGTACTCGCTTGTCGAGGCGATCCTGAAAATACTTCCAATGGCGGTTCACTCCTCGAGACAAGTATGAGGCGCCGGAGTTGGCGGCTAACTTGAGAGTCTGGGCTTCTTCAATCGTCTCCTGGGTGTCGGAATTTCTCCGACTTTTATCTGCCCGGCTCTGCATATTATATGTTTCTTCCAATCCATATGAAATCAATGAATCAGCAATGCGATCTGAGAGGGTTGAGTGAGCCAATAGCTCCACTCTATCCCTTGATGTGCCGATGACACGAACCGCGACATAAATAGCTACCGCGATCGCCATGACGATTAGGTAGGTTTGCCCTTCAACTTCTTCGTAGCTCAAAAGGTAGTTTGCGCCATAGCTAGATAGTCCGAACAAGCCGATATCTAATAGCAAAATTAGTCGAAATAGCGGACGTCTGCGCACTTTGTTTACCTCTTGGGATGTGATGCGCACTCTTTGGAGAGGGAGCAACTCCGATAGGTAAAAGCATAAGACGACTTCAATCTCAAGTTGGCCTCGTTTGTAGCAGAACAGTAGACCATGACGGCACACCTCGTGAGCTGCATGCGAACCTCTTTGTAGCGAAACGGTAAGGGAAGCCCCTTCCAGGCCAGAAGTGTAGGCTAGGTCGGGACTCGGACCGGCACCCCCCCTACGCGGTGCCGACATTCGTACGGAGTGCAGCGAAGGGCGGCTCCCCGCCCATGTCGTTGCTACCTTGGCCCTTGAACCGCGTATGATCGCTATCTTCGGCCTGGCTTGTCCAATTGGCGCTGCCGCTTTCCGGCACCTATTTAGCCACCTGTTCGCTTGCCTGCTTAACGACCTAACTTCGACTTTCCTGCGCAATCAGGGAAACGTACGCAGCCCAGGAAAGCCCCGTATCTTCCCCTCCGTTCCACGAGCCAGCCGTCGGTGCATTTCGGACACGGCTCCTGGACGGCTCCACACTCCGCGCAAATCTTCTCGCCTTGCGGTTCCTTGCGAACCGGAAGCCCGGTGCCGCAAGCGGGACAGGCGGGCATGCGATTGCCGCAGTGCTTGATGTGCTCGCAACGGTACCAGCCTGGGCCGTCGCCGCCGGGCATGAACAGCAGGCGCCCACCACATTGCTCGCATGTATGGGTGCGCTCCTGGGCTTCGCGTGGGCTGGCTACGTCATAGGCGGGATCTTTCAGCAACTCCGTGACGAAAGCTGAAGGGCGGGCCTCGGACGCCAGGATCGTCACCGTTCGTCGTGCCCGGGTCATGGCGACATACATCACGCGGCGCTCTTCCGCGTTGGCAAAGGGTTCCGCTTCGGGCGAGACAAGGGCGAGAAGCGGGTCGTCGACGATCATCGATGGAAAGCCCATGCGTGCGCGATCGGCGCCGAGCAGGACAACGTGGTCGGCCTCCAGGCCCTTTGAGGCATGGATGGTCTTGAAGGTGATTGTCAGGTTCGGATGCCGTCGACGGAGGCTGCGCATGTCGGGCTCGATAAAGCGATACCGGCCCAGCAAGAGCACCGTGGCCTTGCGACCGGGAGGAGCAGGCTCTGCCTTCAGAGCTTTCAGGGTGTCGTCCAGCACCTGATCGCCGGTCTCGCGCCGGGTCCAGGCAATCCGGATCGCGGGATGCTCTGCTTCGCCAGCAGGAACAACCGTCTTGGTGATCTGCGCCGGGTTGCACAGCACGAAGCGCCGGGCAGCCAAGGCGATTTTGTCGACCGACCGAAACGTCCGTCCGAGGTCGACCGTGCGGTGGACACCGGTGTGGCCCGCGAAGACGCCGCCGAACTCGCGACCGAAGTTGCGCATGATGTGGATGTCGGATCCAGCGAACCGGTAGATGGACTGCCAGTCGTCGCCGACCGCAAATATCCTCGCCTCCGGATGCTGGTTCTTGAGCGCCTGGATCAGCCGCGCCCGGCCGGTCGAGATGTCCTGGAATTCGTCGACAAGAATATGGCGGAATGGGCTGTCGTAGCGCCCGCTTTCCACCAGCGCGGTCGCGCGGTTCACCATGTCCTCGAAATCGATGCGCTCGCCCAGCCTGTCCTGATATTCGCGGTACACCGCCCCGAAGATCTTGAGAAAGGCCGCGCCGCGTTTGCCCATCTTCAGGGTCGTGGCCTTCGTTTCGCAATCATCCAGGCGATACCCACCATTCTTGAAGTGCCGCAGGAAGGTCGCGATCAGTGACGTGAAGCCGTCGACGACACCAAGGGATGTCACGCTGTCGTAGATCTCGAGGGCAGGGCGCGGGCGGAGCGTGACATGCGGCGCGACCTTCTCTGCCAGCGCTTCGAGCAGGCGACCTTCCTCGTTCTCCCAGCTATAGGTTTCGATCAGGGTCGTGCCGTGTTCGGCATGGACCTGGCGTTTCCACGCCATGCTCTCCAGGTAGGCGTCGCGATCGATGAAGGGGGCGGTCGTCAGCTCCTCTGTACCGTCCTTCCGCGTCGTCTTGCGGACGCCGAAATGCTCGAGATAGACGCCGCTCTCGGTGAGCCGGAAGTCCGGTGTGTAGGCGCGCCTGCCGGTCCCGGTCAGCTTGTGCTCGTAGGTCGGCTCGTATTCGTAGGCGATACCGTTCAGGTACAGCCAGTTGGCGATCATCAGCTCCTCGAAGCTGGCGACGGTGTCGCCCTTCAGGCTTCGCAGGTTCCGGCTTTCAACCTCGGAATACCACTTGTGGGCAGAGTCGTAGTCCCATGCGTTGGGGATATCTTCGAAGAAGCCGGCGAACCAACCTACCACGGTTCCGGCGATGTCGGCCATCCGGCTCACGATGTCGCGCAGGATGTCCTTGATCAACTGGAGGAAGGCCTTGTCGTCGGTGGCCGTCGATGCGAGGGGCGGCTTTTCGCCTTCGACCGTGCCGATGATCTCATAGGCCAGGGCGTGAAAGGTGCGCGCCATGATCGGCACGCCGCACCGCGCCTCAATGCGCTCGGACATCTCGGTGGCGGCATCCTTGGCAAAGGCCAGAAGCAGAAGCTCATGCGGCTGCCGGATACCGGCCTTCACCAGATAGGCGGCCTTGGCGGTGATGACCGAGGTCTTGCCCGAGCCTGCGCCGGCGAGGACCAGCGTCGCATCCTCATCGACCACGACGGACAGCCGCTGCGCCGGCGTCAGTGGCATGGACTCGACGGTATCGAAGAACTCTTTCCAGTCCGCCAGCTGCCGATCGACGAAGGCGGCGATCGCCGCATCGCGGAGTTGCTCTGGATTGCGCGCGAGCTCCATGATCGGAGCCAGCCGCGCCATCGTTTCCTCACCTATGGCTGCTGGGTTGAGCTTCTTCAGAACGCGAGCGTCGAGGTCGGCGGCCTGGCTTGCGACCGGGTCTACCAGGCAGGCGGCGGGATAGCTCGCCGGTGCCTTCAATCCCTCAACCGCCGTCAGCAGGGCCGCAATCGCGTCGTCTTCCCTAGAAAACTGGGCAAGATTGTAGCCTGACCAGGCTGTCTCGACAGCTTGCGCGAATGCTCTGGCGGGTGCCTCCTGGACCCCGGGCAGCAGGACGCAGGACTGGTTGCCGAGATCCAGGGTGAGGCGGGCGGAGACACGGCCACGCCGCACCACGGGACTTGCCGCGATCTCCGAGAGGTGGATCCTGGCATGCGTGCCGCCGGACGCCGCAATGGTGTCGTCCTGAAGTACCAGCGCTCGCGGGTGCTTGCGGAAGGGGTCGAACAGGAAGGCGGGCAGTGGGCGCGATACAAGTTTCATCGAAATCCAGACGTCGAGTTCCATTCTGAAATACCAGACGCTCCCCAGGTGGGAAGCCTTCTCATCCAGGTGGCATTGACTGGTTCCGAGTGCTTATCGACTGGAATACTGTACGTCACTTCGGCGACATACCTTTGTTCTTAAGCGTCCAGTGTCCGGATGCGGTGGTAGCGCGCTAAAGGGCGCGGGTCCCAAGGTCCCGGCCACCTTTCTCTATGCGGCCGGATGTCGAGGTTTGCGATTTGGCTGGATTGTCCCCACCAAGGGAACAAACTCGCCGATCTCCAAACCGCCGTAACAGCGTCTCCCATCGACACGCCCCTAGCCGCCGAGGTCTGGGCATCGGTGCAGAGGCGGCGGCCGGTACATGCTGTGCAGCTCTGGGGCGAGCTTGTGGAAACCACGTTACCTCAGGGGGTGATCACTCCAAGAAGCGTGGCAACTTTTTTCTCGCGATGCCCTGATCATCACCGTGCGAGAACATGTCCGCCATCGTCGCGCCGGCCCCGGAAACGTGGCGCCGATGGCCCTTGAAGTGGTCATCTGAAGAAAATTCAGAGAATATTTTTTCGAATTTTCAGGGGATTGACTCATTTCTGGCCAGAGCCTTCAAGGCCGGGCGCATTTTTCTGTTTTGGATTTTCAGCGGATTCGCGGACCTTCCCCTTGTGGAAGGTCGGCGGTCCACGAGGGCCAGCCCAGCCTGCGGGTCGCGGGGCTATGGAGGACTTGGCGTATTCCGCGCCTTTCGTCGTACATCGGCAGGGGGCATCAATCTTCGACATGAGACCCCGTCGAACAGCCAGAACTCGCAAGTGAGTCCTCCTCGCACATATCTGCGACACGCCTCGAGGGGAGGTCGCTGATTTGCATGAGTATAACCTGATGGAATATGGGTCGAACATTTTCGATTTTGACGACATATGGGTGGGTTCCCATAGTCGGCCATATCAAAACAACAGGGAAACGATCATGTCTGGAAACGCAGTGACAAATCTGAGGCGCATGCTGGGGCTGGCCGTGGCTTCCGGGGTGTCGATGACCAGTGCGGCCGCGATTGCCGCCACGCTGAATGTTGGCATCAACATGGATGCCACCAACCTCGATCCGCATCGTGCAACCGCGACCACCGATGTCGCGCTGGCGGGCTGGATGTTCAATGGTCTGGTACGGTTCGCACCGGGCAGTGCCGACCCGGCTTCCATCGAGCCGGACCTAGCGACCAGCTGGGAAACTTCCGAAGACGGGCTGACTTGGACGTTCCACCTGCGCGACGGTGTAGAGTTCCAGCGGGGCTACGGCCCATTGACCGCCAATGACGTCGTCTATTCCCTAGAGCGAGCGGCCGATCCGGAACGGTCGTCCTTCGCGAATGACTACGCCGCCTTCGAGAGCGTCGAGGCGCTTGATCCGGAAACCGTTCAGATCAAGCTCAGCGCGCCGGTTCCGGGCTTCCTTGGTCTGGTCGCCAACTACCACGGTGGCATGGTCGTCAGCCGCAAGGCCGCCGAGGAAAAGGGCGATGCGTTCAATGGTGATCCCGTCGGCACCGGCCCGTTCGAGTTCCAAGAGGCCGTGACCCAGCAGCACGTCGATCTGGTGGCGAACCCCGATTACTACCGCGGCGCCCCCGAGCTGGACGGTATCCGCCTGCAGATAATCCCTTCAGACTCCAGCCGTGAACTGGCCTTGATGTCTGGCGAGCTGGACTTGATCTACGGCAAGCGCGAACAGCGTTGGGTCGACCAAGTCAGTCGCAACGAGAACATAATTGTCGATATCTTCGCGCCCGGCGAATACCGCACCCTCTATCTGAACGAAACGCATG
The DNA here is from genome assembly GCF_003111685.1 of Alloyangia pacifica. Classification (NCBI taxonomy): domain Bacteria; kingdom Pseudomonadati; phylum Pseudomonadota; class Alphaproteobacteria; order Rhodobacterales; family Roseobacteraceae; genus Alloyangia; species Alloyangia pacifica. Next base: position 1,284,574 of record NZ_CP022190.1, on the reverse strand, counting down.
CGCCACTGGACAACATCAACGTTCGCGAAGCCGTGGCTCATGCCATCAACGTGGACGAGATCTCGGCCTTCGTGGGGGAAGATGTCGGTCCGCGCGGCTGCTCTGCGGTGCCCCCAGGCTACCTTGGCGAGAGCTGCGATGCAGGCATCTTCAGCCATGACCCGGAGTTGGCCAAGTCGCTGCTGGCGGAGGCGGGCTTCCCCGACGGGATCACGCTGACCGCGGTCGTTTCCTCCAGCTCGTCGCAGAAGCCGATCATGGAAGTGATCCAGGCGCAGCTGGCCCAGGCCGGCATCAAGATGGAGATGAACGTCGTCGATCACCCGACCTATCACCAGCAGATACGTCAGGACCTGAGCGACTTGGTCTTCTACGGTGCCGCGCGCTTCCCTGTGGCCGACAGCTACCTGAGCCAATTCTACCATTCGCAGGCGATCGTCGGCACGCCCACAGCCGTGACCAACTTCTCGCATTGCAAAGTGGCGGACGCGCAGATCGACGCGGCACGTGTTGAGACCAATCCGGAAACGCAGATGCAGCTCTGGGCCGAGGCGCAGAAGCTGATCCACGATGACGTCTGTGCCGTCCCCCTGTTCAGCCTGATGCAGGTCTGGGCGCGCAGCGAAAAGCTAGACTACGGGTACGAGCTGACGGGCAACCTGAACCTGGCGCCCTCGATCACCGAAAACACCGCGCTTGCGGAGTGAGCAGAGCTTTCAATACTTTTCTGAAGCTTGCAGACGGCGCCCTATTGGGCGCCGTCTTGACGTTTGCTTAGAGCCGGTAGCTGTCTTCTTCCCAAGCAGAAATCGCGGCAGCTCGGGTGACCTCTTCGACGAAGGCGCTGACCAGCTTCGAGTTGCGGCTGTGCGACGGCCAGCTGGTGTGGAACTCGAAGCTGGTTGCCGGGTCGAAGGGGCGCATCTCGACCCGGCCTTTGACTCCTTCCGATACCAGCGGATCGACCACCGTCACCCCCATGCCGCCGGCGACGAATTCGCAGACGTTCGGGGCAGTGGCGGCCTCAATCCGGATATCGGGCCGAAGGCCGGCCCGTTCAAAAACTGCATCGACGCGGTTGCGCGTCAGGCTTGCGCGGGCAAAGGCGATGAAGGGCTCCCCGTCTAGGTCTTTGGGGGTGATCCTCGCCTTCGCGGCAAGCGGATGCCCGATGGGGAGCAGGCAAACCATCGGTTTGGAATGCACCGGCCGTGTAGATATCGTGGGGTGATCCAGCCGCGTCACTAGGATCGCCACGTCCAGCCGGCCAGATACCATCCAATCCGCCAGAAATTGCGAACTGCGCGTATCGACAGAGATGAAGGCGTCGGGGAAGCGCTCCCGGAAGGCGCGGACCGCACGGACGATGAACCCGCCCGACAGGCCCGGCATGACGCCGACGCGCAGTTGCCCACGATTTTCACGCCGGATGGCTTCGACAGCGCGGATCAGCTGGCCCACGCCGCCAAAGACCCGGTTGGCCTCGTGGTAAAGGCGCATTCCCTGTTCGGTGGCGACCAGACGGCCGCTGGCACGGTCGAAGAGCTGCATTTCGGTGTCGTCTTCCAGCGTCGCGATCAACTTGCTGGCAGCGGGCTGCGAGATTGACAGCCGTTCCGCGGCGCGGCTGACGCTGCCGGCCTCGACCACGGCCATGAGCGCTTCGAATTGTCTGAGGCTGGGTTCACGCATGGGTATAACCTAACGGAATAATTCTGGCAAATTTTCGATTTTGACTTTCTACCCTCCGATTTGGATAAAAATCAACAACAAGCGAGGTAATCCAGCGTGGCACAGCCAGACTACATTGTGATCGGCGCAGGCACCGTGGGCGTCTCTCTTGCTTACGGGTTGCAGAAGCGCGGGCAATCGGTCTGCGTGGTTGATGGCGGCGCGCGCGACTTTCGCGCGGCGCGGGCGAATTTCGGCCTGGTCTGGGTGCAGGGCAAGGGTGGGAACCTGCCCGCCTATGCCCGCTGGACGGCCGAAAGCGCGGCGCTGTGGCCGGGGTTCCGCGATGCGCTGGAGCAATGTAGCGGCATTGGCTTGGATTATCAGAAACCCGGGGGACTGGCCTTTGTCCTTTCTCAGCAGGCATTGAAGGACCGCCAGTTGTTGCTGGAGAAGATCGGCGGCGGTGCCTTGCCACAGGGTGTGGAGATGCTGGACCGGGACGCGCTTCAGGCCCGGCTGCCCGATGCAACCCTGGGGCCTGACGTCGCGGGCGCCAGCTATGGCACCAGTGACGGTCACGTGAACCCGCTCAAGCTTCTGGCGGCGCTGCAGCAGGGCCTGTTGGAACTTGGCGGAGAGATCCTTTGGGACTGGCCGGTTCGGACCTTGCGTACCACCGGACAGGGCTACGAGCTGACCGGCCCCGACGGTGCGACGCTTCGGGCGCCGAAGGTGATCGTGGCGGCAGGGCTGGCCACCTCAGACATCGTCGCGCCCTTGGGGATCGACCTGCCGCTGCGTCCGCAGCGCGGGCAGTTGCTGGTCACTGAACGGATAGCGCCGATGTTGCCCATGCCCTGCAGCGGGTTGCGTCAGACGGCGGATGGCACCGTGATGATCGGGGCCACGCACGAAGATGTCGGCCTAGACACTGGCACAACCCAGGCCTCCGCCACATTGCTGGCAGAGCGCGCCCTTCGCATCCTGCCCGCGCTCGCGGGTGCGCGCATCGTGCGGCAATGGTCGGGGCTGCGGGTCCTCTCGCCCGACGGCGGGCCGCTTTACACCCAGCCCGAGGACTATCCTGGCCTCTGGACCGTCAGTTGCCATTCCGGCGTCACCCTGGCCGCCGTGCATGCCGAGCGGTTGGCCGAACAGATCCTTGCCGGTGCTTTGACCGGCGATACCCGTCACTTCTCAGAGGACCGTTTCCATGTTCCGACCCCTGCCTGACCGCCCGACTGGGCCAACCGTGACCGTGTTCGTCGAAGGGCAGCCGGTCGAGGCACGCGACGGAGAGACTGCGGCCAGCGTACTGTTGCGCCATCTCGGGTCCGCGCGCATCACCCCGGTCAGCGAAAGTCCGCGCGCGCCCTTCTGCATGATGGGCTGTTGCTTCGATTGCCTGGCCGAGATCGACGGCAAGGGATCGACGCAAAGCTGCCTCGTGCCGGTGCGCGAAGGCATGACCATTGCCCGCCAGATGGGCGCGCGGAAGGTGGTGGGATGATGACCTTCGACGTTGCCATCATCGGTGCCGGCCCCGCCGGGATGCAGGCCGCCTGTGACCTTCGCGCGCGCGACCTGTCCGTTGTCGTGCTGGATGAACAGCCCGCTCCCGGTGGTCAGATCTGGCGCGGGGTCGAGCGCAATTGCCAACCCGGATCGCACCTGGCGCAGGGGCTTGGCGCCGAGTACCGCCAAGGGGCCGACGTTGCCCGTTCCTTCCGGGCCTCCGGGGCCGACTACCGCCCCCTGTCACGGGTTTGGCAGATCGAGGAAAGCGGCAAGGAGGCCACGACGCAAAGCTGGCAGGTCTTCGTGACCCGCGAGGGTCAGGCCGAGGTCATCGAGGCGCGGCGCGTCCTTCTGGCCATCGGCGCACAGGAGCGGCCCGTGCCCTTCCCGGGCTGGACCCGGCCCGGTGTGATGACCGTTGGCGCGGCGCAGATCCTTCTGAAATCCGGCGGTCTGCTGCCTGAAGGACCGGTCTGGATTTCTGGCGCGGGCCCGTTGCCTTTGCTTTACGCCCACCAGCTCCGTAAGCTGGGCGGCCAGATCGAAGGCTTTCTCGATACCGCCCCGCGCGACACGCTGCGCCGGGGGCTGCCGCATCTGAACGGTGCCCTGCGCGACTGGAAGAGCCTGGTAAAGGGTCTGGGCTGGCAGGCCGGGATACGGCTGTCGGGGCTGCGCCGCGAAACCGGGGTCACGCAGCTTCGCGCCGAGGGCGGCGAGCGCCTCGAACGTATCCGCTGGCAGACCCCCGAAGGCGAGAAATCGGCCGCCGCAGGGGTGCTGCTGATCCACGAGGGGTTGGTGCCTTCGGTTCACCCGACCCTTTCCCTGCAGTGTGAGCACGCCTGGTCCGACACGCAGAAATCGCTGCGGCCCGTGCTGGATGCCTGGGGGGAAACCACGCGCAGCGGGCTGTTCGTCGCGGGCGACGCGGCGGGGATCGACGGGGCCAAGGCGGCGCTGGCCAAGGGGACGCTGGCAGCCATCGGCATTGCCCGGTCGCTGGGTGTTCTAGAGGACACAAAGGCGCGGCAAGCCCGGGCGGCGGGCGATCGCGCCCTGTCGAAGGCACGCGCTGCGCGGCCGCTGCTCGATAGCCTCTATCCCGCGCCCGAGGGCAAGATCAGCGACGACACCATCGTTTGCCGCTGCGAGGAGCTGACCGCGGGCCAGATCCGCGCCGCAGCCCGCCGTGGCGCGGCAGATCCCAACCGGGTGAAGGCCGAAACCCGCGCCGGCATGGGGCCCTGCCAGGGCCGCCAGTGTGGCTATACTGTCGCGCGGCTGATCGCCGAGGCGCATGACCTCCCGCGCGCCGAGGTTGGCTTCCACAACATCCGCCCGCCGTTGAAGCCCGTGACGCTGGGCGAACTGGCGTCCCTCGGGAAGGCCAAGACATGAAGGCACGCACCGACCTCATCGTGATCGGTGGCGGACTGCATGGGCTCTCTGCGGCGCTGCAATCTGCCCGGCGCGGGCTGCGCGTGGTCCTGCTGGAGGGCGCCTTCACCGGGCGTCATGCCTCGGGCGCGACGGCTGCCGGCGTGCGCAGCCTCAATCGTGCAGTAGAAGAGTTGCCGCTGAGCCTTGAGGCCCAGGCCCAGTGGGAGGACATGACAACCCTCGTGGGCGACGACTGCGGCTTTCACGCGGGTGGACAGGTGCAGGTGGCCATGGATGCGGATGCCGAGGCCCGGATCAAGGCCCGTATCGCGCGGCTGGAGGCCCTGGGGATGCACCACGAGTGCTGGATCGGCCCGGACCGCCTGGCTGAACTGGTGCCGGTCATGCAGCCCGGCGCGCTTGGCGCGGCCTATGTCGCGCGTGATGGCTCTGCCGACCCGCATCGCACCATCCGGGCCTTTCGCGCGGCCTGCCTAGACACCGGCGTGGAGATCCTTGAAAACCACACCGTCACCTGGCTGGCCCGTGAAGAAACGCGCTGGACCGTCGTGGCGGGCGGCATCACCCATGTCGCCCCTACGGTCGTCAATGCCGCCGGAGCCTGGGGGCGCCAGATCGCCAAGTTGGCCGGCGATCCGCTGGACGTTGGCATCAAGAATTCGATGATGATCGTGACCGAGCGCTGCGAACCCTGCCTTGGCCCGGTCATCTCGGCGCAGAACCGCAAGCTGTCGTTCAAGCAGACCGCGGATGGCACTTTTCTGATCGGCGGTGGGGTCCAAGGACGGTTGCGCCCCGGCGGTGGTTCGGCCTCGGTGGACTTCGGCGCGCTTTCGGGGGCCATGTCCACGACCCTGGCCCTCTTCCCCTGGGTCGCGGACCTGCGCCTTGTCCGGGCCTGGGCCGGCATGGAGGCGGCCACCGCCGACCTGCTGCCCGTCATAGGACCGTCCCGTCGGGCCCCGGGGCTGATTCATGTCTTCGGATTCTCCGGGCACGGATTCCAATTGGTCCCGTCCGTCGGACGGGTGATCGCAGACCTGGCAGAGACCGGGCGTACAAGAACCGAACTGTCGGCCTTTGATCCGGGCCGGCTGGCAACCAACAGGAAAGCCGCATGACAAGATACATCTTAAGGAGATTGCTGGCCGCGATCCCGACACTTCTGGCCATGTTGACCATGGTCTTCGTACTGGTCCGGTTGGTGCCGGGCGATGCGGCCATGGCCATGCTGGGCGACCAGGCAAGCGAAGCGTCGCTGGCGGCGCTGCGCGCCAAGCTGGGGCTCGATCAGCCGATTGGCGTGCAGTACCTGGCTTTCCTGCGGGACATGCTGGGCGGCAACTTCGGCGTCTCGATGAGCAGCGGGCGGCCGGTGCTGGAAGAGGTCGCCCGCGTGCTGCCCTATACGCTGGAGCTGACAGCGGCGGCGGTCATCATCGGTGCCATCTTCGGTCTGCCGCTTGGCATGGTGGCGGCGCTGCGCCGCAATGCCTGGCCGGACTACCTGTCGCGGATCCTGTCGCTGACCGGCCTTTCCTTCCCGGGCTTCGTGTCTGGTATTCTGATGCTGCTGGCCTTCGCGGTCTACCTGCGCTGGTTCCCGGTCATGTCGACCGCGTCCGACAGCTTCGGGGATCATATCCGCAACCTGACTCTGCCGGCGCTGAACCTTGGCCTGATCATGACGGCCTACATCACCCGCGTGACGCGCTCGTCGATGCTGAACGTGTTGGGGGAGGATTTCATCCGCACCGCCCGTGCCAAGGGCGTGCCGCCGCGTCGCCTGATTATGCGGCACGGTCTGCGCAACGCGCTCATCCCCGTGGTCACTGTTGTTGGCCTCTACTTCGGCACGCTGATCGGCAATTCGGTGCTGGTGGAAATGGTCTTCACCCGTCCGGGCCTGGGCAAGCTGATCCTGGGTGCATTGCAGGCACGTGATTACACGCTGCTGCAGGGGCTGATGGTGATCTTCGCCAGCTTCGTGATCCTCGTGAACATCCTGACCGACCTGATCTACGCGGTCGTCGATCCCAGAGTGAGCTATTCCTGATGACCGCCGTGACTGAAACCATCCCCGTCCGCAAACCCAATGTCGTGCTGCAGACCCTGAACCGCAATCGCCTGTCCTGGGTGGGTGTCGGGCTGTTGGCGCTGATCCTGCTCTCGGCAATATTCGCGCCGCTTCTGGCGCCGCATGATCCGCTGCAACAGAACATTCTGCATCGCCTGGAAGGTCCGTCACCGGAATTCTGGCTTGGCACCGACAGCTATGGACGCGATGTGCTCTCGCGCCTGCTGTACGGCACCCGCATCTCGCTCGCCGTGGGGTTCCTGTCGGTGCTGATCGCGATGACGGTGGGCTCTGCCATCGGGATCTTCGCGGGCTATGTCGGCGGCATGGTCGACCAGGTGATCATGGGCATTGTCGACGTGATGCTGTCCTTCCCGACACTGCTGCTGGGCCTCATGGTCGCGGCGATGCTGGGGGCGAGCCTGGAAAACCTGATCATCGCCATCGCGATTACCGAAACCGCGCCTTTCGTGCGCATCGCCCGAGCGCCGACTATCTCGGCCAAGCGGAAGGAATACGTGGAAGCGGGCCGGGCGCTCGGCTTCTCTCCCCTGCGGATCATGGGCGTGCATATCCTGCCCAACATCCTGTCTGACATCGTCGTCGTCGCCTCGCTCTGGATGGCCAGCGCGATCCGCACCGAAGCCTCGCTGTCCTTCATCGGCTTGGGGGTGCAGCCGCCGACTGCCACTTGGGGCGGGATGATCCGCGAAGGCTTCGAGAACATCCTGTCGTCCTGGTGGCTGGTGGTCTTCCCGTCTCTGGCGATCCTGCTGACCGTGCTGGCGCTAAACATCCTGGGTGACGCCCTGCGAGACGCCATCGACCCGAAACTGAAAGGTGAGTCATGACTGCTCTTCTCGACATTCACGGCCTGACCACGGAATTCCGGGTGAACGGCCGCTGGCATGCCGCCATCCAGGATGTGGACCTGTCGCTTGCCGCCAATGAAACCTTGGCAGTGGTGGGCGAAAGCGGTTCCGGCAAGAGCGTTACTGCGCTGTCGGCTCTGCGGCTGCTGCCACAGGCGGGCGCCCGGATCGGTCGCGGCGAAATCCTTTTCGAAGGACGCGACCTGGCAAAGCTGTCCGAACGGCAGATGGCCCAGATCCGCGGCAACGAGATCGCGATGATTTTTCAGGAGCCGATGACATCGCTGAACCCCACGATGACCGTGGGTGACCAGATTGCCGAGGTCCTGACGATCCACCGTGGCATGAGCCATGGCGCGGCGCTGAAGGAAGCGCGTGATCTGCTGGACGAAGTGCGCGTGCCTGACCCGGGCCGGCGGATCACCGAATATCCGCACCAGTTCTCGGGCGGGATGCGACAGCGGGCGATGATCGCCATCGCGCTGGCCTGTCGCCCGAAGGTGTTGCTGGCCGATGAACCCACTACTGCGCTGGACGTGACGGTGCAGCACCAGGTGCTGACCCTGCTGGATGATCTGAAGCGCGAACGCGGCATGGGGGTGATCTTCATCACCCACAACCTCGGTGTCGTGGCCCAGATCGCGGACCGCGTCGCAGTGATGTACGCAGGCGAAATCGTCGAGACGGCGGACTGCGAGCAGCTCTTCGCGAACCCGGCCCATCCCTACACGGAGGCACTCCTGCGGGCGATGCCGCGTGTGGACCGGCGGGCCGACACGCTGGAGCCTATCCCCGGTTCGGTGCCCTCAATCACCGCGCGGCCTGCAGGCTGCCACTTCGCGCCGCGCTGCGGCTATGCCCGGCCGGAGTGCGGCCGTCACCCGGCTCTCGGGCCTATCAGCGGGGCAGGTGGCTCCGATCACCAGGCGCGCTGCATCCTGCGCGCAAAGGCGGAGGTAGCAGCATGAGCGGTCTGCAAGTCGAGGGTCTGAAAAAGCACTTCACCATCGGGGGCGGGTTCCTGGGCGGCAAGGCCCGTACGGTGCGCGCAGTAGAAAACGTCAGCCTTTCGGTCGCTCCCGGTTCCAGCGTCGGGCTGGTAGGGGAATCCGGCTGCGGCAAGTCCACCGCTTCCCGCGCCATCCTGCGGCTGGAGGAACCGACCGCCGGCCGCGTCACCTTCGACGGCATCGATGTGGCTTCTGCCTCGCCGGCCGAAATGCGCCGCCTGCGCCAACGCATGCAGTTCATCTTCCAGGACCCCTATGCCTCGTTGAACAGCCGCCGGAGTATCCGCAAGACGCTGGAAGAGCCGCTTAAAGTGCATGGCATCGGGGATTCGGCCGATCGCCGAGCCCGGGCCGAGGCGATCCTGTCCGAAGTCGGGCTGCCGCGCGATGCGATGGACCGCTTCCCGCACGAATTTTCGGGCGGGCAGCGCCAGCGGATCGGCATCGCGCGTGCGCTTGTGCTGGAACCGGACCTGGTGGTTGCGGATGAACCGGTCTCGGCGCTGGACGTATCGGTTCAGGCGCAGATCCTGCGGCTGCTGGACGACCTGCGCGAAAAGCGGACGCTGTCCTTCCTCTTCGTGTCACATGACCTTGGCGTGATCCGGCACTTCTGCGACACGACCTGCGTGATGTACCTGGGCCATGTGGTGGAAAGCGGGCCGACGCAGGAGATCATGGATGATCCCGCGCACCCCTACACGGTGCTGTTGCGGCAAAGCTCCCCCATCCCGGACCCGGCGAACCGGGTGAAGCCGCCGCGCATCGCGGGCGAGATCCCGTCACCGGCCAACCCGCCCTCGGGCTGTCCGTTCCACACCCGCTGCCCGCGCGCTATCGCGGCGTGCCGAGAAAGCATGCCCGCCACGAAGGAGATCGCGCCGGGACGGCAGGTCGCCTGTCACCTCTTCTGAACATAAGCAAACGCCAGCGCGTCGTTCCCTTGGGAGCGGCGCACGCACCCGAAGGAAGCTCCATGAACGTCGGTATCGTCGGCGCGGGCAATATCGCTCGCGCCTACTTCGCCTATCTCTCCAACGCGGGTCACTGCCCCCGGATGTGGTCGCCGCGCGGCGTTTCCGGTGCAGAATTGCGGGTGGTAACTGAACTTGTCGTTTCAGGCGCTGTCGAGGAGCGTTTCGCACCCAAGCTGGCCGCGGATATCGCAGAGCTGGCCCAGGCAGAAGTCCTCATCCTGGCCTTGCCGGCCACTGGCCACCGCGCCGTGCTGGACGCGCTGTTGCCGCATCTGCGCGACGGGCAGAGCATCATCGTAAGCGCCCACCTGTCCTTTGCGGCGCTGCACCTCGGGCAAGCGTTGCACGCGCGGGGCCTGTCCCTGCCGGTGATCTGCTGGAACACCACCGCCATGACCTGCAAGAGCCCCGAACCTCCGGCGATCCGAGTGGGGGCGCTGCGCAAGCGGGTAGAGATCTGCACTTTGCCGGGGGGCGACATCGCCGGCGCCCTGGCGCTTTGCGAGGCGCTCTTTGGTCCGCGGTTCCAACATGGCGGCGACCTTCTGGACAACGCCCTCAGCAACCTCAACCCGCAGACTCACCTGGCCATGGCTCTGTGCAACCTGACCCGGATAGAGACCGGGGAGCAGTGGCATCAGAACTCGCTGATGACGCCTTCCGTCGCCCGCTTCCTTGAAGGGCTGGATGCAGAGCGGCTGGCGATTGCTCGCGGTTTTGGCCGCAGGGTGAGGCCGCAGGCAGAGGGCGGGCTGGACGCGGTATTCCGCGCACGTGTCGCGGCCGGAACCGATCCTCTGGGGCCGGTCGATCCCGAGACCCGCTACATCACCGAAGACGTGCCTTTCGGCCTGGTGCCGCTGGTCATGCTTGCAGAGATGGCAGGCGTTCCCGCGCCGCTGCACGAAAGTGGCATCAAGATCCTTGGCGCCTGCCACGGCCGGAATTACAGAGCCCTGAACGACCTGCTGCCGCGAGAGGGCGCATCGGGGCTTCGGGCGCTGCTTGGTCTGGCGTAGGGCGCAGGCGCCTCGCACGAAAAAGGGTGAACGCCGGTCCCAGACAGGGGCCGGCGTTTTCCGGTCAAAGCGGTGTGGAAAGCTGGGACAGAAGCGGGCGCATCTCTCCGGCCTTGAGGGATGCTATTGCGCCCAAGATCGCCTGCTGCCGATCCATCTGAAGCGCCAGGCGGGTGGCACGTCGGAACTTGGTGTCCAGTTCTTGCCAGCTCATCAGCGGCTCACCCTCGGGCGGGGTTGGTGCCGAGGTCAGAACGCGGTCCCCACAGGTCAGGGTCACGCGGCCAAGGATCTCGTTGGGGTAGGACTCGGCGAATGCGTCGCTCGCCTCCAGCGTGACCTTCCGGGCCAGCTCCCTGACGCCCGGAAGCGAAAGGGAAGCCTCGGTCACCGGTGTAAGCATCTCTGGCCCGTGCAACGCGGACAGCGCCAGGTCGAAGGGTATGCTGTACTGCACGTCGACCAGGTTCACCGGATCGGCCTTATTCGAAATGCGCAAGGCAGGAGGATGGGTTTCGACGTGGATCGCGTCGATTTCCGCTCCGCTGACCCCGTGATCTGCCATCACCTGATGCAAGGCGGCAAGCGGCGCGTGGATGTGGCGGCAGCATGCGTAGGGCTTGAAGTAAGTCTGGCAAATGTGCAGTGCAGCGCCCAGGCGCAGGTCCTCGGGGAAGACGTAGTGGCGGCGGCTGTCCAGAATGTTGCGCGGTCCGGTGTGGCCGGCTTCGGCCATGACGACTGCGGTCATGCCTGTGACAACGCCCCAGGGGATGCCTTCCTTGATGGAGGCCCCTTCGGGATGCGGGATGCGCGGCGAAGGTCCGCCTGCGAAGCTTTGGTTAGGGGCGCTTTCGCCGACGATCGCCAGCGCGTGCTCAATGGCCCCAAGTGGGGTGCCGCGCAGCGCGGCGACTGTGGCCACCACACCGAACGGCGTCCAAGTTCCCGAGCTGCCGTAGGTCGTGCGCGCCGAGCCGACGGTCACCGCGACCTCGTAGCCGAGGACAATAGCGGCGAGGGTCTGGTCTAGCGTTGCGCCGACCTCCTGCGCGGTAGCCAGGGCCGCGGGAATGATCGCGGCGCCCGGATGACCGGCGGCAAAACGGTTGCCGTCATCGAGATCCTTGGCTGCCGCAGCGCTGCTGTTGGCCCAGGCCGCACCTATAGCGCTGCGGGTCTGGTCGGCGAACCAGATCGTAGCGTGGCCGGGTGCGTAAAGCTCTACGGCGGCTTGGCGAAGTGAGGTCGGTCCCGGGTCGCTAAATCCAACGATGGAAGCCACGATGAGATCAAATATACACTGTAGCGCGGGATCCTTGGCCGCGGAGGGCACTGCGGCGTCACGCGCTTGAACTACGTAGCGCGCAAGTTCTCCGACAATCTCATATGGGGCTTGGTAGTCTCGGGAAGACACTGTCGCGGCCTGGTCCAATGGGTCGTTCCTCTAAGTGATTGCTTGATGTCGAGAGGTTTATCGGAGTGCTCGATCAGTAGTTCAAAGGCAAATTTATTGCTGGTGCATTCCTGCGGGTTATACTGCATGTGCGCGGAGCAAAGCTGTCTCATCAGGATACCTGCCATAGCGAAGTGAAAAGCTGAGGCCGGGCGGCTTCCATTTCAAAGCATTGAGACCGAGGTTTAACGCTTTTAGAGTTTGTTCCCGCCAAGGATACAAACTTGCCGATCTTCAAACCGACGGACTATCTGCACCCATCGGCTCGCCCTTCGCCGGCGCCCGAGTTGCGCGGATTTTGCGGGAACGTCGACAGCGGCGCGGCGCGCAACCAGGGCGCGATCTAATTGCCACTTTGTTTCCGTCAAAGATGACCACTCGGCGGGAGAGCTGCAACTTTCTTCTCGCGATGTTCTGTGCATGGCCTTGCGAAAACATGTCCGCCATCGTCCTGCCGGCTCCTAGAACGTTGTGCCTGCGGTCTTCGACATGGCCACTTCAAGAAAATACACACGATATTTTTTCGCATTTTCAGTAGGTTGACTCTAATTCAGCAAGAGCCTTCAAGGCCTGGCGCATTTTTCTGTTTTGGATTTTCAGCGGATTCGCGGACCTTCCCCTTGTGCAAGGTCGGCGGTCCACGAGGGCCAGGTCCTGCGCAAAAGAAAACGCGCACCCTCGGGTGCGCGCCTGGAAGTTGGGGCAAAGATCGCCCGTGTATCACTTGCCAAGCTAGAGGCCGAAAACGGTCCGGGCAAGCGCGGTCTGAGCTCCAGGATGAAAAGATGACTACCCCGGAAACGCCTCGTTTCCGGGAACGGAGACGGCATGTCGAATTACGAAGACTGGTTGCAGGACCAACCGGCACCCAAAAAGGAACAGCCCGCCCTAGTGGTGGCACCGATCCACGGGGTGCTCCCCTATGCAGGTGCTCTTAATCCCCTGAACCGCAGCGACACGGCCAAGCGGGTGTCGACAGCTCTGGCAACGCCGATGACGGGCGGCATCCGGCAGGTTTACCATTTCGATGGCGATTCCGAATATGCCGTCACCCTGGATGCCCTTCGCAGCCCCGAACTCTATGGACTGGAAGTGCAGCTTGCCCCTGTTTACTACTATTGCCGTCGCCAGAAGGGAGTGTACCCCCATCACTTCGACTTGCGGCTGACCTTCCGGGACGGTTACCGGCGCGCGGTCTTCGTCCGCAACGCGACGAGCTTGGCGAGGCGCGAAACCCAGGACGAAATCGACGACATCTTCGCCGCGGTCACCGAGGACTTTGCTGACGACTGCATGGTCGTCTGCACCGATGACTACACGCGCGCCTATCGCGACAACCTTCGCCGTATCTGGGACTATCTGCAGGTGTCGGACGATGACGCGGATGCGCTCGTCGAGGAAGCCGCACGCAATACCAGCTATTGGTACCTGAGCGACCTGATCGCGAATTGCGACATGGAGCCGTGGCGCTGCTACCAGGCGGCGATGCGGCTCATCGGTCAGAATGTGCTCTGGACGGACATGCATGGGGTCATTGATTACCCCTCCCGGGTCGCGCTGAACGCATGACCTCGCAACCGCTCTACAACATCCCCAAAGGATCCATCCTGAAGCTGGATGGTCGCGAACTGACGGTGTCGGTTCGCGAGGAGAGCGGTTATGCGGTGGAATGCAAGGAAACCGGCGAGTGTTTCACGCTGCCGCTTGAGCGGGTGGAGACTGCAATCCGACACCGGGATTGCGAGGTCATCAAACCGGCCGATGTTGAAAAGCGGAAGGCCCTGCTCAAGCATACCGACGGCCTCGAGTGCGTTGAGCAGCTTTCGGAAAAAGACCAGCGGATTGTCCAGGCGCGCCTCGCCCTTGTTATCGCTCAGAACGAGCTGCGCGCCGAGGGCGTGAAGCTCACCCAGCGCAGCATGAACAAGGACGGTACACATCGCCGTTTGCTACTGACCCGCGCGGAAAAGCTTGCGCCTGGGCACAATTTTCTCGGGACACGCCGCGGCGGGAAGCTCGCAAGCGGCTTCGATGTCCCGCAAGGTCGGACCCTAGCCAGCTACCGCGACGTCTATCATCGCTTCGATCAGAACCCAATCGTCTTGGCGGATCGTGACCGCATGAAGGGGCGTCGGGAGCCAAGGCTCTGCGAATGGCAAGAGCGGTTCATCGACTACGTCCTGAACCGTTGGCATGATCCTAAGCAGCCAAAATTGGCATCTGTTTACAAGCTGGCGACAAAAGTCTTTCACCGCTCTCCCCGAGAGATGGCGCAAGTCATCAACTTTCCCTCGATCACGACGATCCGCACGCGTGCGAAGGCGATTTCTGGTGTCGTGACCGTGATCGGTCGCGGAGGAGCGCGGCATGGGACCAACACCAAGGGAGCTGGTTCTACCGATGTGCGCGCCCTGGGATTCGGTGAGAAGTTCGAAACGGATCAATACTTATTGTCAATTTTCACCTCCGGCGATGGTGTCGTACGTGCTGAGGTTATCGATCCCAAGGAAGCTCCGCAGGAGCTTGCGGACAATGAGATCCGACGCTGCTGGCTCCATGTGATCCTTGATATCGCGACCCGCGAGGTGCTGGGCTGGGTCATGTCTGAAACGGCCGATGCTGATCACAGCAAGGCTCTGCTTCGCATGGCGACGCGGGACAAAACGAAGGAGAAGGTGCGATACGGCTGCAAACAGGATCCCGTGCCGCCCGTCCGCCTGGGACTTGCGCTGGCGGACAATGGCACGGCCACCCGGAATGCAGACGTTTATGCGGGTCAGCTCGGAATGGGCATGACCGTGATGACGGCGCGCGCGCACCAGCCAATGGACAAGCAGATGGTCGAGCGGCTTTTCGGCACGACGCAATGGGACGTGCTGAACTTCCGGCCAGGGTACACTGGTAGCCGCCCTGGCGAACTGACCGGCTACGAGCCCAAGCCCTCGGCCGAAATCAGCCATGACGACCTCTATGGCACCCTCACACGATACTTCATCGATGAGTATCCCTTCCGGCCGCATCGCGGCACCGGGATGTACGGTGCGACCCCTCGTCAGAAGCAGGAAGAGGCCCTGAAGCTTTACGGCCCGATGGAACCGCCGTCGCAGCGCGACCGGTGTCTGCATTTGGGCGCGAAGGTCCAGGCAACCACGACGTCAGAAGGGGTAAGGGCGTTCAATATCCCGTTCAACTCTACGGAACTCCAACGCTTTGCAGCGGGGAGCCCAAAGCGGGTCACCGTTCACCTCGATCCCGACGACCTGCGGAAGGTCCATGTCACTGCCGAGGGTGAAGACGCCGTGATTGAAGCCCGCCTTAGCATGACCGTCTTCAAGGACCAGACGCTCGAAGAAGCCATCGAAATCATGGAGGCTGCGACGAAGTCCAATCCGAGCTTGCGGGAACTCCATGATCGACACCTGGGCGAAGCGATGAAGCGTCGCGCGTTTGAATCCGGCTTCTTCCCCGATTCCCGCGATCCGTCGAGCTACCAGACGCTCGCACAGCTCGAGGCTCGCGCGAGCAAACTGCTTCAGGTCGAAGCGCGCCCCGCCGCCTATGTCGGTGCGACTGCCGCACCCGGGCACCTCATGAGCAGGGGCCGCACGTCGGGTGTGGTGCCGGCACGCCCCGCCGGTGCGGCACCGTTCAGGCCCCCGTCCGCATCGACGCCTCTCAGGGCAAGCGCACCTCCGCCACAGTCCGCTGGACCGACGGATGTACCCCCAGAGAAGGGGGCCACTTCGGCGCCAGGCCCTGACGACATCAAGACCATGACCTTCCTCCCCATCAAGGATAGCAAACTGTGACCAACCCCTTCATCATTCCCTCGTTGGCAAACTTGAATGCGGACCTGGCGCAGCGTCATTTCCCGCTCGCCAGGGGCGAGGAACTTCAGCAGACCTTCGCGCAGCTCTTCAGTCGCCACCTGGGGCGTCTGCAGTCCGGGAAGGGCTTCGAGGCACGCAGCCTCCTTGTGACGGGGCGATCTGGTTCTGGCAAGACAGCCGAGATCTCGGACATGCTGAACCGCTTCAACGAGAGCGCTGTTCGCATGCCTGACGGCAAGGATGCGCGGTTTGCTAGCTGCGTGCTGGAGGCGAAAGGGAGTTGGAAGGACCTTGGTCGCAAGACGCTGCACGCCTTGGGCTATCCCATTACGAACAAGACGCGCAAAACCCAGTTTGAGATCTGGGATCTGGTCGTCAAGCAGGCCAAGCTCCAGGGCGTCGTCGGGATCTACTACGACGAAGCCCAGCATATCATGCGCGGAAAGTCAGATGCCGAGGTTCTGAGCGTCCTGGATGCTTTCAAGACGCTCATGAAGTCACATGACTGGCCCCTCATGTTGATCCTTTCGGGTGTTCCGGAACTGGGAGGCTATGTGCAACGCGAGCCGCAGCTCGATCGGCTGATGACCAGGATCGAGTTTCAGGAAATCGATCTGAGCAGCGCACCCGGGCATCCGGCACAGGACTACGAAACCCTCAACGAGATCGTCGGCAGCTACGCGATCAGCGCGGGGCTCGATGTCGATGCGAGTCTACCGACGGGAGATTTCCTGCACCGCCTTGCGACCGCCGGCGCATTCAGGTGGGGCTGGTCATCGACATGGTCGTCGATGCCGTGGCACTTGCCGTTGCCAGGAGGGAAGGGATGGTTGAACGGTCGGATTTCGTGGCGGCTTGGTGTGAGAAAACCGGAATGAACCAGCTGGCGACACCGTTCACCCATGACAGCTACGAGCGGATGTTCCGGAGGGACAAGCCGTTCCGGGCCGCCATCGGCACCTGATCTTCCAGGACAATTCGGTCTTCGAGAAACCCGCGCTTCGGCGCGGGTTTTTTCATGCCTGGAAGTTGGCGTCCGGATGCCCGCATGAGCTAACCCTCTGAAGCTGCGCAGGTTTTTGGTTTCTGCGCAGGCATATGCTTTCACTCTGGGAATCGCGTCCGACAAGTTGTTGAAAATGTTTATGGATTCCTGGCGCCGAATCGGAAGTGATTGATTTTGCGCATTCATCTGCTTTCTCTGACTGTCAGAGTCAGAGCAAGCATATGAGTGCGCAAAACGAAGCATAAGCGTGCGCAAAGGGTGTCAAGGGGAAATCACTCCCCCAAAGGCTAACTTCTGACACAGGTCGATTTATAGAAACGGCGGAGTTCTTGCTCCGCCGTTTTCCTTTGTGGGGTTGCATGTGGCGTCCCGCTCATGATCGGCGAAGCCACCCTATGGGGGCGGTCGGACTGCCTCGCGGGTTGTCTATCCAAACTCTAGGCGGTCGCACCGCTTCTTATTCGATAGGGACGGGCACTACCTCCCAGGTCTTCCGCTCCCGCGGTGCCGGACGCGACGGGCCTAAGCCGTCGTTCCCCGAAAAGTTGGCATGCTAAGTTTGGGCCCAGCTAACCGGCCATTCACTGCGGTCGCGAACTTGTCCAAGCAGAGAATGCGCACGCGCGGGATCATGGAGTTCAAGAGCGGTCTGTGGCAGCATCCTGGCATGATCAATTTCCGCACTCTTGCTGACGGGCATCCCGATCTCGCGCATTCGCCACTGCTCCGTGGCGCTCTCCTGACGCTACATTATACGCGCACGCATGGGGCAATCGGCCTCACCAAGAACATGGCCTTCAAGCGCATCTTCGTCCACTGGGCCGTCGAGAATTTCGACTGGCCAGGCAAAACCGCCGAAGAGATGTTTCGCTACAACAAGGTGATCAATGAATACGAGTTTCCGCCGCTTGAGATTCTGCATTTCTTACTGATTTCTCTGCGCCTGGGCCGTCACTTCAAGGGTGAGTTTCGGCTGACCAAGCGCGGTACAGAGCTGGCGCAAGCCCCGGCTCTACTGTTTTCTGAGCTGATCCCATACTTTCTGCTCCGGATGGATCACTCATCCTATGCGCGCTTTGAGGACCGTCCGTTCGGAACATGGGATGTCTGGATTAATGTGATTAACGTCGAGGCAGATTTTGGCACGACCGAGGCTGCCTTGTTCAAAATCTTCTACGGCGAGCCCGAAGATTGGCACACTGCAGGGTGGCGAGAAATGGCGGCGTTCTCATCCTGCGTGCTGCGACCGCTCGAATGGGCGGGATTTCTGAAAGAGACCCGCGAAGATGCACTCGGCAAACAGGCCTGTCATGTGTTCAAAACGCCGCTCTGGCGCAGCGCACTCCACCTGGACTCCGATGATATGCTGCGACCTATGCCTGTTCATTGATGCTCTTTAGCAGTCTTCAAGTCGCGCCACCGGTCAAGTGGGATCGGCCCAGATGTATGTGCCGGCTGCTGTTCGCAATCAAGAATTTGGCACGACTTCGGAAATCGCTCATATGTATCCGGCCTGTTGATCGGCTCGCGGGCCGTGGCCTTGATGGGGTTACGCACGCGCCGTGGTCTCATTACCGGCAAGGTCCAAAATGACCATTTGGGCCGTCAGACTCTGGGGGCGTATCTTCTCCGTTCCATGCTGTCGTCTCTATCGCGAACTCCTTGGTGGCTGTGGAAGGCGTCAAATCGCTTCCATCGCCGCGTCTTGTGAGGCGTCGAACCGGGTGCCGTGCCGCAGAAGGCTCCAGGCGGTCCGAGCCAGCTTGTTGGCAAGCGCGATGGCCGCCTTGTTTCGCGGCATACGGGCGACTGCCTCGGTCAGCCACGGGCCGAAACTGAAGTCGGACCATCGGTGAGGGCGCATCATGATCACTTTCGCAGCTTGCACGAACAGCATCCTCAGATAGCGGCTGCCGCGTTTGGTGATCCGGCCGAGGATCGTTCGCCCGCCGGTGCTGAACTGTCGGGGCACCAAGCCAACCCAGGCGGCGAAATCGCGCCCCCGGTCGAATGCCTCGCCTTTGCCGACGGCCGCAACCATCGCCGTCGAGATCATTGGCCCGATGCCGGGTATTGTCATGATGTTGGCGCAGTTCTCTTCGGTTCGGCTGATCCCTTCGATCTCGTCGGAGACATCCTCGATCCGTTTGTCCAGCCAGAGCCAGTCGCCGTAAAGCCCGATCAGGATACCTCGCATCCGGGGCGAGAACTCGTCCCGCCGCTGTTCGAGGATCGTCTCAAAGGAATTCTTCAGCGCCCGCAGCCCCGACCTGACGGTGATGCCCCGCTCGATCAGGAAGGCCCGGATCTGGTTGATGGTCGCCGTGCGCCGCGACACCAGCCGCGCGCGCACCCGGTGCAGGGCCTGAAGGTCGAGCTGGTCCTGGCTCTTCTCCGTCACCGTCCGCAGGTTCGGCCGCAGAGCGGCTTCGGCGATCCCCTCGGCGTCGTTGTAATCGTTCTTCTGACCCTTGTTGAACGGCTTCACGTAAATCGCCGGGATGATCCGTGGCTCGAACCCCATCCGCCGCAGCGTTCGGCTGACAAAATGGGCGCTGAGGCAAGCCTCCATCCCGACCACACATTGCGGCAACTTCTCGAACGTTGCCTCCAGCGCAAGCCGCTTGATCTGCTTGCGCAAAACCAGCTGACCCGAGCAGTCGAAACCGACCAGATGGAATGTATCCTTGCCGATGTCGATGCCGACAACCGCCAAGTCTTCAATGCTTCCTGTCTTCTTCGCACACATGGCTGCTTCTCCTTTGGCGCGGATGATCCCAATGCAGGATAACCCAACGGTGGGGGAAGCAGCCGGCACATCCCATTACCTACCGTTCAGTCCCTGGCCGATCGCTGCGGTGCAGCTTCACCAGACCGGCCATTCGTCCATCGCGCAGCATTTTCGGAGGATGAAGGTCGGCAGGGCGGACCTTCCTGCCGTTCGCCGCATCTGTAAAGGTCGGCGCGCGAGGGCCCGGCGGCGGTTCTTCGCTGCCCACGCAAAAATGAAACGGGTGTGGAGCTGATAGGCTTTGAAATGCAAAGCCCCCGGCGAAACCTGCCGGGGGCATGTTGTGTTTCAATGCGCCATCAGTGCGGAGCCGGGGAAATCCCCTTGACCATCTCGTCGATGTCGAAATCGAAGCTCTGCATCCGCGGCGGATACTCTTGTAGGGACGCCAGCAGTTCTCCGACCACACCCAGCATCGGAGTAAAGATCCATGAGCGCTCTTCGAGCCAATCTTCGTAGCCTCGGGCCTCGGTGAAGCGCTCGAATGGGTCGAGCTTGAGATTCACCAGCTGCGGGATGACATAGTCCTGCCGTACGCCGTTGAACCAGCGATCCTGACTTTTGAACAACAGCTTGTAATCGCCGTAGCGGACACCATTCAGGGTGGTCTCGGTGAAGTAAAAGAACTCGTTGCGCTGGGTCGGGCCCTCGCCCTTGATCAGCGCGCTCTGGTCGTAGCCGTCGAGGTGGATTTTCTCGAAAGTCTTTTCACCAGCGGTGTAGCTGGTCAGGAGCTCTTCCTTTAAGTCAGGCTGACCGAGCTGTGCCATGATCGTCGGCACCCAGTCTTCCATCGACATGAACTCGCCCGTACTTTCTCCCTCGGGGATGACGCCCGGCCACTTGACCATCATCGGCACCTTGAAGCCGCCCTCATAGCCACCGACACCCTTCTCGCCTCGGAAGGGATGGTTGCCCCCGTCCGGCCATGCGACGGAATAGGCGCCGTTATCGGTGGAGAACATCACCATGGTGTTGTCCGCAACCCCGAGTTCGTCGACCAGGTTCAGCAACTCACCCACGATGTCATCCATCTCCATCATACCATCGGCATAAAGCCCGTACCCGCTCTTGCCGTCGTACTCTTCCGAAAGATGCGTGTTCAGGTGCATTCGCGTGGTGTTGTGCCAGACGAAGAAGGGATCGCCCGCTTCGACAGCGTCGGTGATGAAGCGCTTGG
Source organism: Alloyangia pacifica (assembly GCF_003111685.1). Taxonomy (NCBI): domain Bacteria; kingdom Pseudomonadati; phylum Pseudomonadota; class Alphaproteobacteria; order Rhodobacterales; family Roseobacteraceae; genus Alloyangia; species Alloyangia pacifica. The sequence continues at coordinate 1,263,760 of NZ_CP022190.1, read as the reverse complement.
ATTCCTCGAGGATTTCCCAGTCGAGAGTTTTCTGACGCTCGGCCCCGAATTCGCCCTTGTCCTCAATCCGCTGAGAGCCGTCTTCCTCGGCCCAGGAGTGAATGACGCCGCGCTGTTCGCCCCCGCCCAGGATCGAGGGATCGTCCGGATAGTCATAAAGCTCGAAATATTCGCCGGCGTTTAGGTGATAGAGGATGCCAAAGAACTCGTCAAAGCCATGGGCGGTGGGTAGGTGCTCGTCGCGGTCGCCCAGATGGTTCTTCCCGAACTGACCGGTCGCATAGCCGAGAGGTTTTAGCATTTCCGCCAGCGTTGGGTCAGCGGCGTTCATGCCCTGCTCGGCCCCGGGAAGGCCGACGGTCGCGAGACCAACCCGGATCGGATACTGACCGGTAATGAAGGCTGAGCGGCCCGCTGTGCAGGACGGATGGGCATAGTGGTCCATGAACAGCATGCCGTCGTCGGCAATCCTGTCGATGTTCGGGGTCGACCCGCCCATCAGGCCGCGATGGTAAGCCGAGATGTTGTACATGCCGACATCGTCACCCCAGATGACAAGGATGTTGGGCCGGTCGGCTTCCTGGGCAAGGAGCGGGGTTGCGAGCAGGATCGCCGACGCAACCGTGCCCGAGATCAGCTTCATCATTGGAAAATCCTCTGCCGGTAAACTTCAAGTTGAATCCCCAACACTTTCCCATAGGTCACACAAAACGCAACATGTTTTGAATAAAAGATATTTGTCAGCGAAGGTCTGCCTGAAACTCGTTGAATAATGGCGCCGATCCCGCCTAAAGCGCGCCTTACCCCGCACTTTCTGCTGCGACTGCAAACCGCCGTCGCAATCGATGACCGCTTGGGGCTCGGAGGGGTCGATCGCTGCGCTCAGCCTGAACCGCAGCTTCCGTGAAATGTGTTCAGCGGTGCGATGTCGGCTACCTGCGCATTGCTGCCGGAGGCCCGAGGCGCTTTGCATGACCGGAGCCAGCCCTAGCTCGACAGTCTTCTCGAGTTGCCCCGCACGGTGAAGCGGACCTTCACCCCAAGACCATTGGACGAGCGAGGAGCGGACAAAGCCGCCGCTAAACACGTTTGCCTCTACGGCCGGACTCGGCCTGAAGCTGCCGGTTATCGCCTATCAGTATCGACTACCTGCGGAGGTGCGGCAGAGCTTTCGGCCCGGGAGTGAGCGAAGCCTCGACCTCTAACGGTCGCTCAGGCCACCTCATGGTCTGACAATCTCTGCCACCGTGAGAGCTGCGAGACGCTCTTCGAAGACCTGCCGCGCCGACTGAAGTGCGTCATTCGTGGCGGTGTTTGCTGCTCGGGCCAGCAGGCATGTGGGCTGGTCCTCGTCAGGAGCGATCGCAAAGAGCTCCGGCGAGCCGAGTGCGCTGTACAGATCCAGCAGGGAAATCTCGCTCAGCGGCCGTGACAGGCTCCATCCGCCGCCATGCCCCTTGGTGGAAGTGAGCAGCCCCGCCTCTCGAAGCCCTGCAAGGGTGCGGCGCACGACGGTGGCATTGGTTCCCAGCATCACCGCGATCTCCTCGGACGTAGCTGGGCGGTCCATTTCGGCGAGATGCAGCAACGCGTGAAGGACGCGGGGAAGGCGGCTGTCGGTTCGCATGACACCTCTCATGATACTTTCGATGATGCGAGAGTTGATCGCCCACCAATAACGTGTCATACGATGTTACGAAAGATTCGACCCAAACACCAGAGTTCAGACATGACCGTGCCCACTCCGCGGGCCCGATGGCTTGCCATGGGGTTCCTCTGCCTTGGCAGTTTCATCAATCTCCTCGACGTAACCATTGTCACCGTCGCCTTGCCGCGCATTCAGTCCGACCTGGCGGCCACGCCGACACAGCTGGAATGGGTGGCGGCTATCTACGTGCTGGCGCTGGCGGCGGGGATGCTGCCCATGGGCCGGTTCGGGGACAGCTGGGGGCGCAAGCATCTCTTCATCTGGGGGATGATCGGTTTCACCCTCGCGTCCGCTGCATGCGCAGGGGCTTTGAGCATCACCATGCTGATCGGCGCACGTCTGGCGCAGGGGCTGTCAGCGGCGGTGATGGTGCCACAAGTGCTGGCCATCTTGAACGTGACCTTCCCGCAAGAGGAGAAGACCCGTGTCTTCGGCCTGTTTGCGGCGGTTTCCAGCCTTGCATCGGTTGCCGGACCGGTGCTTGGGGGCGGGCTAATCGCGCTCGATCCTTGGGGCTTGGACTGGCGCGCCATCTTCATAGTGAACGTGCCCTTGGGGATTGTGGCCGTCATAGGCTCGATGTTCACGGTGCCAAGAGAACGAGGCGTGTCGCAAGCGGTGGATTGGACCGGCACGACGCTCTTCGCGCTGACGACTGTCTGCCTCGCCCTGCCCCTGGTCGAGGGGCGCGCGATGGGCTGGCCATGGCCGATCATCGCACTCCTTGTCGCATCCTTGCCGCTGGCGGGGTTGACCGTGGGCCACATGCTGCGGCGAGATCGTCGCGCCCGGACAGCTCTGATCCCCACCCTTCTTTTGCGAAATGCGTCCTTCCTGCAGGGCCTCTGCCGGGTCGTGTTCGTGTTTTCCGGCATTCCTGGCTTCTTCCTTGTGCTGACAGTCTACTTGCAATCGACCCTCGGCTTAACGCCCATGCAAAGCGGGCTTTCCACGGCAGCCTTTCCGGTGGGGGTGATGGCGGCCTCGATGAACGCGTCGCGCGTGGGCGATTGGCCGCTGCCTCGAAGGATCGGGGTTGGCGCAGGACTCCTTGTGGCGGGCATGGTGCTGACTGCTCTGGTGCTGTTGCAGATCGGAGCCAGCATTGCGCCGTGGCACCTTACTGTCCCGCTCCTTGTCTGCGGACTCGGGATGGGAACGGTCGTGGTGGCCCTGTTCCAGTCCGTGATGGCGACGGCCGCTACGGCAGAATCCGGCGCTGCTTCGGGCGCGTTGCAGGCGTTTCAGCAGATCGGCGCGACACTGGGTATCGCAATTGTCTCGGGCATCTACTTCGGCCTTTCGGCGAACGGTGCTTCGCTCCGTGCCATGATTGCCGCCTGTCTTTATCCAATGATCCTCTTCGCGCTCCTTGGCCTCGACAGCCTTCGCAAACAAGGAAGGAAAGCCACATGAAACCGACCATACTCGATACCGACACCGCGGAAAAGTTCTGGGATCGCCATTGGTCCGGGATGACCCGACCGAGCAGTGGAACCCCCTCCGCAGCACTGGAACGCCTCGTCGCTGGACGACCTGCCGGCCGCGCCGTCGACCTTGGCTGCGGGCGTGGCGATGATGCGATTTGGCTTGCGAGGAATGGATGGCAGGTGGTTGCCGTAGATGTATCGCAGACAGCCCTCGATACGGTTCGACGCAGCGCCGAGACCGCCGGGGTCGTAAGGCAGGTCACCTGTTTGCGTCATGACCTTTCCACGACGCTGCCTGACGGCCCGTTCGATCTGGTTCTTTCAATGTTCACCCATACGCCATTGGAATTTGATCGTACCGCCCTGCTCCGTGCCGCGGCTACTCTCGTTGCGCCAGGGGGACTCCTTTTGATCGCAGGGCACGGAAGCCTCGCCCCCTGGGCATGGAGCGATCCGGAGATACAGCTCCCCAAGGCGCAGGACGTTGCTGACGCCCTAGCGCTGTTCGATTGGAACATGATCGAGATCGCGGACTACCCGCGCGACGCGCGCGGTCCCGATGGTCAGGTTGCGCAGGTCCTTGACAGTGTTATCGCCCTGGAACGCCCATTCGATTAGGCGTTTCAGCTCAGGCCGAGGAGCGCTTCCCAGCCTTCGAAGCATTTGGAGCAAATCTTCGCACGGCTCAATTTTAGATACGCTGTACGAAGTGAAGAGCACAGTCTACCGCCCGACAGCAAGGTCGCCATGTTGCGTTAAGCGGTCTTACATTTCAGGCGCAGCATCAGACAAGAAGGGCTCTCAATACGCTTTGGCCGCAATCGGTTCCGACGGCCGGTTAGAAAACCTCGCCGTTCATCAAGCCGAAGCTGAATTCACCGAGTGCGGACTTCCTGCCGTTGGCGGCACAAGCGTTCCGACACCCTTGAGGTGGCCTTGCCCTGATCTGTGTCTGCTCGGTTGAAGATGCGGTCATGCCATTGCGCCTCAGTTTCTGGGTGAGCCGCAAAAACAGGAATCCTGGCGCTGCACGCCGATCGGAGCGGTTGCCCTTAAACGAGCCTCACGCTACCGTGATGGTGAAAATTGATTGTTTCTGGCCGAGCGACCCGCTCCAGAATTTTTGCACCGACGCGCCCGCTTTGCCGCGCCCTTATTTAATCCAGGGAGATTGCCATGCGTCTCGTTTCCACCTCCATAATCTGCGTCGTGCTCGGGCTACCCCTCGCTGCGCAGGACATCGCCGTGACCGAGGAAGACATCAAGATCGGCGGCGCGGAATACTCGCCCTATCTCCACCAAAGCTACCCCGACCGGGTCTTCTTCGGTGATACGCATCTCCACACCAGTTACTCCACAGATGCGGGGATGATCGGCAACACGCTGGGACCGGATGAGGCCCTGCGCTTCGCCAAGGGCGAGCAGGTGATTTCCTCGACGGGACTTCCCGCACGCTTGATCCGGCCGCTCGATTTTCTCGTGGTTGCAGACCACGCCGAGAACTTGGGTCTCGCGCCGATGATCGAGGTCTCCGATCCCGAGCTGCTTCGGGATCCGCAGGGCAAAATCTACCACGATCTCGTCAAATCCGGGAATGGCTGGGAAGCCTACCAAGGCTGGAAGCAATCCGGCGCGGCGCTCGAGGATTCTATGCCGAACCCGAAACTTCTAGCGAAGGCCTGGAACCAGATCATCGATGCCGTCGACCACCACAACGAGCCGGGTGTCTTCACCGCCTTCCATGGTTTCGAGTGGACCTCCTCGCCTGACCTGCGCAACTTGCACCGCAATGTCATCTTCCGCGACGGGGCCGAGGAAGCGCGGCAGGTCATCCCGTTCAGCATTTTCGACTCCACCGACCCCGAGGACCTCTGGGACTACATGGAGCGCTACGAGGAGAAGACCGGCGGCAGCGCTTTTGCCATCGCGCATGGCGGCAACCTTAGCCAGGGCCTGATGTTCGCAGTCGAGCGCATGAATGGCGAGCCGCTTGATGCCGCCTACGCAGAGCGGCGCATGCGCTGGGAGCCGATCTATGAGGCGACGCAGATCAAGGGCGACGGCGAGGTACATCCGATGCTCGCGCCGGATGATGAGTTCGCCGACTACTACCGATGGGACAAGGGCGATTTCGGGATGAACCCGAAGGAGCCGCAGATGCTGCCGCATGAGTACGCCCGCAGCGCGTTGAAGATCGGCCTTGAACAGGCCATGGCAACTGGAGGCAATCCGTTCAAGTTCGGCATGATCGGCTCGACCGACAGCCATACGTCGCTCGCCTCGACACGAGAGGAGAATTTCTTCGGAAAGTTCGCCGGCACGGAGCCGGCCACCGACACCCGTTACAGCGATCTCGTCAGCCAAGACCTGCGTCCGGACGGAGACGGCTCGCTCAATGTCTACCATTGGGAGTCGCTCGCTTCGGGCCTTGCCGGGGTCTGGGCCAAGGACAACACGCGCGAGGCGCTCTGGGACGCGATGTACCGCAAGGAAGTTTACTCAACCACCGGGACGCGACTTCTGGTTCGGGTTTTCGGGGGATGGGATTTCGAGCCCGATGAGGTCAACCGTCCCGATTTCGCGCGGTACGGCTATCAGCAAGGGGTGCCCATGGGCGGCGATCTGAGCAGCGCGCCCGAGGGAGCCGCGCCGAACTTCATGGTCCGCGTCCTGCGCGATCCGGATGGCGCCAATATCGACCGCATCCAGATGGTCAAAGGCTGGCTCGACGCCGATGGCGTGTCGCAAGAAAAGGTCTTCGACATCGCCTGTGCCGACCGGGAGATCGTCGACGACAAATGCAGCGGCCCGGTGGGCGACACCGTGGATGTCGAAAACGCGAGCCACACCAACACGATCGGTCGCGCCGTCCTCGGCACCTATTGGGAAGACCCGGAATTCGATCCGACGCAAAGCGCCTTCTATTACGTCCGCGTCCTTGAGATCCCGACGCCGACCTGGATCGCCTATGACGAAAAGGTCTTCGGCAAGCGCGATGCCCCTGAGGAGGCCCTCCGGAAACATCAGGAACGCGCCTATACGTCGCCGATCTGGTACACGCCGGGGTGAGTTGATCGTGGCGATACACAGGGCGTTGTTGCACAAAGGGGCGAGGGATTCACCTTGTGAATCCAATGTAGTAGCCGGAAGGTATGAGCAGACCTCCGAAGACGACCTACAAGACCACCAACTGGCAAAGCTACAATCAGGCGCTGAGGCAGCGCGGATCACTGACCGTTTGGTTCGATCCCTCGATGCATTGGGAAGCCATTCCGTCGGCGCGTCGCGGCCGTCAGCAGGCCTATAGCGACGCTGCGATCCAGGCCTGCCTCACCCTCAAGACACTCCTCGGGCTGCCGCTCCGCCAAGCGACCGGTTTCGTGGCGAGCCTGCTCGAACTGTCCGGGCTCGGCTGGTCCGTGCCGGACTTCAGCACTCTGTCACGTCGCCAGAAGACTTTGAGCGTGACAATCCCGTATCGCGGTTCCAAGGGGCCGCTGCATCTGCTCGTGGACAGCACCGGCATCAAGGTGGAAGGCGAAGGCGAGTGGCACACGCGCAAGCATGGCGGCTCGAAACGAAGGGTCTGGCGCAAGCTCCACCTCGGGATCGATGAGGAAACGCTGGAGATCCGGGCGGTCGAGGTCACCTCCAGCAATGTCGGCGACGCGCCGATGCTGCCGGACCTGCTTGCCCAGCTGCCCCCGGATCAGGAGATCGCCACCGTTACAGCAGACGGTGCCTACGACACGCGCGCCTGCCACGACGCCATCGCTGACCGCGGTGCGGCAGCAATCATTCCGCCCCGCCGCAACGCGAGACCCTGGACGCCGGACACGGCAGGAGCCCGAGCGCGCAACGAGATACTGCGGACGTCAAAGCATCTTGGCCGGGCGCTGTGGCGGAACTGGAGCGGCTACCACCGACGTAGCAGGGTGGAGACGAAAATGAACTGCGTAAAGCTACTCGGACAGAAGCTGATGTCCCGCGACTTCGACCGCCAGGTTGCCGAAGTTCAGCTCCGTGCGGCGGTGATGAACCGCTTCACTGCCCTCGGCATCCCGGTCACCGTGGCCCTGGGATAAGTGTGTCCGGGGAAAGGGGAACTGCGGTAATCATCTGATTTGTGCAACAGCGCCGAACTACGGTTCCGGCTTCGTCAAGCTCGAATGTCGAATTTGGGCTCGGTGGGGCCTTGCGGCAGCGCGTCGGCGGCGCCCCGGAGCCAATCTTCTTCACCGGTCATTCGCGACATCGCTTAGTATCGCAGGGTCACGCGATGTCGACGCCTGGGCCGGGAGGGACGGATGCAGAAAGTCTCATGTCCAAAATCCAGCTCCCCGCCATCAAACCGAAGCGACGCCCCTGGAACCGTGGCAGGCTCGTTGGCCAGAAACGGCCTCTGCTGCCGAAACAGGTCTGGGCGATCCGTGCGCGCCTCGAACTCGCGGACAACCTTCGCGATCTAGCTCTGTTCAATCTCGCCATCGACAGCAAGTTGCGGGGCTGCGACCTCGTCGGTCTGAGGGCGCCGAGCTCGTTGTCGGCGATCGTGTCCGCGAACGCGTATCGGTCATCCAGAGCAAGACGCGGCGCCCCGTGCAGTTCGAAGTCACGGAAAACACCCGAGCTTCGATCTCGGCGTGGGTGAAGCGGCCGGAGATGATCGGCTGCGCCTTCCTGTTCCCGAGCCGGTTTCATGCCAGCCCGCACATTTCGACGCGACAATACGCGCGACTCGTCCGAGAGTGGGTGAGGGCGATCGGTCTCGAGCCGAGCGGCTACGGCACGCACTCGTTGAGGCGCACCAAGGCTGCACAAATCTACCGCAAAACAGGCAATCTTCGCGCGGTCCAGCTCCTGCTCGGTCACACCAAGGTGGACAGTACGGTCCGGTACCTGGGCGTTGAACTTGAGGATGCTCTGAGCATCGCGGAGTCGGTCGACATTTGATACCTTAGGCGAACGGCGAACGCCGTTCGCCAGCTGAGACCGGACGTGCGACGATCAAAGTGCCGACGTGGGCTTCGAGCCCTTTTGCGACATTTGAACACTGATCAAGGTGGGCGGAATGATGTCGCGCGATCTCACTGAGATCGGTATGATTGGCTCCACCTTTCCAGCGACGACATTGCTTAATGGGAGAGTACATTGTCATGATGAAATACATTATTGCATTTGCCATTGCCCCTTTGTCCGCCATCGCACAGTCAGAGATCATCGCGATCGACGTCTTGATCGAGCCTGACCAGGCCATGATGGAAAAGGCTGAAGAGTGGAACTCGCGACTGCGGGCCGAACTGCCGCAGGGCTTCGAGCTTGACGCGGCTCATGCTCCACACATTACCCTGCTGCAAACCTTCGTCTTGCGTGATGACATGGACGCCATCCTCGCGGCGGTTGCAAAAGTCGGCGGCCAATTTGACATCGACGCACTCACGATGGAGGCGACCGGCCTTTACCATGTTCCCGCGGGAGAAATCGGCCTGCAGGGGATCGTCATCGAGCCATCGCAGGATCTGCACGCGATTCAGGATGAAGTCATTGAAGCGATTGAGCCTTTTCGCAAGCCAGCGGTCGGTGAAGAGGCGTTTGTACCGGACCCATCAGGAGCCCCCTTCGATCCCCAGCTCTTCACCTATGTTGATAGCTTCGTTGCCGAGCAGTCGGGCGAGAAGTTCAACCCGCACGTCACTACGGGTGTCGGTCCTATCGACTGGGTCGAAGCGCGAGAGACTGAGCCGTTCGAGGGGTTCACCTTCGGTGCTGAGGGCATCGCGGTGTATCAGCTTGGCAACTATGGGACCGCTGCTGAACGCCTGTCCGGAAAATAAGTCAGTTCGCTGCGACAGGGCGTATCAAGAGTGTCCGGATAGTCCGCATCGGCGGCGCTGCGACGACGCGCAGCGAAAGGTGGCATTAAATTCCCTGGTTTGACGCAGCCTTCAACGACCGCTTCCATGATCTTCGCCGCGACGCAGAACCCAGCTTGCTGCATCTGCGCGCGCCTCCATTGTCATGCTGCAGTTGCATTGGTTGGCCGCCGAACGACCGGAAAGTCCTGCACTGCCGACCTCGGGTCGTGGGAAATGCTGCGGCCAGGAGGAATGGCCGCTTCTGTGACACTGCGGTGGGGCGTCCTGGCCGAGGGTCAGGGTCAGCTATGGGCCGGTCACGTCATGAAGGGAGAATAGTGATCGCCGCATCGCCATGTCCGCTACCTGCGCCTTGCTGCCGGTCGCGCAGCACTCCGTGGTTTCTACAGCAGCTAAGAAGTTGACTTGCTTCGGATTCACCCTGCTGACTGGGCCAGCTGCCTTCGCTTTGGCGCAACGGCGCAGCCGAGCATGGCTGTCTTCATCTTCACCCTCGCCGCTCTCGCGCCTAGCTGGTCCAAATAGTGCCGAGCACGGGCACTCAGCTAACGAAGGCACTCGAACGATGCTATTCGCTCGGAAATGAACGGTCGGACCTTGAGTCGCTGGAGATCAATAGCGGCCAGATGCAGCATTTAGAGTGTTGAGAAGTCGCTCCGGCATTATCTTGACCCGCCGCGCCAAAGAATTGCAACATCCCAACGTCCGACCCGCAAGCCAGAGGGACTGATGGCCAAGATCGAGCGCGTCGAGATATTCATGGTGAACCTGCTTCCGAAGGTGAAGCGCACGGACGCGATCCAGAGCTTCGTGAGCCAGGAAACGCCCTTCGTGCGGATCACGGATGCCGAAGGCGCAAGCGGGCTTGGCTATTCCTACACGATCGGGCAGGGCGGTCCTGCCATTATGTCGCTTCTGCGCGAGACACTGGTTCCCCGGCTGATCGGGCAGGAGGCCGAGGCGATCCAGCGCATCTGGCGCGACCTGCTGTTTTCCAGCCATGCAACCAGCGTCGGGGCGATCACCTCGCTCGCGCTGGCAGCCGTGGACACGGCGCTCTGGGACCTGCGCTGCAAGCGGGCGGGGCTGCCGCTTTGGCGCATGCTGGGAGGGGCGAAAGACAGCGTTCCGATGTACACGACCGAAGGCGGCTGGCTGCACATCGAGACGGACGATCTTGTCGCCGATGCGCTTTCGGCGCAGGCCGCCGGGTTCGCGGGCAGCAAGGTCAAGATCGGGCGCCCGCACCTGAGCGAGGACCGGGAGCGGCTCACAGCGGTCCGCGAGGCCGTGGGGCCCGCGTTCGAGATCATGGTGGATGCCAACCAGTCCTTCAATCTCGCCGAGGCGACCCGGCGCGCGAAGGTGCTCGAGCCGCTCGCCATCGCCTGGTTCGAAGAGCCGATGCCGGCCGACGACGTGGCCTCTCACGCGGTCCTGTCGGCGCGAACCTCGGTGCCGGTCGCCGTTGGCGAGAGCATGTATTCTCTGAGCCAGTTCAAGGACTACCTCGTCGGAAACGCGGCAAGCATCGTGCAAGTGGACGTCGCGCGCATCGGAGGGATCACCCCCTGGATGAAGGTCGCCCACATGGCGGAGGCGCACAATGTGCCGGTCTGTCCGCACTTCCTGATGGAACTGCACGTAAGCCTCGTCTGCGCGATCCCGAATGCGCCGTGGCTGGAATACATCCCGCAGCTTGATGAACTGACCAAGGCGCCGATGCGGATGGAGAACCGTCGGGCCTACCCGAGCGACAGCCCCGGTCTCGGGATCGATTGGGACGAGGACAGGCTTGCCGCGTCGCGGGTAAAGGGGCTGGATTTGACCGCAAGCTAAACGCGGATCAGAGATCCTTTAGTTCCGTTGGTTCATATTACACAGTTCTTTGAGCCCTAGGCTTCGGTTCACGCGAGGATCATGACTGCCGAAAACACGTATAGATAGAGTTATGGATTTTAAGTCATCCATTGGTTGTGTGTTCCGGTATGACCAGGAGCGCCGCGGATCGCTGCCGTAACGGCATTTTGGGGGCTTTTCGCCTCGTTCCATCGCTTGGCTTTTCTGCGAAAGGGTCCGCTGCCTCAGCGGTCACTTCGCATAGTTTTTCGTTCAGGCAGCAGGCTTGACCCCGAAAGGAGCCGCCTAGGGCGCTTTCAAGGCTTCAAGAAAATTTATTTTTTTCGCAAAATCAATTGGTTGACTCTCTATCGCGGGTGGAGGTCTAGAAAGGCGTTGTTGCACAAAGGGGCGAGGGATTCACCTCGTGAATCCAATGTAGTAGCCGGAAGGTATGAGCAGACCTCCGAAGACGACCTACAAGACCACCAACTGGCAAAGCTACAATCAGGCGCTGAGGCAGCGCGGATCACTGACCGTTTGGTTCGATCCCTCGATGCATTGGGAAGCCATTCCGTCGGGGCGTCGCGGCCGTCAGCAGGCCTATAGCGACGCTGCGATCCAGGCCTGCCTCACCCTCAAGACACTCCTCGGGCTGCCGCTCCGCCAAGCGACCGGTTTCGTGGCGAGCCTGCTCGAACTGTCCGGGCTCGGCTGGTCCGTGCCGGACTTCAGCACTCTGTCACGTCGCCAGAAGACTTTGAGCGTGACGATCCCGTATCGCGGTTCCAAGGGGCCGCTGCATCTGCTCGTGGACAGCACCGGCATCAAGGTGGAAGGCGAAGGCGAGTGGCACACGCGCAAGCATGGCGGCTCGAAACGAAGGGTCTGGCGCAAGCTCCACCTCGGGATCGATGAGGAAACGCTGGAGATCCGGGCGGTCGAGGTCACCTCCAGCAATGTCGGCGACGCGCCGATGCTGCCGGACCTGCTTGCCCAGCTGCCCCCGGATCAGGAGATCGCCACCGTTACAGCAGACGGTGCCTACGACACGCGCGCCTGCCACGACGCCATCGCTGACCGCGGTGCGGCAGCAATCATTCCGCCCCGCCGCAACGCGAGACCCTGGAAGCCGGACACGGCAGGAGCCCGAGCGCGCAACGAGATACTGCGGACGTCAAAGCATCTTGGCCGGGCGCTGTGGCGGAACTGGAGCGGCTACCACCGACGTAGCAGGGTGGAGACGAAAATGAACTGCGTAAAGCTACTCGGACAGAAGCTGATGTCCCGCGACTTCGACCGCCAGGTTGCCGAAGTTCAGCTCCGTGCGGCGGTGATGAACCGCTTCACTGCCCTCGGCATCCCGGTCACCGTGGCCCTGGGATAAGTGTGTCCGGGGAAAGGGGAACTGCGGTAATCATCTGATTTGTGCAACAGCGCCCCAGTTGACGAGAATGTTGGAGGCCGGCCTGAGCCGCGGCGCAAGAGGATCACCTGACGCCCGTCATCGGATCAAGCACGCCGCGCTTCTGCGCTTGTTGCCCCTTTGCCTAAAGGTCTGAAACTGGCTCCCCGCAGTCCGATGGTGATACCGGCGCGCCGATAGGTTTTCATGAGAAGGTTGAAGGGGCCCGAATCTTTGCTGCCGATGGCTCATGCGTCGCGCGTCGTCAAGAACCTTGAGGCGAAAGGGCCTCTCGATTCCGATGGCAACCGACTGCAAGGAACGGCTTGTCCACTTGTCGCGTTAAATGCCCAAAGGAAAGGCGTTTGACATGAGTAGATTACTAATCGGCAGCGCCTTGGCGCTTGCACTGTCCTCTACATCCCTGACTGCGGCCCCTATCCACGCCGAGCGCGGCTTCGCTGAGACAGTCGGCGCGCAGCACCTCTGGCTTGCCAAAGGCAACAATGGCAACGGGAACGGGAACGGCAGCAACGGCAATAAGCTGATCAAAAAGGGGCACGGCAACGGCGGGAAGGGCAATCCCGGGAAGGGTAACAGCCACTCGGGCAATGGCTCCGCGAAGCCGGGCAAAGGAGATGCTCAGGCTGGCAACGGCAACGGCAACGGCAAGCCCGAACACGCAGGTGGCGCGAAGGCCAAGGCAAAAGGCCAGGAAGTCGCGCAGGAGGCCGCTGGCAATGGCAATGGCAATGGCGCAAAGGCCCGTCGCGGCTTTTCCGAAGCGGAGCGCGAAAGCGCCGTTCGCCGCCTCGTCTCGACGCCGGCACCCGATGGGCGTGATATGACGCGTATTCTGGGTGCGACGGCGCTGGCGTTGGCGACGCCGAAGATGCTTGTGTCAGGCATTCCCGAAGATGAGCTGATCACATACCGCAATTGCCCCCCGGGCCTTGCCAAGAAAGACCCGCCCTGTGTGCCGCCCGGCTTGGCCAAGAATGGCGTAACCTACAACGACTGGGCATCCTACGACGAAGATCGGTACGATGATCTTTGGCTCGAGCGTCGAAATGACTGGCTCGACTCCGATTTCGATGTCGAGCCGGATCCCGAATATCTGTTGCTTCAGTCGGACCAGATCGCGACCCTCTTCGATCTCGATCCCGCTCCGAATGGTCGGCGGTATGCTCTGATCGACGGCATGCCAGTGCTCCTTGATGACGACGACTACCGGTCGTTGCTCTTGGTGAACCAGCTGGCACAGGTGAGAGACCTCTCTGACGGTCCCCGCATCGCACCCACAGCAGCCCTGACACAACGTGAAATGATCGATCTCTATCGTCTGCCGCAGCTGGATACCGGTAGCAATTATTCGGTTCTGAACGGCCAGATCGTCGAGTTGAAAGACTCGGAATACGAACTGCTTCAGATGCTTCGTATTGCGCGGGCTGTTTTATAGGACTTTTGGAATCCTATGGATTGGGAGGGAGACACGCCCTTCCTTCGTCATGTGGAGCAGCCCCCCGATCCGTCGGCTGCTCCTTACCTTTCGCCGACCATCGTCTCGCGGCTCAGTCCAGCGTGGCCGCGAGGTTCTCGATGAGCCCCCGGATCCGTTTAAGGCGCGCACTTGTGGTGCGACCGCGCCGGAATATGGACCACAACTGCTGGTATTGTGGCGTGGGCAACCGCGCGACAGCCACGCGGTCGGCAAGTGGATATGCAGCGACTCCGCTGCGCGGCAGTAGGGTGTAGCCCACGCCTTCGGCGACGGGGGCCGGTATCTGGCCGATCTGGTTGACGTAGCTTCGCACCCTCAGCCTGTCGGCACCGGCGAAGGGCCCAGGAAAGTTCGGGGGAAACAGCTCGTCGGCGTAGCGATAGACATCTGGATGAGCGACGAGACCCAGCGCTTCAAGCTGCTCGAAGTCCACCTGCCCGCCAACAGCCTTGGGCAGCACGAGGCACAGTTCCTCGCGCCCTACGTGTTGCGCCTCGATGCGTGGGTGGCGAGGGTCCTCGCCGATCACGCCAAGGTCGAAGCGCCCGTCAAGCACGCCCGACAGAATCCGGGACTGCGGCGCCGCCTCGACATGGATCGCGAGTCCGGGGGCATCGCGCATCATCTCAATGGCGCGCGGATAGAAGAGCATCGCAAAGCTTCCCGAGCAGGCGATCCGAAGTTCTCCCACATTCGGATCATCGCGTGTGATGGCTTCGCGCAACGCCCGTTCCTCGGCACGCCGTGACAGGCCCAGATCGCGAACCGTCTCTCCTGCCGGGGTCAGTGTGAAACTCTTGCCATCCTGCGCGATCAACGCCTGCCCGAGTTGCTGCTCGAGCTTGCGCAAATGCTGCGACACGCCGGGCTGAGTCATGTTCAGCCGCCCCGCAGCGCGGGTGAAATGCCCCTCTTCGGCGAGGACGGTGAAGGTCTCGATCCACGTGGCGTTGAGCATCTCTTCATAACGTATTGTTTGGACAATTATCAAATATGATAATTTCATATGCTGAGGCTGACTGTCTACATCTCCCGCAACCTTAAATGACAGGAGATCGACATGACCGCGACGCCCCGCAGCTTTTCTCACATCGGCCTTTCCGTCCCGGACCTCGACGCGGCCGTAAAATTTTATTCAGAAGTGATGGGCTTTTACGTGCTCATGCAACCAAGCGAAATCGTCGAGGACGACAGCGCGATCGGCGTGATGTGTACAGATGTCTTCGGCCCCGGCTGGAAGCACATTCGGATCGCGCATCTCTCGACAGCGGACGGCATCGGCATCGAACTTTTCGAGTTCGCGGGAAACCATGCCCCGGAAGACAACTTCGCCTTCCGCCGCCACGGAACCTTCCACTTCGCGATTCAAGACCCCGATCTCGAAGGACTTCTCGAGAAGATCATCGCCGCAGGCGGCAAGCAGAGAATGCCCGTGCGCGAATACTTTCCGGGCGAGAAACCCTATCGCATGGTTTACGTCGAAGACCCCTTCGGGAACATCTTCGAACTTTACAGCCACAGCTATGAGTTGACCTATTCCGCGGGCGCCTACGCGTAAGCCACGGGCCGCCGCAATAAAGCTCGCCGCGTCGGCCTGAAAAGCTCCGCGTCGAGCAGCGGCACGCAAAGTTCTCCAAGATTCCCGCTTATCACTCCACGCATGAGGCGTGCGACTTTGGTCCCTTTCGGAACCCGCATCTCTGATGCCCGCCTACGTCGGCATCACGCTGGCGAGGCATCGGAGACACGCAACCATAGCGAGCAATCCATTGCGCCTCCTTCAATGCAGAGCCGCAACGACGAATGTTTTGTCTCCCCAAGTGGATAGGCGTATGATGGCGGCACTACCGCCGTCGCGCGGTCGAGGCCCGGGCGGCGATAGCGTGAACCTGAGGAGGAGGACGCTACCATGACTTGCCCGAAACTCTACGCGACCGCAGGAGCCTTCGCTCTGCTCGCATCTTCAGCTCTGGGTCAGACCACCGAAGTCACCGTTGGAAGCTTGATGGACCGGCTCGATGGCGTCGCGCCAGCCGCGGTTCTCGCGAATTCAACCCTGCTGAGCCCCACCGAAAGCGGCGAAATGCAGGTGCTTCGAGAAGGCACCAACGGCTGGACCTGCATGTACCCCGGCACCAATCCGATGTGTGCCGACGGAGGGGCGATGAGCTTTCTGCAAGCCTGGATGATGAATGAAGGTCCGCCGGATACGCTCGGCTTCGTTTACATGCTGCTCGGGGACGAGGGCGCAAGCAACACAGATCCCTATGCCGAGAGCGAGGCGGCAGACAACAACTGGGTCGTCACCGGGCCTCAGGTGATGCTTCTCGGCTCGGGTGCCAAGCCGCTGCTCGACAGCTACCCGACGGAGGTTCCCGAGGACTCAGGTCAGCCTTGGGTCATGTGGCCAGGGACACCCTATGCCCATCTGATGATGCCGATAGACTGACGTCTGCGGATCGCCCGACCTCGCCTTGAAGGCCGGACCCCATGTCTTGGCAGAAGGTTTCTGTAGCAACCGAAACCCGCCGGAACTTTGGTCAGAAACCAGCTTGCCGGGAGCGGGTGTATTGCAGCATGCCCTCCCGGTAAGCGCTTCGCTCAGGCGAAGAGCTCGGAATTGACAGGCGTTTCGCTTCCCAAGACCTGCCATTCGCCGCGTTTGCGAAGCCAAGGCACGGGCAAACTCACATTTTTGCGGACTACGCGGACATGCGGAACTGATCCAACTCCGATGATATGTCGCCCAGCATTCTGGCTTAGTATTGGCGCGCGTCTGCGAATGAGGCGCACTTTAAGATACTGTTTGTATTTGACATTTATGCGGAGGCACCCCATATGCGAAGGCATCAGGGAGTAGCGACCGCTTTCGCGGCGGGGGCACGTCAACATACTCGCGGAAAAGCCGCGTGGCGTGTCCGACGCAACGGGTTTTGCAAGACCGTGGCGAAGTGGCTCTGCGGGCGGAGTCCATACGTCGCCCGGCACAGCCCCAAGGAAACCATCCATGTCTCCACTTTCCATTGGAGTGCTTGCCATCTCGATGTCGATTGACGCATTCGACGCCTCCGTCGGGAAAGGCACGACAGAGGACCGGCCCGGCCTCTCGATGACCTTGCGCACTGGGGCGATCTTCGTAAACGCTGTCTGCGCCCCACATTGCCGACGATAGGCATCGTTGCGAGTTCATACGCATCCGAAGAGAAGGAGTGCGTTTCGCAATGTTCGCAAAGAATTCGTTTCTCACAGCGCTTGTTGTTGAAGTCTTCGCCTCCGGTCAGAGGCGCTGGCCGGAACACGTGAAGGCGCAGGCGGTAGCCGAGACGCTGGAGCCCGGGGCGACGGTGTCGGGTGTCGCTGCGCGCTATGAGATCATGCCGAGCCAGCTGACGGCGTGGCGACGGCTCGCAAAGGAAGGCAAGCTCGTGTTGCCTGCGCTCGAGATCGACGAGCCGGTTTTCGCGCCTCTTGTCATCCCCGATGAGATCGCGGCTGCCTCTGAGCCCGAACTGCCCTGCGCCGAGGCACCGATCAGGATTGTCCGGGGTTCGGTCGTCATCGAGCTCGCGCAGGATGTGCCTGTGTCCCGGATCGCCGAGATCGTCCACGCGCTCGAGGCCCATCCATGTTGATGCCCTCGCAGGGCGTTCGGATTCTGGTGGCGACGAAGCCGGTGGACTTCCGGAAAGGCCATGACGGTCTTGCAGCCTTGGTCCAGTCGACGCTGGCCGAGGACCCATTCACCGGGACGGTCTTCGTGTTCCGCTCGAAGCGCGCCGACAGGTTGAAGATTTTGTTCTGGGACGGCAGCGGTTTGGTCATGGCTTACAAGCGGCTTGAGGAAAGCAGCTTCACCTGGCCGGCGGTCCGCGACGGGGCGATGACGTTGAATAGAACACAGTTCGAGGCCATGTTCGCCGGCCTGGACTGGCGCCGGGTGCGGTCACTGGAGGTCCGCCGTCCGGCTGTGGCAGAGTGACTCACCGCGCTGAATAGCCGGACATCGGCCTCTCAGGCGCAGTATCATCCAGCCATGTCCAGCGCCCCGCCTATCGACCTGTCCGCGATCCCCGAGAGCCAGCGCGCCGCTGTGCTGGCTCTCTTGCAGGAGAACGACGCGCTGAAGGACGCCAACCGGCGGCTGGAGCATCTCATTGCCGAGCTGAACCATGTCGTGCATGGCAAGCGGTCCGAGAAGCTGAGCGATGATGACCGGCAGCTGGCCTTTGAGGACTTGGAAACCGCCGTCGCCGAGGTCGAGACCCGCAAGGAGCAGGCCGCGCCGTCCACCACGACGCCGCGCCGGTCACGGCAGCTCAACCTCGGCCATCTGCCTGCGGGCTTGCCACGCATCGAGCGTGTGATTGAGCCAGCCAACCTCGATTGCCCTTGCGGCTGCGGCCGCATGCATCGGTTTGGCGAGGACCGCACCGAGCGCCTCGACATCATCCCGGCGCAGCTTCGTGTGCTGGTCGACATCCGGCCGAAGTATGCCTGCCGTACCTGCTCGGATGAGCTCACCCAGGCGGTCGCAGCACCCTGGCGGACTGGGCCGGCACTGCGGCCTTCCACCTCGGCCCCGTGGTCGATCGACTGACCGAGCACCTGAAGGGATCGACCAAGCTCTTCATGGAAGAGACCACCGCCCCGGTGCTCGACCCGGGCCGTGGCCTGACCAAGACCGGCTACCTCTGGGCGCTTGCCCGCGACGACCGCGGATGGGGCGGCGATGACCCGCCCGGTGTCGTCTTCACCTACCATCCCAGCCGCGCCGGCGCGCATGCCGAGCAGATCCTGCTGGGCTTCGACGGCATCCTCCAGCTCGACGGCTACACTGGTTACGATCGCCTGACGCGCCCGTCCCGAAAGGGTGGCGCACCGATCACGGTTGCCAACTGCTGGGCACACGCTCGCCGCAAGCTGAAAGAAATCTTCGACCGCGACGGCTCGGAAATCGCCGCTGATGGCCTGCGCCGCATCGCCGAACTCCACCGCATCGAGGCTGAGATCCGCGGCATGGGCCCCGGCCAGCGCCTGTCTGCCCGCCGAGCCCGGAGTGCACCCCTCGTTGACGAGTTCGGCGACTGGCTGCAGGCACAGCGCCTGCGCGTCTCAGCGAAGTCGCGCCTTGGCGAGAAGCTGACCTACATCCACCGCCAGTGGGGCGGTCTGCAGACCTTCCTCCACGATGGCCGTGTCGAGATGGACTCCAAATCAATCGAGAACTTGATCCGTCCGATTGCCCTGACGCGAAAGAATGCGCTCTTCGCCGGCCACGACGAGGGCGGCCGCACCTGGGCCCGCATCGCCTCCCTGATCGCGACCGCGAAGATCAACGGCGTGGAGCCATTCGCTTATCTCAAAGCGACCCTGGAGGCGATCGCAGCTGGCCACCCGAACTCCAGGATCGATGAGCTCCTTCCCTGGAACTTCAGCAAGTCAACCTGATCCCCCATGGGGCGGAGACAGCGCTTACCGATCTTCGGCGTGATCGAGGCCATCACCCCTTTGCTGGGGTGGCTGGCCGGCGTCGCGGCCTCACAGTATGTCGCCGAGGTCGATCATTGGATCGCATTTGCATTGCTCGCAGGGGTGGGTAGTCACATGACGCTTCAGGCCTGGACACGTGCCGAGGATGAACCTCGCGCCACCTCACTCTGGGCTACGGTCATCACAGCAATCGGCACCTCGATCGATGCTATGGCAGTTGGGGTCTCTCTTGCCTTCTTGCAGGTGAACATCTTGGTCATCGCCACTGCGATTGGCGCGACAACTATGCTGATGAGTTCGGCCGGCCCAATAGCCGGCCGCTACGTCGGTGGCCGCTTCGGTCGGATCGCAGAGACCCTTGGAGGGGTTGCCCTGTTCACGATCGGTACAATGATCCTCTTGGAACATCTCAGCGCAGCCGCGTAGCCACCTGTTGCTGCCTCGATTACGCAGTCGCTGATGGACTAAGGGTTCTGGAAAGTCTCCGAGCAGGCTCGCGGCTGTGCTGCATGGCTACCGGACCGGGATGGCCTGCTCGAACCTTGCGAGCGTGAATGATGCTCTCGGTCTCGGCACTTGTGTGAGCGGTGGCGTCACGATCGCATGGCGCACGCTTTTGCTCTGCGGGTCTCGCCGTCCGCAATGGAGATGCAATGTTGGGCGAGACCCAGGGATTGCTGAAGGTTACGTGTGGTTGGAGCCCTCGTCGCGGCCACGGCCTTTCTCGCTGAGAAATGCTGCGCATGCGAAGCCAACACCCGGCTCGAACTTTCTCGAATGACGCAAAAGGGGCTCGGAGGGGTCGATCGCTGCGCAGCGAGGCGAACACCTGGCGAGCCGCGCCGGCCGTCGCTCCCGGCCCACTGCGGACATTCGCCAAGTTGACCATAGCCGCGGCGCAGCTTCCCTGAACTTGCCGTTCGTGGCGTCGCGCAGCATTTCAGGGCAAGTGAAGTCGGCGAGGCGCAGGAAGGGGCCTGTCGCCTTGGCGCCAAGCCCTGCGAATTTTTGCGTATTCGGCGTACTGTTCGAAAACCGCGGTCGAAGGGACAATCGCGGGAACGGTCTTGGCTCAAATCATGGGACCAAATCGCTATAGGCTCTTCCCAGCGAGTTCCTCAATCTCGCGGGGAGGGCCTCCGAGCTTTTACGTCGAATAATCGCCGCCGCAATATCCGCTATGCCTCTCCCGAGCGACCATGGCCACATGCACAGGCAACCGGGACATGCAAGAACGACCGCGGGTCAAGGACATCGGTCCGGTCCCTATTGGTCGACGTGCTCGTCGATCCAGTCGATCAGGACGTCCGCGACCCTGATGTTCTCCTTACCCTGCATGAACATATGCGTGCTGCCCTTGATCCCGACATCGGGGAGCGAGAGGAAGGTGATGTCACCACCGGCCGCCTTGATCTGTTCCATTTCAATGGCGCAGGCCGCGGCTGGATCGCTGCCCATGTAATCGCCGACCACGATGAGGATGGGCACCTCGGCTAGCGCCTTGACCTGCTCGTCCGACAAGTTGGAAAAGCAGCCAGTCTCAAGCTGGATCAGGCCCTTGATGCCGCCCTTGCCCTTCAGGACAGCCTGCGTCGGAAATCCTGCCGACTGCGAGTGGCCGACCAGGATTGCCCCTCCGAGGTCTGCCGCCAGATCGGCGACATTGGCGACGGTCGGGTTCATCGTTTCAGGCTCGATCAGCTCGCCCAAAAGGCTCGGCACCTGGGTCTCGATCATGTCGGGGATCACCTGCTTGGCAAACTCATCGGTTGCCTCGATCGGGAACTGGACGTCTGGCCAAGCCTTGCCGAGCTCGGGACCGAACCTGAAGACCTTCCAGGCCATGCTTGACGTGCCAAGAAAGACCTTTGGCTGCGCTTCAGGCGGCAGACTCTTGTTTTTCACCTGGTTGAAGATCGTCCCATTAAAACCCGAGCGTGCCCGGCCCGTCTGCTCGGCAAGATAGGTGGGAAATCCTTGCCGCGTGAAGTACTCGAACCAGCCCATGCGGCCGTCCGGCGTGGTTTCCCACTGCTTCGAAGAGAGGAGCCCGCCATGCATGAACACGATCGGCAGGTGCTTCGGCTTCGGCGATGTTTGGAATTGGACATACATCTGATCGACAACGACGTCGCCGGCTTCGAAGCTCTCGCCGAAGATGTCCTTGAGGTCGCCCCAGCCAGCGCTCTCGGTTTTGACGGTCCGACCACCAACGAAAAAGCTACCCTGGCTCTGAAGCACAAGCGGCTCCGGGGAAGCCTTGATGTCGGAGAGCGATTGCGCCGAGGCACCTGCTGTGCCGAGGAGAAGGGCAAGCACGGTTGCCTGCGTTTTGGAGAGTATCTGCATCGTAAACCTTTTGTGTTGGGCGATCGTTCGATGACGCGGCGGGCCAGCCGAGCGGTGCAAATTGGCATTTCATTTGCGCTTTCAGATGTACAATGGTCACGATTAGCGCGTAAATTCAGAGAACAAACACAAGGGTTATGAAAAAACGCACCATGGATCACTGGGATGAGTTGCGTATGTTCCTTGCAGTGGCCAAGGGCGGAACGGTGCGTGCGGCGGCTGACGCGTTGGACCTCAACCACGCAACGGTGCTTCGGGGCGTGGCGCGTCTGGAGCAGCGTCTCAAAACAAAACTCTTCGAAAAACTGCCTTCCGGATACAGGCTGACGTCGGCGGGTGCCGACATCGTGGATCTTGCCGCGCAGATGGCGGAGGCCTCGACCAAGATCGAAGGGAGGATTTTCGCGCGCGACCAAAGCGTGTCCGGCCCGCTGCGCCTTACCCTCCCCGTCTCGTTTGCGACCGATCTCCTGATGGAGACCCTGACGGAGTTTCGGTCCGCCTATCCGGACATTGCGCTGGAAATCATCGGAACGGGAACGGTTGCCAACCTGAGCAACCGGGAGGCGGATGTTGCATTGCGCGTCGTTCTTGGAAAGAGGTCGCCGCCAGACAACCTCTATGGAAGCAGGCTCTGCGGGTTCTACACGGCGTTTTACGGATGTCGTGACCGGCTCGGCGACGTTTCGTCACCTTTGGCGTGGCTGCTCGGACCAGACGACGTCGTCCCCGGTGATTGGGTTCCGGAAGGCATCGAAATGGCCGCCACGGCTGTCCGCTTTTCCGAGATGCGCTCGAGGCTTCAAGCCGCCCGTGCGGGCATGGGCATCACGTTACTGCCCTGCTTTGTCGGCGACGAAGACCTCCTGCTTTCCCGTGTCCCAGGCGGTCCGGTCATGCACACCGGCGATGTGTGGCTCCTGACCCACGTCGACACCCGGCAAACCCTGCGCGTGAGACTTCTGTGCGACCGTATACGCAACGTCATGCGAGCCGTCTCCGCCAGGGTTGAGGGGCGAGCGGCCGCGGCGACATCGGACCATCTTTGAGCCCTTCGACAGGACTACAATGACACGTGGAATCGCTTTCGGCCGCCTTTAACGCGCCATCTCCCCTATACGGCATGGATCAGCGGGACGGGCGGCGTTGTTGCAGAAATCTCATCGTGAAAGATTCACATCACGAATCCAAGCGGTTAGGCGGGCGTCATGAGCAAGCCCAAGCCCAAGCCCGCCCGCTACCGCACGACGAACTGGTCCGCCTACAACGCTGCGCTGACGAAGCGCGGGTCTCTGCTGATCTGGCTGGACAAGGAGATGGCTTGGCACGCGCTGCATGAGGGCCGCCCCGGACGCCCGCCAGTCTTCTCGGATGCGGCGATCCAGTTCTGCCTGTCGATCAAGGTGCTATTCAAGCTGCCGCTCAGGCAGACTGCCGGGATGGTCGCAAGCCTCCTGCGCCTCGCCGGGCTGGACTGGCCCGTTCCAGACTTCTCCACGCTGTGCCGCCGGCAGAAGACTCTTAAGGTGCAGATCCCCTATCGCCGTGCCGGCGGGCCGCTGAACCTGTTGGTGGACAGCACCGGCATCAAGTTCCTCGGCGATGGCGAATGGCAGGCCCGGAAGCACGGTTTGCAAGGCCGTCGCCAATGCCGCAAGGTCCATCTGGCCATGGACACCGCCACCTCCGACATCCGCGCGGTCGAGTTTACCCCCAGCCGGGAAGGCGACAGCCCCGTCCTGCCAGACCTGCTGGACCAGATCCCGGACGACGAAGACATCGGCACCGTGACCGCAGACGGCGCCTACGACACCCGCCGCTGCCATAGCGCCATCATCGCACACGGTGGCACTGCGATCATCCCGATCCGCAAGAACGGTCGGCCATGGAAAGACGACTGCCCAGCTGCCCGGGCGCGCAACGAAACCCTGCGCGCCACACGTCACTATAGCAGGGCGTTCTGGAAGCGGTGGACCGGATACCATATCCGCAGCCGCGCCGAGGCCAGGATGCGATGCCTGAAGGCCTTCGGCGAGCGCATCGCCGCCAGAGACCCCGACCGCCAGACTGCCGAAATCCACATCCGCGTCGCCCTCATGAACCGCTTCAACGCCCTCGGCACAGCCGAGATCGTCCGCGTGACCTGAACCTGACGGGGAAAGGGCCCCCCACGCCTCAGGACGCCGTTCTGCAACAACGCCGCTGGCATCAGCCGAATGCACATGCAGCAAAGCGCGCTTGGCAAAGGCAGCGCCAGGAGCTGAGCGGCCTTGCGGCGAGAGAAGAATACCTCGTGGTAGAGGGCAGGGGCCTCTCGCCAGATTGTTCTCGCGCCAGCTTCTTTCGCGTCCAGTTCTCCACTCAGATCGCCCATAGGCCGAAATCCCGCGAGATCAAGGCAGAATATCGCCGTCAACCACGATTTGGTCGATTTTTGTCACCGCCAGACCATAAATTCCACACTTTTTCTGTGCTAGTCGATCTGCGAGCGAAGGCCACCCCTAGAACCCTCACGACTAAGGATTGTAGTGGCAATGGTCATAAAAATAGCGGCGGGGGCCTCCTCCGCCGAAATCCAGCGCGCAGTGGACTCCGCTTCCGAAGGAACGGTGATACGTCTTGCTGCCGGCGAATACAGGTTTACGTCCACGGTGAAGATCACCACCGATGGCGTGACGATCGAGGGCGATGCCGCTGGCGGCACCGTCGTCACTTTGGACGACTCGATGGCAGGAGACCCGGCGTTTCAGGTTGGCGCGAACCTGTTCGAAGAGGATCTTGGCGCCGAGCTGTCGGTGTCGGCCGGAGCCAAGGGGGCGCACAGCCTCTCCTTGGCCAAAGCCAACCACGACCTTCAGGCCGGGGACGTGATCTGGATCACCATGCCCAATGATGACGCCTTGTACGACGAAATAGGTGACACCGCTTGGCAGAAGGACAACAAGGATCTGCGCACGCAGATGGTGACGGTCAACTCTGTCGACGGAAAGAAGATAGGCTTCGACAACGCGCTTGATTTCGACTTCGACAGCTCTGCAACCGTGCAGCTTGTGGAGACGGTGGACGATGTCGCGATCCGGAACCTGGTTCTGGAAGGGGATTACGGCCGCTCCGATCCAACCGATTTCTCCAATACGATCTCGGCCGAGGACGATGGCATGATGATCCTCGTCAACACCGCGTCGGGGTTCTCGCTGAGCGATGTGTCGATGATCGAGGCGGGCTCCAGTGGTCTGGTCCTCGCCAAGTCCGTCAACGCCGACGTCAAAGGACTCACCGTCGAGGGCTCGCACAACAAGGGCTCGGACGGAAACGGTTACGGCGTCTGGATCCGGGATGTTTACGACAGCAGTTTCAGCGATCTGACGATCATGGACACGCGGCACGCGGTGCTGTTCGCATCCTACACGTCGGCCTCGGGGAATGATGTCCACGTCACCTACACCAACCGCGACATCAACTTCCACGGCGGTCTCGACACGCGCAACACCGTGGTCGTTGACAGCTCCATCCGGGACACCGAAGCCGAGCAACGCTCCCTGGGCCTGACCTATTTCGTCAACGACGGAGGCAAACGTTACGGCGCGCCCACGGATCGGGATGCCAACACTGTGCTGTTTACCAACGTTCACGGTAGTGTGCGGGCCGAACAGATCGAGCTGACCGATGCCGGCGGGGTCGCGTACATGTATGGCAGCGCCGACACGGTCACGGGCGGCGCTGGCGACGATTGGATCGATATGGGAACCGGCGCGGACGTCATCTACGCCTCGGGCGGAGACGACACGCTGATCGGAGGCTCGGGCACCGATACTGTCATTTTCGACGGCAGCATCGACGACATTTCCGTCTCTTCCACCCGCTCGGGCGTGCTCGTTGAGCATGCCGGAGGATCGATGCTTCTCGACGGGGTGGAGGTGCTTCAGCTTGGCGCGAAGAGTTTCTCGATTTCCGACAAGCTCGATTGGCTGACCGCTCACGGCGGATGGTCGGGAGACCATGCCGATGAGGACGCGTCCGTCGACGATGATGTGTCGGTAGATGTCCCTGAAAATGTCCCCGGCGACGAGGATGCAGCTGGCGGTGAGGGCCAATCGCCGTCGGAGGGATCGGACGACACCGACAGCGATCACGGTGACGCCGACGAGCCCGCCGTCGTGCCTGATGAGGGGTCTGTTGCGGTCTTCACCGGAACCTCGAGCCGCGACACTCTGGTGCTGTCTGGTGCTGCGACCGAGGTGGATGCGCAAAGCGGAGCTGACTTGGTCATCGGCGGAGCGGGGGACGACTATGTCGTCTTGGGATCCGGGCATGACCGGTTCGAGGCATCGGCCGGCAATGACACCGTTTTCGGCGGCTATGGAAACGACACGGTGTCCGCCGGGGCAGACTTGGGGCCGATCTCGGTCTCCGAAACCTCGGAAGGCGTTCTGCTCGAATACGACAGCGGGTCCTTGCTGATCGATGAGCGCGTGGAGTTCATCGAACTGGGCGCGACAGAGTACCGTGTCCGCAAAGACCTGGCCTCTCTAATCGGCTCGAAAGGCTCCGAGAGCGAGACCTCGCCCGAAAGCGGGGCCCAGTTTTTTGAGCCATTGGCCGGAGAGGATCGCGAGGCGGCAAAAAGCGCGCCGCCAAACCAAGGGGAGATTTCCAATGACCTGATCAAGGTTCCCGAAGGCGGCCTCAGCGGCACCGACAAGTCCGAGCGGTTGGTTGCAGAGGACGGTCAGACGGCCGTGTTCGCGCAAGGCGGCGACGATACCGTGCTTGCGTGCGATGAGGATACATGGATTGACCTCGGTGCCGGCGATGATCGCGGGCAAGGGCGAAATGGCGCCGACACCCTCCGTGGTGGGGAGGGTGCCGACAACCTGCGTGGCAATAGCGGTGACGACTACCTTCTTGGCGGATCGGGAGACGACACTATTTATGGCAACGCTGGTAACGATACGGTTGTTGGGGGCGATGGCGCCGACAAGCTGAACGGCGGTTCTGGAGACGATACGCTTGAAGGCGGAAATGGTTCCGACAAATTTGTCATAGTTGAGGGCAAGAACGTCATCACCGACTTCGATGCCGGTGAGGGCGACGTTTTCTACTTTGCAAATCAATCGGATAGCCAGGTTCTGAGCGGCTTCCATCATTGGTTTGAAACCGGTGAAAGCTCCGCTGGGCTTGAGTTCTCTTTGGCGGATGGTGGCCTGACGGTCACTGCCGATACCGGGAGCCTCCACGTCGAGAACGTAGCCATCGATACCATCGCAGGCTGGTACGACCTCGGCTGACAGGGGGTGAGCAGCGCGCTCTTGCTGCGCTGCTCGCCGACCGGCGGCACTGGTGGGGGTGAGTGTCCAACGGCGCCAATCCCTTCCCATGCCAACCCTGCGAACTGCGGCGTTTTGTGGGCGTGGGAAGCGTTCTCAAAGGTTATACGGCGAAAAATGTGGCTGGAAGCTGTCCCGCGCTCCTGAGGCGCTGGCGAGCTATGGGTGTCAAGAGCTGACGCTCTACCGTCTGAGTATCCGGACCCTCGCCCCGCCACGCATCATCGTAAAGGAGCTCGCGCAAGTGTGCCTCGATCTTACATTATCGTAACGGTTTCCGGTCACATCTCCGCCTTCAAGAACGAGAACTGATCAGGTCAAGAACACCTAAAAGTTGAAATTGTCACGATAAGTCCCTGTATTACGTGTCATTTGTTGCTCGAGATAGGCGTAATCGGGGTTGCCCCAAAAAAGATCAAAAGTTTAACCTAAATTTAACAATGACGTGGCCAGAAATCGCGTTTCCGTTACTTGCTTTCTGCAGGAGCGAGAACACATCGACCCGCTGAAATATAAGAAAAGCTCAAGCTGACTTCTTAGCCGCCGCCAAACTTCCAGAGGTCATACTTCTATGAACGAGTTCAACACGGTCCATAATGTGCTCATTATGGACACAAATCCGGTCTTGGTTGCCGGAATCTCCATGCTGCTTCAGGAGGACGGCAGTGTAGCTGCCAAGGCACTCACAGTGTCGACAGGTCAGGCCATGATGGGCGACCTACTTGTGGCGAATATCGATCCCGAAACCGATCTGATCATCATCGATCCGTGCCAGTTCGGTGAGCAACTGGAAGCGGTGATGGACATCATCAGTGCCGGGCTCTCGAAGAAGCCAAAGTACATTGCCTATTGCGGTGTGATGAACGCTGGTGACCAAGAGATGGTGCGATCGCTGCTGACGCTTGGTTTCAGCGGAGTGGTGTCAAAGCAGGTCGACCTGCAGGTGGTTAAGATTGCAGTCGCTTCGGTTCGCCATGGATTGGTTCATGTCGAACAGGCGTTTGCGGAGGCAATGTTCCAATGCGGTCCCGCCATCGACGCTCATCCGATCCCCACTGACCGGAGCCGGAAGTGCGCGCTGGAAGCCGAGCTGACCGAGCGCGAAGCTTTTGTCCTGCGCGCCGTGGCGTTCGGCAAAAGTATGAAGGAGATTGGTCACGAGTTGGACCTCTCTTCCAAGACGGTCGAGACCTACAAGGCCAGAGGCGCTTCAAAACTGGGCTTGCGAACCCGTAAGGACATCGTTGGGCATGCGCTCCGGTCAGGATGGGTCACCCAACAGTAGGGTAATCATTCAGAGAAAAATTGATTTGAAGAGAGACGCCGATTGGCGTCTTTTTTTGTGCCTGCGGCGACGTGAAATGACACTAAACACGCCAGATTCAGGAAAGTTCCCGCCTAAGGAATTTCCTGACAAAATTTCGCCACGCTGTCAGGAAAGTGGAGTTTTTGTGGGGAAACCTACTACAGAAAATAAGTGCAATCCTGACACAAAGAGGGTTTATCCCGACTGTTTTGCAGCTGCAGAAAGAATACCTTGACCCTGCAACGTGAAGGCGCGTGGCGAAAAGCCGCTGATCCGTGTGAGGCGCTGATGCGTGATGGAACAGTTTTCGAGGGGGCGAATATCTCGTCGCTTCGGGTTTGATAAACCCTGAAAGGAATGCCGAATGGCAAACATCGCAGTAATCGGAATTGGGTATGTCGGGGCGGTGTCGGCCGCCTGCCTGGCACGCGACGGGCACAATGTCGTCGCCGTAGATGTCGACCCGGGAAAGGTCGACGCCATCAACGCCGGCATGTCGCCGATCGTTGAAGAGGGCCTTCCGGAACTGATCGCAGAGGTCGTGGCCGCCGGCAAACTTGTCGCGACGACCTCCATCGCCGAAGCGGTTGTGAAGACCGAAGCATGTTTCGTATGTGTCGGAACGCCGTCGGCTCCCGATGGTTCGGTCGGTCTCGACTACGTGGCAGCCGCCTGCACCCAGCTCGGCGAAGCAATCAAGGCTCAGGATACCTGGTATTCGGTCATCATGCGTTCGACAATCGTGCCGGGCTCCATGGAGGGCACCTGCATTCCGACGCTCGAGGCTGCATCAGGGATGAAGGCCGGCGTTGATTTCGGCGTGGGTTACTATCCTGAATTCCTGAGAGAGTCGACAGCTATTGAAGATCATAAAGAGCCCGGACTCATCGTCTTTGGGTCTCTCGACAAGGTTACGGGTGCATTCCTGACCGCGCTCAACAAGGATATCAAAGGGTCGATAAATTCCGTTGATCTGCGTACCGCGGAAATGGTGAAATACACCTCCAATTCCTGGCGTGCTGTAAAAGTATCCTACGCGAACGAAATCGGAAATATCGCGAAGGTGAATGATATTGACGGGCAGCTGGTGATGAAAATCCTGTGCTCCGACAATAAAGCCGCGATGAGCCCGTATTTCATGCGTCCCGGCTTCGCCTTCGGCGGATCGTGCCTGCCGAAAGATGTTCGCGCCCTGCGTGCACTGGGCGATGCGAAGGGGCTCGATACGCCGATCCTCGATGCGGTTCTGGTCGCCAATGAGGCGCAGATCAAACGCGCAGAGCAGATGATCGAGAAGAGCGGGGCCAAGAAGGTCGGCATGGTGGGCATCAGCTTCAAGCCCGGTACCGACGATCTGCGTGAAAGCCCGCTGGCGACGCTGGCGTCGAAGCTTCTTGGAGATGGTAAGGAGATCGCGGTCTACGATCCCTTCGTCAACGAGGCCTATCAGAACAATCACTCGGCGGCCGGCCGCGGCAACGACTATGGCCTCGACCTGAAGGACAAGATGGTCGGCAGCATCGACGACCTGATCGCTACCAGCGACATCATTCTTGTCGGCAACAAATACGACGAGACCGTTGCTCCGCTGGAGACGGCAATGGCAACGCGTCCGATGGTCGATCTCACCCGGATTTCGGCGAAGGCCCGGTCCAACGGCACCTACGAGGGGATCTGCTGGTAAGATGGCCCGGATCGCTGCGCATATTACCTACCTCGCGGTTCTGGTCTGGCTGAGCGTGTTAGTGCTCGGTGCCGATATCAGTTCTGTCTCGAAGGGCCTCGTGGTTGTCGGTCTGATCGGCATCTGGCGCTACAGCTGGGCGGCGGTGAATTTCACCCGCGCAGCGATCTATCTCAACTACGTCTTCCCGCGCCTCCGGGCGCGGGCGGAAAAAGCCTACGGCGCGCTGCCCGCGCCGGCCCATGCCTATTTTCTTGTGACCTCCTTCAAGATCGAGCCGGATGTGACCACACGCGTCTATCGGTCGATCTTCCGTGCCGCGGCTGCATCGCGAGGCGGGGCAACGATCGTGGTCTCGGTCGTGGACCTTGCCGACGAGACGCTGATCCGGAAAATCTGGGACCTGATGCCCCGGGACGTGGATCTGTCGAGGGTCCAGCTGCACCTCGACAGGATACCGGGCACCGGCAAGCGTGATGCCCTTGCGCGCTCCTATCGACTGATCTCCAGGATGAGCCCGACCCGGCATGACGTCGTGGTGGTGGCAGATGGCGACACCTGCGTCCCGGTCGATATCGTCGAGACCTCGGCCCCTTTCTTCACCGATCCGCGGGTGGGGGCACTGACGACCGACGAGATCGCGGAAACGCCTGAACCGGGCCTGTTCCGCGATTGGTACAACCTTCGCTTCTCGCAGCGGCAGATGATGATGTCCTCGCAAGGCCTGTCCGGACGGGTGCTGACCTTGACCGGGCGCA
Organism: Alloyangia pacifica; assembly: GCF_003111685.1. Classification (NCBI taxonomy): domain Bacteria; kingdom Pseudomonadati; phylum Pseudomonadota; class Alphaproteobacteria; order Rhodobacterales; family Roseobacteraceae; genus Alloyangia; species Alloyangia pacifica. The sequence continues at coordinate 1,233,087 of NZ_CP022190.1, read as the reverse complement.
TGTCGGTGTTCCGCGCCGATCTGCTGACCGATCCGGGCTTCATCGCACAGGTGGAATCCGACAGTATCGAACACTGGCGCCTCGGCACTGTTAAGTTCCTGACCGGAGACGACAAATCCACCTGGTTCTGGTTGCTCTCCAACGGGTATCTGATGCGCTACCTGCCGGATGTCGCCTCGGTCTCGATGGAAAGCCAGCCCAAGCCCGGCTTCATGGACAGTGCGATAACGCTGATGGTGCGCTGGTTCGGCAACATGCTGCGGACCAACGGCCGGGCGCTGGCGCTGAGCACTTCGACCATCGGATACTACACCAAGTGGGCGCTTCTCGATCAGCGCTTGGGCATCTGGACGACCATCGCGGGTCCCTTGTCCGTGATCTGGGGAACGCTCTTCATCGATGTGATGGTCCTGCCAGCCTATGTCGCGTGGGTCCTGTTCACCCGCTACGTGTTTTGCTGGATCCTCTCGCTAGTCCGCGAACCTGGGTTTCCGATCACCTACCCGTTCCTGCTTTGGTTCAGCCAGATCTTCGGAGCGACCGTCAAGAGCTACATCCTCTTCCGGCTCGACCGTCAGAGATGGACGCGCCAGCCGGGGGGCAGCGCCGGCAAGGCGGCCCGTCCTCCTCTCGGACAGCGCGTTCGGGCCTACTCCTCGACCTACGTTCACTCTCTGGCACTGGGCTGGCTTGCCCTGGCCACCCTGTTCCTCTCCGGCGTCCTGCGCTGAACCCCTCTTAGCCCTTCCAGTCCTCAAATTGCCGTAGCCCGCAAAGGGAGAACCCAACATGTCCATTACTCACGCAGAAACCGGCCAAATCGACGGGAGCAGCGGTCACCTGCACGATGTGCCGGCGACAAGTCTGCCCAGCGATCATCCGATGATGGAGCTTCCCTTCGCGGCGGAAATCGACGGTCGGCAGTACCAAGGGACGGGCGTTTCGCTGACCGGCGTAAAGCTGACCGGCCTGGCCGATCCGAACCTTGTCGGGCATGATCGCCTGCTGCGTCTTTCGTTCCCCTTCGAGGCTTTCCAGCTGGCCATTCCGGTCGAGGGTCGCATCACAGGCGTCAACCCCGGAAACGGCGAGATCGAAGTTACCTTCACCGATCCGACCGGCCCGCATCTGCCGCAGCTTCGGCATGTGCTGAACTCCTACATCGCAGGAGACGTGGTCTCGATGGGGCGTGTTCTGGGGGTGGCCCTGCAGCCGAACAAGCCGTCGAAAGGTGGCAAGCCAGCCGCCAGCGGCGGCGGCAGCGCGCTTCGGACCATGGGCAACGGCCTGCTGGTCGCAACCGCGACCCTTGCGCTTATCGGTGGGGCCTCATGGCTGGTCCATGATCGCTTCTTTGTCGACCACGTCGTTGCCCCGGCCCGGGTCGAAACGGCGGGTCGCGCTCTGACGGCGATCGATGCCGGCCAGATCGACTATCTCGATACCGAAGCGTCGATGGGCGAGGTCGCCTTCTCGATCCGCTCGACCTCCGGCGAAACGCTGTCGGTGGCGATGCCTTGCGACGACTGCACCGCGGTCTCGGCGGGTCCGGAACTGGGCGCCACTGTCCAGGCCGGCCAGCCCGTTCTGCGGATTTCCCAGGCCGACGCCCCGCTTATCCTCAAGGTGCGGGTTGAGCCGGATCAGCTCTACGCGCTCGCCGAGGCGCGCGCCATCGAGGCCCGCTTTGCCGATGGCACGTCGATCACCACCCATGCGGACGAGGCCTCTCTGTCGTCGGCGGCGGCAGACACCTCTGGCCGCCCCCTGTTCATCGATCTTGTGCCCCAAGCCAACATCGACGCCGGTCGCGCCGGACAACTGGCCCGCCTGACGATCGAACGCGACTACCCCTTCGCCAATGGTCTCGACGGGATCCGCGGCGCAATCGCAACCAAATTTGCAAGCGTGGAGTAACAAATGACCCATCGTATCATTCCAACGATTCTTTGCGGCGGCATGGGCTCGCGCCTCTGGCCGATGTCCCGTGTCGATCAGCCCAAGCAATTCCAGTCCGTCAATGGGGCAGGTTCCAACACGTTCTTCCAGGAGACGATGCTGCGCCATCACGTCGAGGGGTTCGGTGACCCGATCGTCGTCACGAACGCCAAGCAGACTGCCATCGTGGCCCGTCAGATGCGGAGCATCGGCATGGACGCGACCATCGTCGGCGAGCCGATCGGCCGGAACACCGGCCCGGCGGTGCTGGCGGCAGCGCTCTTTGCCCTGCGCAAAGATCCGGATGCTCTGCTGCTGGTTCTGCCGTCCGATCACATCATCACCGGCGACATCAACCGCATCATCATTTCGATGGCGGATGCTGCCGACAACGGCCGCATCATCACCTTCGGTGTCGAGCCCAGCTATCCGGAAACGGGCTACGGCTACATCACCGATGGCGGTGCTTTCGGGAATTATGCCGGTCTGCATCACGTCTCGAAGTTCATCGAGAAGCCGCCCCTGGAAGACGCAACCGCGCTTCTGGATGCCGGCGGATCCTATTGGGCGTCGGGCATCTCCATGCTGCGCGCCGATCTTCTGGTCAGCGAATTTGCCCGCTACGATCAGGGCACGCTCGCGGCGGTCTCCGAAGCGGTGGCCAAGGCGCATTTCGATGAGCTTGGTGCGTCGATCCTCGAGGAGCTGGCCTTTGTGCGCTCGTCGAATGAACCGACCGAACGTCTGATCTTCGAGCGCTCCGACCGCATTTCGCTGGCACCTCTGCCGGGGATCAAGTGGGACGACGTCGGTGCGTGGAACTCGGTTCACTCGATTTCCGAGAAGGCCGGCAACGGCAATGTCACCCAAGGCGATGTCATCACCCACGAGACGTCCAATTCGCTGATCCGTTCCGAGGATCGCCTGGTTGCCGTGATCGGTCTTGATGACGTGATCGTTATCGACACGCCGGACGCGCTGCTGCTGGCAAGTCGCGAGCATAGCCAGGACGTCAAGAAGATTGTCGAGCAGCTCAAGGAGCGCAAGCGGGTCGAGGTTGCAAGCCACCGCCGCCGTGACATGCCGTGGGGCCAGATCGAGCGTCTGCGCGACACCGGCAGCTACGAAATGGACATGCTGAGCGTCGAGAAGGGCGGCAAGCTGAAGGTGAACGGAACCGGCCGCGGGCTCTCGATCCTGACGGCGGTTTCGGGGAATGCCGAATGCGAGCTGCCCAGCGGCGTGAAGCGCCTGAACGCGGGTGTCTCGGTCATCATCGATCCGGACTATTCCATGCCGCTGGTCAATGACGGTGAAGAACCCTTCCTTTTGCTGCATGTCACCGTCCCCGATCTGACGGCGCTCGCCGAGCAAGCTGCCGAGGTCGCGAAGACCGCAGCCGAGATCGAGGAACTTGGCCAGATCGAGTCGAAGCTTGACGGCATGACCGCCGACAGCGCTCCCGACGGATCGCTCAGCGCGGCCTGATCGCCCGAGAGGAAAGAGTGATGCAGCAGCGTTTGTCCCCCAGGCCGACGTCGATGATCGGACTGGCCCGCGCCCGACAGGGCACGCGTGGGGTTCTCATGGGCTTGATGATCGGAACCGCGGTGGTCTTCGGCGGCACGGCCTCCCAGGCCGCCGAGAGATTGGTGCCGATCGCGACCACGCCCAAACCGGGCCTACAGTTGGAGGCTCGCAAACCGGCGGCTGCGTCGCTCGGCGCGCTATCGGGCGATCGTCTCACGGATCTCGTGCTCTCGGGTGTGCCCTCCGGTGATTTGTCGGCCCTGGCTCAGTCCAGCGATGCAAACGGCCTTCGGGAAGGTGCGCGCCGGCTGTGGGAAGATCTCGGCCTCGAAGGGGACGGCGGCGATACGACAGAGCACGCGCCGTCGCAAAGCGTGGTATTCCCGACCGCGTCGGGGATGCCGGAACTCTCGACGGGCTCTGCGGCCCTGGCCTTGACGCGCTTCACCTCGCTGTCGGGTCCGGTCGCCACCGGCGCCATCGAGTCCGCATCGGAAGGTGATGACGCCATCTACCTCGAAAAGGGCGCGGCGACGATCGACGGCCTGATCGAGGCTCGAACACCGGGGATCAGTCCTGCGCAGGGCGGCGTTGTCCTGACCCGACCGCTGGTGATCTGGCAGGGTGCAAGCCTGCAGCTCAGCGAGGGCGAGACTCTCTACCTGTCGCGGGAAGACGGCGCGTACCTGCTCGCCTTTGGTGAAATGTCGGTCGAGGGCGCAACGATCGCGTCGACGACATCGCACAACCCTCGCGTTTCGCAGTTCGCACCGTTTGTCGCGGTGGCGGGGCAGGGGGTCTTCCGGTCGAACCACGCCCGCTTCGTCGGCCTCGGGGCCGTTTCGGACCGGGATGCCGGGCAGGCCGACAGCATGTCGGGGCTCTCGATTTCCGCCGGTCTGCTGTACCGGCCGGATCAGGCGTCCCGCATTCTCAACAGCCGCTTCGACGACGTCCATCTGGTCGCCCTCAGCGGCGTGCAGGACACCGTGGTGAGCGGCAATGATTTTGCGGGGCAGTACGCTGGCGGCCTGAAGGTCGAAGACAGCCCGCGGGCGCTTGTTTCCGGCAATCGCATGACGACGCCCGGCCTCTATGCGGCGATGCATCTGCGGAACCTTGCGGAGGCGCGTATCGAAAGAAACACGATCGCCTCGGCCAAGGGCAAAGGCATTCTGATCGACGGTGTCAGCCGATCGCTGAAAATCGAAGGAAACGTGGTCGCCAGCGCCGCAGGGGTTGGGATCGAATTGCGCGGGACAACCTGCAGCGATCTGACCTCGAACCTCGTGCTGGCATCTGGCGGCAACGGCATCGAGCTGAGCCGAACCGGCGACCTCGAAGCACGTCGGAACGTTGCGCTGTTCAACGGCGCGGCGGGGGTCGCGATGTCGAGCCAAGTGCCGGGAAGCAAGCTGGCTCTCGCGGACAATCTCATCGGGCGCAACCGCGAAGGCGTTCGCGGCGCAGGGCTGTCCGACCTCACGCTTGAGGGCAACCGTCTGCCAAGCCAGATGCCCCGTCTTCTGGGGGGTGAGCTTGGCCTGAACCAGACCGCATGGCTGGCGGCGCGCAAAGAAAATCAATCTTTCAACTTCTCCAACGGCGCACGGCAGGCCGCATCCTCTGCGTGTGAAGGGATCTGACAATGGTCTTCGCTTCCGAAACCTTCCTCTTCCTCTTTCTGCCGCTGTTCCTGGTGGCCTACTATCTGACCCCGTCCAAGGGTCGTAACCTGACGATCCTTCTGGGCAGCTACGCCTTCTATGGCTGGTGGCGGATCGATTTTCTGTTCCTGCTCATCGCGACCACGGTCTTCACCTGGATGTGCGGGCGCATGGTTGACAAGCGCCGCGACGAGGGGCGGGCAAAGCCGTGGCTGGTGCTCGGACTCGTCGGCAACCTCGGTGTTCTGGGGATCTTCAAGTACCTCGGCTTCTTCATGGACAGCCTGACCGGGGCGTTCGGAACGACGCCGGATCAGATCGGCTTTCACTGGCAGATCATCCTGCCGATCGGTGTCAGTTTCTACGTCTTCCAGTCGATTTCCTACCTCGTCGATGTATGGCGCAAGGATGCGCCGGCGGACACCGGACTGATCGATTTCGCGGCCTTCATCGCGCTCTTCCCGCAGCTGATCGCCGGTCCCATCCTGCGGTTCAAGGATCTTGCCGACCAGTTTCGCGACCGCCGTCATACGTCAGAGATGTTCACCGACGGCATGGCGCGGTTCGTGATCGGCCTGTCCAAGAAAGTCCTGCTGGCTGATGCCGTGGCACCGCTGGCGGACCTGGCCTTCAACAATCCCGACCCGGCCTCGCCGCTCGCCTGGCTTGGCGCGGTGGCCTACATGCTGCAGCTTTATTTCGACTTCTCGGGCTACTCCGACATGGCGATCGGCCTCGGCATGATGATGGGCTTCCGCTTCACCGAGAACTTCGCGACGCCCTATATCTCGAGGTCGATCACCGAGTTCTGGCGCCGCTGGCACATCTCGCTGTCGGTCTGGCTGCGCGACTATCTCTACATCCCGCTGGGCGGCAACCGTCACAGCACCGCGCGGACCTACTTCAACCTGTGGATCGTCATGGTGCTGGGCGGCATGTGGCACGGGGCAAACTGGACCTTCCTGGTCTGGGGCGTGTGGCACGGAACCTGGCTGGCCCTTGAGCGCGCCCGCTTTGTACCGCGCGGAGATGGCCCCCTGTCGCTGGCGCGAACCCTTCTGGTGGTGCTGATCGGCTGGGTGTTCTTCCGGGCGGCGGACATGGGACAGGCCCTCGATGTGCTGGCGGGCATGGTCGGACTGCACGGCATGGTGATGCCCTTCGACATCGCGGTGCAGATCCGGACCGAACAGCTGATTTTCCTGTGCATCGCGCTGCTGATCGCTGCCTTTGAGCCGAGGCTGAACCTCTGGGTGCGGTCCGTCTGGGCCAGTGCGCCGGGAAGCACGATGGGCGGCGGCACCCCCGAGGTGGCCGGATCGGGAGGCGCGGCCAGCGTCGCATCGACCAATACGCTCGGCGCGGTCCTGTCCAGCTTCGTGATCGCGGTTCTGCTAGTCGCCTGCGTGCTGCGCATCGCCGAAGCCTCTTCCACCCCCTTCCTCTACTTCCAGTTCTGAGGCGAGACCTATGATCGTAACCATCGCACGCATGGCCATACCCGCAGCTCTCCTCGCCTACTCGGCGTGGAGCGCCGCGGACGCGCTGCCGAACGTCGGTGCGCAAATAGAGCAGGCGCATTGGACCGCCGAATCCTGGTTCGACGGAAAAGCATCCGCCGCCATCGACTCGACGTGGAGCGATGCGCTGCCGCACCGGGACTTTGCCTCCGGGATCGTCGGCGCCGGGCGCTGGCTGGCCCTTGGCGAAGGCAAGGACGGTGTGGTGCCCGGCCGCGACGGCTGGCTGTTCACCGCAGAAGAAGCCCGCTCCATGCCGGAGCCGCTGTCGGCAAGCCTCGCCCGCATCGCGGTCCTGGAAGAGACGCTGAACGAAATGGGCGTCTCTCTCACGATCGTCCCACTTGCGGCCAAGGCCGACATCTACCGCGACGAAACCCGCAACCCGTCGATGGCCAATGACCTCGAGGCCCGCTACGACCAGGTGCTCGCCTCGCTGCGGGCGATGGGGATGGACACCATCGACAGCCGGACCGCACTGGTGAGCGAAGCCGAGGTGTCGCAGGTCTTCTACGCGTCCGACACGCACTGGACACGCGACGGTGCAGCAGCGGTGGCGCGGGCAATCGCCGCGGATCTTCCGGGCGGCGACACCGTGTTCGAGCCCGTCGAAACCGAGACAGTGGCGTTCCATGGTGATCTGACCAAGTTCATCACCACCGAGGCGTACGCCAACGCAATCGGACTCAAGGAAGAGACCGCACGCCTGTTCAAAGCCGAGGCCGCCGCTTCGGAAGATGGAGCGGATATCTTCGGCTCCGGCGACGATCTCTTCGCGGCCTCCGCCCTGCCGACCGTGCTGGTCGGGACCTCCTATTCGGCGAACCCCGACTGGTCTTTCCAGGAAAGCCTGAAGATCGCGATGCAGAGCGACATCGTGAACTACGCCGAAGAGGGACGCGGGCCCGTGAAGCCTTTCCTCAAGATGCTCGCCGACCCAGCGTTCCGCGATACGCCGCCGCAGCGCGTCATCTGGGAAATTCCCGTGCGCTACCTGTCCGACCCCAGCATCTGGGAGCCGGAAGAGGCGCAGAAGGATCAGCCGATCCTCGCGGGCGGAATGCTGACCGACGAGTTGGCGCGCATCGACGCAGACGCGCCGGTGAGCCTGCAGGCCGCCGCGCCCGACGCCGCGGGCCATACCGGCCAACTGGCCTCGCTCGATCTGAACACCAAAGGAGAAACCCATGTCGACTGAGACAATCCTGACCCATCAGACCGTCGCGACATGGTCCTCCTTTCCCGAACACGCCCGGTCTACTTTTCGGAATAATCCGAACGGTCTTCGCTCAAGGTCGGGTGTGGTGCTTCTCCTCGTTGGTCTGGGCTTCGGCCTCGTGTCGGGACCGGCCAGCGGGGAGAGCATTTCATCACCATTCGGTGTCAACGCCACACGGGAGCTGCCAAGCGTGCAGTTGCGGCAGACCCGCCGCGACATGCTTGCGGAGCGGCATGTCAGCTACGGCCGGTTGCGCAATCTCGCGGATGCGGGCGACGGGCTGGCGGCATGGGCCATCGGCCAGAAGCTCGAGGCCATGGACCGTCCCGAGCTGGCGTCCGACGTCGCACATTACTACGCCACTGCCGTGATCAGCGGACGCCTTTTCGCAACGCCCCGGCTCGTCGATGCGCTCGATGCCGGGCTCGAGAGCAATGCGTTCGAGAACCAGCCGACGCGTCTGCGCAGCATCGGCAACGCGCTCGAATTCGCGGCGAGAAACGGCGAAGCCAAGGCGGCGGCGCGGCTTGCCCGTGCCTGGCAGGATGGCGACGTCTTCGGGACGACAGATGCCGAAAAGAGCGAGCGCTACGCCCGCATGGCGGCAGCCGACGGGCACAATGACGCAATCGAGCTGATCGTCCGCCAGAAAATCGTGGCGCGCGATGTCGAAGGCACCAAGGAAGCCATCAACCTTGCCGGTTCGGTAAACGACCTAGGAATGGTTGCGCTGGGACAAAACCTGCTCCGCGAATTGCAGTCTGATCAGGCAGGGGAAATCGAATGACCCTCATACATCGTTCCAATCTGACCGTTTTCGCCATGGTCGCGCTCGGGCTGTCCGGCGCTGCTTCGGCGGGTGCAGCGCAGGAGTCCAGCTTTGGCTGCGCCGGCCTGGAACAATCCAGCCTTGTGCGTGCCGAAGAGGGCAAGGATGGCGTGTTCTATCGCGTCGCGACCGATCTTACGATGGGACAGATCATCAACCACCGCGCAGCCGATGCGGTCGCCCGCATCGCACGCGCCTTGGAAGAGCAGGGCACGACCCTGGTCTTCGCGCCGGTCCCGACCAAGGGGCAGGCCATGCCCGAAGACCTGCCGTCGAAGTCCCTCACCACCGGATATGACGTCGCAAAAGCCCGTGCCGAATACGCCGTGTCGATCGAGAACCTGCGTGCGAGCGGTGTTGTCACGGCCGACATCCTGACACGGATGCTGGACACGTTCGATCCGGCGGAGGTCGCCAAGTACGGGACGGAAGACACCCCGTTGTTCTTCCGGTCCGACTACCACTGGACCTCCGAAGGCGCGCGCCGTGCGGCGCGGGCCGTCGCTGATCAGATCGTCAGCCACCCGGGTTACGGTGATCTGACCCCGAACAGCTATCAAACGCGGCAGGTCGGCGAGCTCGAAGGCTTTTCCAACATGCGCCGCGCCATGCAGCGCCAGTGTCGCGACGCCCTGCCCGAAGTGGAGAGCATGGGGTTCGAAACCAACGCGGACACCACCCCTGCGCAGGACGACGCTGGCCTGCTGGACATTTTTGCGGGCGCCGAAGAGCAGAGCCAGGTCGTTCTGCTCGGGACGTCCTTCTCGGACAACTCGACCAACAACTTCGCGGGCTGGATTTCCCAGTACTCGGGGCTTGAGGTGCTGAACTACGCCGTGACCGGTGGCGGCCAGTACGGGGCATTGATCTCCTATCTGACCTCGCAGGACTATCTGGAGCAGCGCCCGCGCTTCATCGTCTGGGAAAACCCGATCTACACCGATCTGCTGCAGTTCGGCACGGGTCCGATCGAAGAGCTGACGGCGGCTGCCTCCGCAGCCTGCTCCGATCCCCTCAAGGTCACCGCCACCTCTGAAACCCTTGAGGCGGAGCTCGGTGGCGCGACATTCGACACCGACGATGCGATCCTGGCCCGCTTCGGGTCTGAAGGGCCGCGGAACGCGGAATTCACCCTCGTGACCACGGATGGCGTGTCGCGCCGCTACTTCTCGAACCGTGATGACCGCCTGCGGGCAACCGGAAATTTCTGGCTAGGGCTCGGGCCCTACGTCGATCTGCCGATCGAGAGCATCAAGGTTGCTTTCGACCGACCCATCCCCAACGGCGCAAGCCTGAGCCTCTGCCCCAACTTTGGAGAATGAAGATGAGCGACTTCAACTCGACCAAAATCCGCACTGTTGTTTCCGCGATTGCCATGATCGTTTTTGGTCAGGCCGCGGCGGCGCAGGATTCCCAGCTGTATGACAATGCGGCAAATCCCGACGCGGGCTTCCTGCGCGTCATCGCCGTACGGGATGCGTCGGCCATCATCGCGGGCGAGAATTTCTCGGATCTGGGGGAGGGCGTTTCTCCTTACGTGACCATCGAGGAGCCCGGCACAGTCAGCGTCTCTGCGGCCGGTGTCGACGGAACAGCCGAGATTGCCAAGGGCAGCTGGAACAGCTGGCTGGTCACCGCAGACGGCAAGGGCGTTCTGGTGACCGATCCGCTGGGTCATAGCCCCGCGCAGGCGGACCTGACCTTCTACAACATCTCCGACAAGCCGGAGGTCGACCTATACGTTCCCGCCGCCAAGCGGGTGGCGCTGGAGGGTGTCGGCGAAGGGAGCGGCGACTGGGTTGCCCTCAAGGCGCCGCTGTCGCTCGATTTCGAGGCGCGCACTGGCGACGAGACGCTGGCGGCTGTGTCCGCCGTGGCGCTGGCGCGGCGCGAAGGCACCACCCTCGTGTTCAGCGGGACCAACGGAAACTACCAGCTCGTGGCGCTGAAAGCGTCGCAGGTCAATTGAGCCAGAGGGCAAAGCGAATGATGAACGTGACTCCGATGCGCATCAGGCCGCTTCTGCAAAGCGCGCGGTCTGCCCTGCTGGCCGGCACATTCCTGGCTGTCGCGGCCCCGGTGATGGCCGCTGGGCCGGTGAAGGTCGATTTCGAACCGCCGCAGATCGACGCGCAGCCGGTCTGTGAAATCCGCTCCCCCGACAGCGTGATCACGACCCGTTGGGACGGGTGGGATGGGCAATCCCTCTCTGGCATGGACTCGACGCTTGTCCGCCGCGACATGCGCCGTCTCATGGCGATCGACCCCGTGAAATGGCTGCCGGTGGGAGAAAAGGTCGTCGCGCTGTTGCCGACGATCGATGCGACCTACGACGGCGACAAGCAGCTGATGGAAACCATCGAAATGCGGCTCGAGGCCGGTCAGGCGGCGGACGTCCGCGCCGAAGGGCTGATCAACAAAGCGCTTGCCTCGACGGCTGCCGAACAACCGCAGAACCAGCGTCGTCTGGGCGAATGGCTGATGCAGGGCAAAGGTGTCGCGCCCGATCGGGACCGTGGTCTGCACCTGATCGTTGCGGCCGCGCGTGGGGGGGATGCCAACAGCCTTTTGAGCATTGCCAACCTTCAGCAGCGCGGCGTCGAAGTGCCGGGCTGGAACGTCGAGCCGAAGATGACGGTCATGATGGGCTTTGCCTCGCAGGTCGGCCGGCTGGACGAGACGATCTGCGACCGTGTCGTGAACATCGCCCGGGCCTACCGGAACGGCGACATCGTGCAGATGGACAATGCGCTGTCTGAACGGTGGTTCCGCTTTGCCGCGGACCTCGGCAGCCCCGACGCCGCGTGGAGCGTCGCGGACATGCATCTGCGTTCGGAAGAGATCTCGAAGGACAACGAGGTGATGCTGCACTACCTCGGCATCGCCGCGACAGGCGGCGATCCGAATGTGCTCATCCAACTCGGCCGCCTGTATGAAGACGGCGCCTTGCTGGAGCGCGACCTTGGGCAGGCCGAAGAGCTTTACCAGCGCGCGGCCGCTTCGGGGGATCGCGCCGGGATGGGTCGCCTGACGCTGTTTCTCGACAGGCTGCGCGAGGCCAATCCGGCGCGCACCGAGGACTATGACAAGGCGCTCACCGCGCTTCTCGAGAGCGACAATGCGCCGGGCTGGGCCTATGCCAAAGCCGCGGATCGGGTTCTGGCGCGCGAAGGCCGCTGGGCCGGCGAGCAGACGGCCATGGACTACTATGCCAAAGGTGTCGCCCTGGGGGACCCCGAAGCGATCCGCCAACGGGCTCTGCTCAACATTGGTCTTGGCGACGCCGAGTCCTTCTATTCGGGCATCGACGACCTGATCTTCTCCGTGGAACAGATTGGCCGCTCGGGTCCGGTCAACGATCTGATCCAGGCAAACCTGTGCCAGGCGCCAGACGCGCCCCTCGTCGATCGGGTCGAGTATTGGGCGTCGCTGGATGGTGCGGAAACCGAAGCGCCGGCCCCAACGCTCGCGGAAACGATGATCCGTGCCAAGGACGGTGTCACCCCCGTCTTACCGTATCACATGATGAGCACCGTCCTCGACCATGCGCAGGCCGTTCTGCCGGAAGACGCCTCGGCGAGCGACCTGACCGCTCTGGCGTCAAACGACACGATGTCTGCCGCCGAGCAAACCTACTGGTCGTTGATTGCGGATCGTGCGGCGGCCGTGTCGCCCGAGGATGGCAAGGGATGGGTCGATGCGCTGGGGGACAATCTGGCGCTGCGCTTCGTGGACCGCTTCCCGCAGGGCAAGGACGCTGAAGCGATCGCACTGCATCTGGCAGCACAAGGCTACGGCCGCGCCATGATGCTGCTGACGACCATCGATACCGAGGCCTACCCGGCCCCGGCAGCCATCGCGCGCGAGTTCGGCTCGGTTATCGCGGCGCGCGGCGATTTCGAGGCAAGCCTTCTTGGGCTGCGCTACGCGGACGGCCTTTCGGACGATCAGAAGGCCAGTCTGATCCGGCATGCGCGTGCAACCACCACTTGCACCTTCAACGAGGGACTGCAGATGGCCGAGGCGCTCGCGGACCACGGCTCGCCGGATGAGTTCGCGCAGTGGGTGCGGATCTCGAAAGAGCTGGTAAAGTCCGAAAGCGCATGGTCGCACACGAACCTCGGCGATCTCATCTTGGCGCATGCCGACATGCTGGGTGACGATGCCGCCGATGACGCCCGCAACCTTTGGCTGGCCGGGTATGAAAAAGGTGACCGCCCCGCCGTGTTCCGCCTGATGACCGAGGTCGAACAGCCCGAGACGCCGGGCTTTGATCCTGAAAAGGCCGCGGAATACTACGTGGCCCTCGCCGAACGCTCTGCTCCTGATCAGCTGCCGTCGGTGCTCGGCAAGCTCGCGAATGCGCAGCCCGACATCCGGCAGGACGTCGAGACGCGCGTCGATACCGACGCCCTGTGGCTGGCGGCTGCAGAAGCCGGCTCGTCGGAAGCCATGCTGCACCATGCACGCCGACTGCGGGCTTCGGCGAGCAATCAGGCGGATATCAGTGAAAGCGGCGTATGGCTGCGCCGCGCCGCGGACGCCGGCAGCGACGCCGCAATGGTAGAGCTTGCCCGCAGCCTCGCCTTCGGCATTGGCGCCGAGGCCGATCCCGAGGCGGCGCGCGACTGGCTTCAGAAGGCGGCCGCCCTAGGTAACGAGGACGCCGTTTCACTGATGAACTCGATGCAGATCGCGGAGGTCTCCACCCAATGAAGGGAACTTCACTCACAACGCTTGCGGTTCTGGCTGCGCTCCTGCCAATGAGCCCCTCATTTGCGCAGGAGGACGAAAAGGCCCCCGGGATCGACCCGGTTGAACTGTCCGGTACGGAGGGGTCGGTTCCGCAGGCGGAGGAGGAGATGACTGCAGACGCCGGCGCGGAGTCCGATTGCATGGAGCCGGTCGAGCCCGTCGTGTCGCTGAGCTACGGCAGCCGATACACCGAAGACAGCGAAACCCGGTCGGATTTCGACGAAGACGCCAATGCCGCGGTGAACGCGGCGCTCGAACCGGTCGACGACTTCATCTCGGACCTGACGCGCGAAAGCAATCGCGCCCTGACCCGATCTGGGGACCGAGGCGTTGCAGCGGCCGAATGCCTCTACGAACGCCTTGTGCCCTGGGCCGAAGCCGACGCGCTGTCGGATTTGACCACGATGAACGCGAACATCTCGGCTCCGAGCCGCCTGGGCGGGATTGCCTTTGCCTACAGCAATGCGCTGACCGTGGCAGAGCCGACCGAGGAACAGCAATCGGTCATCGAAGGCTGGCTCGAGGAGCGCGCGAAAGCGACCATGGCCTATTTCGACGAGGAAGCTCCCCCCCGCGCGTCGCGGAACAATCTGCGGCAATGGGCGGCCATGGGCGTGACCCGGATCGGCCTGACGACCGGAGACGAGGAGCTGGTCGCGTGGGGGCTCGAGACCGTCGAGCATACCGCCTGCATGGTGGAAGAGGATGGCGCACTACCCCTGGAAATGGAGCGCGGCGATCTCGCTCTTCACTACCAGATGCACGCCGTTCAGGCACTGGTGATCACCGCGGCCCTACTTGCGGAGGATGATCCCGAGATCTTTGACGTCTGCGATGGCGCGATCAAGAGGGCTGTCGACTACACACTGCACGGCTTTGAGAACCCTGAACTGATCGAAGCCCGGACCGGCCGCGAGCAGAAGATCGATGACGCGCCGGAGAACTTCGAAATGGCTTGGGCCGTCGCCTATCTCCGGTACCAGAATGACCCGGACCTCGAGGAGCAAATTGCTGACATAGACAATCTGTCAAACTCCAAAATCGGAGGTGATCAGCGTCTGATCTGGTGATGCGCTCGCTGTCTGAAGATCGTCTCCTGGCAGACAAGAAGCGTCGCACCGTCGTGGATCAGCCGAATGTCGATCGGCTCGAGGGTCCAGGCATGACGTTTCGCACGTTGGTGCTGAGCCCATTGCCCGTTTGACTAGGGTCAGGACTAGTTCTCTCTCTCAAAGCCAGAAGATTACGATCGCAGCGAGTGCGATTGCTGAGAAGAAGGTTTGCGGGCAGCGGTCATAACGGGTCGCAACCCTCCTCCAGTCCTTGAGCCTGCGGAACATGATCTCGATCCGGTTGCGACGTTTGTATCTGCTCTTGTCATACCGGACGGGCGTCTTCCGTTTCTTCCGGCCCGGGATGCAAGGACGTATCTTCTTGTCCTGAAAGGCTTCTCTGAACCAATCGGCATCATAGCCACGATCTCCGAGCAGCCACTTCACGTTGGGCAACCCGCTGACCAGGGCACGCGCCCCGATGTAGTCGCTGACGGGTCCGGCAGTCAGGAACAGGTCGATGGGTCGGCCCTGGCTATCGCAGATCGCGTGCAGCTTCGTATTCATGCCGCCTTTGGTTCGGCCAATCAGACGCCCACGCCCCCCTTTTTGACGCCCAGGCTGGACGCCGTACGATGGGCCTTCAGATGAGTTGCGTCGATCATCACGGTCGTCTCCTCACCGTGCTCGGCCGCCAACCCCGCCATGATCCGGGCGAAGACACCCCTGTCGCTCCAACGCTTCCAGCGGTTGTAGAGCGTTCTCTGATTGCGGCCTCGTCAAGAGTGAGGGGCTGTCCGTTGGTGTCTCGAGATCAAGATCGTTCGATCTATGTCATGGCGCGGGCGATGAATCGGTCACTGGGCGTAAGCGGCACTCTGCACCGGCAGCTACATATCTTTACGCAATACGTCGAAGGGCCCGTCGCTTCTATGGCTAAGGTCAAGGAAGACATTCTGCGTGATCAGAGGCACCGAAATATTCAAGGTGTTTACGACGGGCCGATAGCGGAGAGATCTTTCAGAGATTGGGCGATGGGCTACACGTCTGAGAAAGATACCTGCTGGGAATAATGGGCGAAGACGAGTTTTGCACCGAGAGATATCCGGCTCGCAAATCTAGATCAGATCATTTCTTTTTTCCGTTATGCTCATCTCATGGAAGCGCGGGACGCCGATACGAACCGCCGCCAAGTGGAGAACATCTGCGGTTTCGCGAGGTTGATCCGAAGAACGTTTCGGAGGCATTTGCCGCGACCATCCACTTCTCCGGACGATCATAAGAAAGAAGCCGGAGACGGCTGAGGGTGCCTATTGCGCTGTTATGGCCGAACGGGCAAATTCAGCGCGGAGGACCCAGAACTCTGACGCTTGGCTCGCGCTGCTAGCCGGGCCTAGGGGAGCCAACTGGAGCGTCCGCAACCAAGGATGAGCCGGCTGTACGTGTTCTCTAGACAGGAGCGTGTCGCCGCTCGCAGCCGTCGCCTCGAGGTGCTTTTCCGGCGAAGCGGACCATCATTCCAATACCATTGGACGAGCGAGGAGCGGACAATGCGGTCATCGCACAACTCCAGAACGAAGACGTGTTAGGTTCCGATCTGGTGCGGCGATGCATGAATTCTCGGTTCAATCGGAGTGCCATCGTTTTCAGTTGCGTGGCGATCAAATGTTTTGACCCCGGGAGGAAGTATCGTACCAGGCCGTGCTTCGCTGACAAAAATATGTTTACTGTTTTCAGGCGAGGCCATGATCGCGTTCGGATCGTCAAGGGTGCCGACATAGATGCCCAAACGATCCGGCCATCTCTCAAAGGTCAACGCCAACTTGGTCCCGCATTTAGAGCAGAAGTGCACGTGAATGTCTTTGCCGCTTCCATCTGAAGGCAGCGTGTAGACGGAAGGCCGCCCATCCGTGAAAGCGAATTGATCGTGCTCGAAAATAGGTTCGATCATCCGGTCTGAACCAGTCGCTCGTTGGCAGAACCGACAGTAGCAGATCGTTACCCAGAGAGGAGGGCTTCCGGTATTGTATTCGACTTCGCCGCAAAGACAGCGTCCCTTGTGCCCAATTGGCATGTCTATCTCCTCTGAAAAAATGATCTATCAAACTCTCCGGAGCCTATCTGGAACTCTGAGAAACCACAAAGCCCAAAGATCGTTCTGGGCTCGGAGGGGTCGATCGCTGCGCTCAGCCTGAACGGCAGCTTCCGAGAAATGTGTTCAGCGATGCGATGTCGGCTACCTGCAGCTTCGCTGCCGTTCGTCCAAGACGCAGCGAAGGTCGGCTTCCCGCCCTTCTTGTCAGAGCGTTCAGATGTGCAACGGCTGGCACAAGCGGCGGTAGTGGGCTGATGGCGGTTCGTCATGCCGCCTCGGCCTAATCAATCTGCATGAGCGCCCGCCACCTATTCACGCGGCGCGCTCCTCGCGAGGAGGTCATCACTGTCTTGGCGCTCAGCATCGACCAAGGGAATCAGCGCCGCTTCTTCTGACTTGTGAACCGAGGGCTCCGGTGAGGCAGAGCTCGCCTGCTGCATTGGCGCTTTGCGCGGTGGTGGTTCGAAAGGCGCCGCTGGTAGTCCCGCCCCTTCGAGGCGAATGCGATAAGTCGTGTCAGGAATCGCCACGCCGGCTTCTTCGATAGCGGTCTTGACCAATCGAATGGCATCTCCGCGTGCCGTGGAAAAGCCGGTCGCGGTCTGGTCGACCCAGCCGGTCACACGCAGGATCGCACCGGACTCGGTGATGTTTTCGATCCAGACGAGCTCTTCCGGGTCGTCCAGCACGAAGGGCAGCGCCTTCAGCGTTGCCTGAGCCAGGCTGCGCGTCGCCTCGAGATCAGCATCAGGGTCAATGCCGATGTCGAACATGAACCGCCGCGCCGGAAACTGCGTGTAGTTCACGATCTTACCCTTGAAGACAGTCGCATTCGGAATGCGGATGTGATTGCCGTCGAGCGACAGCAAAATCGTCGCGCGCGAGGTCAGTCGGATCACCCGGCCTACGTCGCCTTCGATCTCGACCAGGTCGTTCGGGCGGAAGGGTTGGCGCAGGCTCAGCATGACGGACGCTACGAAGTTCTCCACCGTGTCGCGGACGGCAAAGCCGATGGCCAGGCCGATGATCCCCGCAGCGCCGAGGATCGTGCCCAGCAGAGCCGCCGCCCCCACGACATCCAGCGCAACCACGATGCCGACGATCCCGGAGGCCACGCGGAACGCCTGCCGATAAAGCTCGGCGATGAAGGCATTGGGCGAGATGCGGTCCCAGAACCGCATTCGCGCCACGAGGATGCCTGCCGTGAGGATTACCAGGAAGGCCACGAACGCCAGCAGCAGCAAGGGCAGACGGGAGATCAGTTGCGCGACCCGTGCCCGGAAGCGATCAACCGCGGGATTGATCTGATGGGCGAGGTCGTCCGAGGCCGTGAGCGTGTTGTTCACCGCAACGACTCCCTCGAGGCGCTCGGCAATGCTCTCGGCCTTCTCGCTGATGGATGGGTCGGTGACATTCCCCGTCAGCGATACGACACCGGCGTCGACGCCGACCGTGATCCCGCCGAATTCCAGAGCCCTGAGGATTGCCCGCAGGCGAGTTTCAACGGCCACGTCGTCAGGTACGTCCTCGACCGCAAGCGTCGGTAACGCATCGGCCTCGGTCACGACATTCTGGGCCAGTATCTGGCAGGGGGCGAGCATGAGGGCGATGCAAAGGAGGACCTTGTTCATGCCTCTTCCAGATAGCGTATTCCATCGAAGCGCCAACAGGCCGATCGGCACCAATCTGGCAGCGGTGCGAGTCCAGACTAGCGAGTCGGTGCCAGCTTCCATTGCGGCATCTTCCCGCCTTCGGAGTTTCCTGCGAACCTCTATGAAATGCCCAGCATGCGGGCAGGAGCCGACATATATGGGTGGAAACCGGAAGTTCGCTGCATTCAGGACGAACGGCAGCGATGCGCATATTCCGTTGAAAAACTCCGCTTGCCTGAAGAGCTGGCCGCTGATTCAATTTGGCTGCGGCAGCTTGAGGTTAACGGCGATGATGGGGTCCCGGCAGGAAGCGCAAGGCGCTCTGTTCTATGAGTTCTCGATTGAAGCGCACGTTCCGCCCGACCACATGCTCCGATCGGTTGACCAGTTCGTCGACCTGGCCAGCATCCGTCAGCACCTGGCGCCATTCTACAGCTCTACCGGACGGCCCTCGGTTGATCCGGAACTGATGATCCGCATGCTTCTGGTGGGTTACATAATGGGCATCCGGTCCGAGCGCCGGCTCTGCGAGGAGGTCCATCTCAACCTTGCCTACCGCTGGTTCTGCCGCCTCGATCTGACCGTCCCGGTGCCGGATCATTCGACCTTTTCCAAGAACCGCCACGGCCGCTTCCGCGACAGTGACCTGTTGCGCCATCTTTTCGAGACCGTGGTGGCGCGCTGCCTCGAGGAGGGCCTTGCCAGCGGCCAGCGCCTCGCCGCGGACGCGAGCATCATCCAGGCCGACGCGAACCGGCAGAACTCCACGCCGAAGTCAGACTGGCACCCCGCCAACATCGACCCGGGAGACGCGCCTCGGGCCGTCAGGGAATATCTGGAAACGCTCGACGATGCCGCTTTTGGCGCGGCGAGCCCGGTCGAGCCGAAGTTCACCTCGCATTCCGATCCCGCTTCGCAATGGACCGGGGCTCGGGGAGGTCCGGCCTACTTTGCCTATTCCACCAACTACCTGATCGACACCGACAACGGCGTGATCCTTGATGTGGAGGCCACCCGGTCGATCCGCCAGGCCGAGGTTGGATCGGTGCGGACGATGATCGACCGGGTGAACGATACCTTCGGCATCGCACCGGAACGGCTGATCGCCGACACCGCCTACGGCACCGGCGTCATGCTGGACTGGCTGGATCAGCAGCGCGGCATCGCACCCCATATCCCGGTGTTCGACAAGTCAGCTCGCCGGGACGGAACATTCGAACGCGCCGACTTCAACTATGATGCCGAGAGCGATGTCTACACCTGCCCGGGCGGCAAGGAATTGAAGCAAAGCCGCCGGACCTTCACGAAACCCCGGGAGAAGAAGCCCGATGATGATGGCATGCTTCGCTACCGCGCCGGCAAGGCCGATTGTGATGCCTGCAACCTGAAGGCGCGCTGCTGCCCCAAGGAGCCGTCTCGAAAGGTAACCTGATCAATCTTCGAGCCCTCCCGGGATCGGGCGCGTGCGATGGCGCTGTTGCACAAATCAGATGATTACCGCAGTTCCCCTTTCCCCGGACACACTTATCCCAGGGCCACGGTGACCGGGATGCCGAGGGCAGTGAAGCGGTTCATCACCGCCGCACGGAGCTGAACTTCGGCAACCTGGCGGTCGAAGTCGCGGGACATCAGCTTCTGTCCGAGTAGCTTTACGCAGTTCATTTTCGTCTCCACCCTGCTACGTCGGTGGTAGCCGCTCCAGTTCCGCCACAGCGCCCGGCCAAGATGCTTTGACGTCCGCAGTATCTCGTTGCGCGCTCGGGCTCCTGCCGTGTCCGGCTTCCAGGGTCTCGCGTTGCGGCGGGGCGGAATGATTGCTGCCGCACCGCGGTCAGCGATGGCGTCGTGGCAGGCGCGCGTGTCGTAGGCACCGTCTGCTGTAACGGTGGCGATCTCCTGATCCGGGGGCAGCTGGGCAAGCAGGTCCGGCAGCATCGGCGCGTCGCCGACATTGCTGGAGGTGACCTCGACCGCCCGGATCTCCAGCGTTTCCTCATCGATCCCGAGGTGGAGCTTGCGCCAGACCCTTCGTTTCGAGCCGCCATGCTTGCGCGTGTGCCACTCGCCTTCGCCTTCCACCTTGATGCCGGTGCTGTCCACGAGCAGATGCAGCGGCCCCTTGGAACCGCGATACGGGATTGTCACGCTCAAAGTCTTCTGGCGACGTGACAGAGTGCTGAAGTCCGGCACGGACCAGCCGAGCCCGGACAGTTCGAGCAGGCTCGCCACGAAACCGGTCGCTTGGCGGAGCGGCAGCCCGAGGAGTGTCTTGAGGGTGAGGCAGGCCTGGATCGCAGCGTCGCTATAGGCCTGCTGACGGCCGCGACGCGCCGACGGAATGGCTTCCCAATGCATCGAGGGATCGAACCAAACGGTCAGTGATCCGCGCTGCCTCAGCGCCTGATTGTAGCTTTGCCAGTTGGTGGTCTTGTAGGTCGTCTTCGGAGGTCTGCTCATACCTTCCGGCTACTACATTGGATTCACAAGGTGAATCCCTCGCCCCTTTGTGCAACAACGCCGTATATAGGAAGGCGATGATCTCGACATGCTCAATCAGGATATCCCCCCAACCCATAAAGGAGCCTGACAGAACCCAGCCGTCCGTCTGGGATTGCCGCTGTTGGATCAAGCGGACCCGGTCTTCGGGCAGGCGCTTTGTCGTGAATGGTGGGTCTGTTGGTATCCAATAGAATTCGTCTACGTCCAGCAGTGGAACGCCTATTTGCGCGGACAGTGTTGCGCCAAGCGTTGAGACGCCCGAGCATGATGCTCCGATCAAGAATATTCTTGGCACGTCAGTCCCGCCGGTAACATTCAAAACCATGAGGGCAATAGCGGTGCGCGTCACCTTCTGCAATCTCCGCTTCGTCCCACACTGCCGACGTCGGATCGTTGGAAATGCTGCGCCGAGGCCCGAAGGGCCGCTTTGGGGAAGCCGCGCCGCGGCTATGGTCAACTTGGCGAATGTCCGCAGTGGGTCGGCAGCGACGGGCGCAACTGCCCGCCGAATGCACGGCTCGCCGCACTGCCGCAAGCCCGCTCCGAGCCCAAATTGACTGTCGCGGTAGGTGGCCACTTCGCAGACGCAGCAATGAACGTTATGTCGGGGCCGACCCGAAGCCGACCTTCGGGCTGGACGACTTCGCTGCGGCGCAGCTTCTCCGAAACAGTCGTTCATGCGTCGCGCAGCATTTTTCTACGGCCACGTTACGCTGTGCGGGCCTTTCTAGCCGTTCGCGGCGCATTGCACGAAGAAACGTTCCGCTCGGGCATGCCCTAATGAACGGGGCGGTGGAACGACGGTCACCGCTTTGGTAGAACACAAGCAAACCAGCGGAGCCATTCAATCATGTCGAACCAAGCCATCAACCTAGAAGCCAAGCTGACCGAGTTTTCCGAGCATTGGTGCCCGAAGATCGTGTCGCGGTTCAACGAGTGCGACGTGATGGTCGTGAAGGCATTAGGCGAGTTCAACTGGCACCATCACGACGACACGGACGACTTCTTCCTCGTTCTCAAGGGCAGGCTGCGGATCGAGCTGCGCGACGGTGACGTAATCCTTGGTCCGGGCGAACTCTACATTGTGCCCAAGGGCGTCGAGCACCGTCCGGTCGCGGAGGAAGAGGTTCACCTGCTGCTGATTGAGCCGCAGGGCGTGCCGAACACCGGTGACGAAGCGACTGCGGCGCAAAAGGTCACCATCTGACGTCCACAGCAGACTCCGCAGAAGCCGCCATTCGTACTCTCCGTGACATTAGTTAGGCTGGGCTCTGTGTAGCCATGCGACAATGCGGCAGCGGACTACCAGTGCGCGGACAAAGGACACTTTCTCCACAACCGTTGCGGAGGTCCGGTTCCACTCGGTGGTGCTTGGCGGACGTCACCGTCAACTGGTCATCGTCTTTATCCCCCCTTAAGGTGCTGAGAATGACCTCAACGTTCGACATCACGCGCGCGGGTTTGGACGACGTTCCGGACCTCGTTCCACTTTACGAGCGCTTCTTTGCAGAGGACGCCATCAAGATCGCGCGCTCCAAGATCGAGGCCAATCTAAGACAGATGCTAGTGGACGACCGGGCGGCCGTGTTCGTTGCGACTGCTGACGGGCAAGCGATCGGGCTTGCTTCCGCGAGTTTCACCTGCGGTGTTGAGTTCGGCTGGGCAGCAGAGATCGAGGATCTGTTTGTTGTTCCCAAGCGCCGCGGGCAGGGCCTGGCCCGGCAACTGATCGAGATTGTGCTCGAATGGGCAGACGACCGCGGGGCGCGCCAGAGCTATCTCGTCATCACGCCGGAGGCCGAAGACGCGCAATCACTCACCGCACTCTACAGTAAGTTCGGTTTCGTCCGCTCGGACCGTCTCCTGATGTATCGGGCTTCTTGAACGTCCGAGCACTGCCTCAGGAGGCGGATGGGTTTGAAGCAGTCGTTGTCTCGCTCCGCAGCATCAAGCACTTTGGACTCGAAGCGGTCGCGCGACGACGCGGCGGGTCGTAGGCCTGGCAGGCAGCGGCGGCCGTCGCTCCCGGCCCAGATGTATGTGCCGGCTGCTGTTCGCAATCAAGAATTTGGCACGACTTCGGAAATCGCTCATATGTATCCGGCCTGTTGATCGGCTCGCGGGCCGTGGCCTTGATGGGGTTACGCACGCGCCGTGGTCTCATTACCGGCAAGGTCCAAAATGACCATTTGGGCCGTCAGACTCTGGGGGCGTATCTTCTCCGTTCCATGCTGTCGTCTCTATCGCGAACTCCTTGGTGGCTGTGGAAGGCGTCAAATCGCTTCCATCGCCGCGTCTTGTGAGGCGTCGAACCGGGTGCCGTGCCGCAGAAGGCTCCAGGCGGTCCGAGCCAGCTTGTTGGCAAGCGCGATGGCCGCCTTGTTTCGCGGCATACGGGCGACTGCCTCGGTCAGCCACGGGCCGAAACTGAAGTCGGACCATCGGTGAGGGCGCATCATGATCACTTTCGCAGCTTGCACGAACAGCATCCTCAGATAGCGGCTGCCGCGTTTGGTGATCCGGCCGAGGATCGTTCGCCCGCCGGTGCTGAACTGTCGGGGCACCAAGCCAACCCAGGCGGCGAAATCGCGCCCCCGGTCGAATGCCTCGCCTTTGCCGACGGCCGCAACCATCGCCGTCGAGATCATTGGCCCGATGCCGGGTATTGTCATGATGTTGGCGCAGTTCTCTTCGGTTCGGCTGATCCCTTCGATCTCGTCGGAGACATCCTCGATCCGTTTGTCCAGCCAGAGCCAGTCGCCGTAAAGCCCGATCAGGATACCTCGCATCCGGGGCGAGATCTCGTCCCGCCGCTGTTCGAGGATCGTCTCAAAGGAATTCTTCAGCGCCCGCAGCCCCGACCTGACGGTGATGCCCCGCTCGATCAGGAAGGCCCGGATCTGGTTGATGGTCGCCGTGCGCCGCGACACCAGCCGCGCGCGCACCCGGTGCAGGGCCTGAAGGTCGAGCTGGTCCTGGCTCTTCTCCGTCACCGTCCGCAGGTTCGGCCGCAGAGCGGCTTCGGCGATCGCCTCGGCGTCGTTGTAATCGTTCTTCTGACCCTTGTTGAACGGCTTCACGTAAATCGCCGGGATGATCCGTGGCTCGAACCCCATCCGCCGCAGCGTTCGGCTGACAAAATGGGCGCTGAGGCAAGCCTCCATCCCGACCACACATTGCGGCAACTTCTCGAACGTTGCCTCCAGCGCAAGCCGCTTGATCTGCTTGCGCAAAACCAGCTGACCCGAGCAGTCGAAACCGACCAGATGGAATGTATCCTTGCCGATGTCGATGCCGACAACCGCCAAGTCTTCAATGCTTCCTGTCTTATTCACACACATGGCTGCTTCTCCTTTGGCGCGGATGATCCCAGTGCAGGATAACCCAACGGTGGGGGAAGCAGCCGGCACATCCCATTACCTGCCGTTCAGTTCCTTGCCGATCGCCGCGGTGCAGCTTCACCAGACCGGCCATTCGTCTATCGCGCAGCATTATCGGAGGATGAAGGTCGGCAGGGCGGACCTACCTGACTTTCGCTGCGACCGCGCGGTGTGAGATTTGCGCAGTAGCCTCACGGCGATCCTGAGATCGGTGCCGTCAGGTAGCCTCGTAGCTGGAGAAGACCTTCGTCCCGCCATCTCCGAGGATCAGGAACACATCGTAGGCTTCCCGCTCATGCTCTGGCCCCATGCCCGGTGATCCATAAGGCATGCCGGGCACGGCGAGACCCACGGCATTGGGGCGCTCGGAGAGAAGCCGTCGGATGTCGGCAGTCGGCACATGCCCCTCGATCATGTAGCCCTCGACCTCGCCGGTGTGACAGGAGGTCATCTTCTGGGGGATGCCGTTCTCGAGCTTGTACCGGATCAGGAGCGTGCCGTAGCTGCGCTGAGTGGTGACGGTGAAGCCGTCCTCCTTCAGGAGCTCGATCCAAGCGGTGCAGCAGCCGCAATTGGGATCTTTCAGGACGTGGATTGCGGGAGAGCTTTGGGACAGACCGGCGGTCGGCAAAGTCGCGGCGAAGCTCGCGGCGGAAGCCATCATGGCGCGGCGGGTGAGGATCATCGGTGTCTCCCTTTCAGGTCGATGCGGTTGCGTGATCGGGGCGTGTCTCAGCGGTCAGACCGACGTGCCCCGCAGGTTCAGGCGTGCCGGTGGGACGGAAGAACAGCAGCCGCAGGGCGTTCATCGTCACCAGCACGGTGGCGCCGGTATCCGCGAGGATTGCGATCCAAAGGCCGGTGATCCCGAGCACGGTAGTCACGAGGAATATCGCCTTGAGGCCGAGCGCAATCGCGATGTTCTGGCGGATGTTCGACATGGTGGCGCGGGAGAGGCGGATCTTGCCCGGCACATCGGTCACGCGGTTGCGCAGGATCGCCGCGTCGGCCGTCTCGAGCGCCACGTCGGTGCCCGAGCCCATGGCAACGCCAACATGCGCGGCGGCGAGCGCCGGCGCATCGTTGATCCCGTCGCCGATCATCATCACGCGGGCCTCCGCGCTCAGGTCGCGGATCGCCGTCACCTTGTCCTCCGGCATCAGTTCCGAACGATGTTCGATCCCGAGCCCTTCAGCGATGGCTTGGGCCGTGCGCGGGTTGTCCCCCGTCAGCATGACCGAAGATATGCCGAGCCCGCGCAGTTGCGCGATAGCGTCCGCCGCGTCGTCCCGCGGCTCGTCCCTGAGCGCGATGAGGCCCTGAGGCACGTCTTCGCGCAACACGATGACCACCGTCTTGCCCTCGGCCTCCAGCGCCGCCACGCGGGTCCGCAGGTCGTCCGTGAGGGCACCGCGCTCGTTCGCCAGCCGTGGGGGAGCCCACGCTGACGGTCACGCCGTCGATGGAGGCTTCCGCCCCCTTGCCGGGAAGCGCGCGGCCGCCGGTGGCCGACGCCGCGCCCACGCCTCGCCGCTCGGCTTCGGCGCAGATCGCCTGTCCGAGCGGGTGGCTCGCGCCGCTCTCGACCCCGGCGGCCAGCGCCATGAGGTCGTCGCCGCTTCCACTCAACACAGAGACATCTGTCACGCGGGGCCTGCCATGTGTGAGCGTCCCGGTCTTGTCGAAGGCGACATGGGTCGTGCGGGCCACCGCCTCGATCACCGAGCCGCCCTTTATCAGCAGGCCATTGCGTGCTCCCGTGGACAGGGCCGAGGCAATCGAGGCTGGCACCGAGATCACCAGCGCACAGGGGCAGCCGATCAGCAGCAGCGCAAGCGCCCGGTAGATCCATTCACCCCAAGCCAGCCCGAAGGCCAGCGGCGGAACGATAGCGACGAGAACAGCGACACCGACCACAGCGGGCATGTAGACCCGGCTGAACCTGTCGATGAAACGCTCGGTGGGTGCGCGGGCGCTCTCGGCCTCTTCCACGAGGCGGACGATGCGGGAGATGGTGTTGTCCTCGGCCGACCTCAGCACCCGCACGCGCAGCAGAGCTTCGCTGTTGATCGACCCCGCGAAGACCTCCGCGCCCGGCTCCTTGAGGCTCGGAACGCTCTCGCCGGTCACTGGGCTCTCGTCGACACCCGACGTGCCCTCGATCACCTCGCCGTCGCAGGGCACGCGGTCACCGGGGCGGACTTGCACGAGCTGACCTAACTGGAGCTTCTCGGCCGCGACCTCTCGTGTCTTGCCTCCCACTTCGAGCCGTGCCGTCTTCGGCACGAGCTTCGAGAGGGCGCGAATACTGTCGCGCGCCTTGCTCGCAGAGACTCCTTCCAGGAGTTCGCCCACGGCGAAGAGGAAAACGACGAGCGCCGCCTCTTCCGGCTCACCGATGATCAGCGCGCCACCAGCGGCGATGGTCATCAGCATCTCGATGGTGAAGGGCATGCCGGCCCGCGTCATGGCCAAGGCGCGCTGCGCCACGGGCAAAATCCCAACGAGTGTCGCCAGCACGAACGCCCAATGCGCGATCTCAGCCGGCAGGACAAACGTTGACGCCCAAGCTGCCGTGAGCAGTGCGCCGGTTCCGAGCACGAGGCGACCCTTGGACGTCTTCCACCAAGAGGTCGGCGCGTCATCGGTGGGCCCAGTGATCTCCTCCAGTTCGCTGTCGATTTCCACGGCCTCCGCCGCATCCGCAAAGGCGCCATCCGGCAGGACAAAGCCGCCCTTGGGCTTCTCTGGCCGCGCGCCCTTTGGCGCGATCCCGAAGCCGACTCCGCGCACTGCCTTCTCGACGTGCTCTGGCGGTGTCTGTGCCTCATCGAGCGTCAGTCGCAACCGCTCGGCCATCAGGGCGACATCAACACGCTCGACGCCAGGCAGGCGCTCGACTGCGCCGCGCACCTTGGCGGCGCATGACCCGCAATCCATGCCTGTAACGCGCCATTCGCGTTGTCGTGTGCTGCTATCGGCCATACCGAACCTCCGTTGTGATTCTCGGTTGAACTTAGCTATACGATCTACAGCCACTGTAGGCTCAAGCCTCGCGAGGAAGGTTTTCCGTATCTTTGGCCACGGGGGACACGACGCGCTAACGAGGGAAGGAGACGCTCATGCTGGCCATTGGAACACTGGCAAAGCGGACGGGCACCAAGGTGCAGACGATCCGCTATTACGAACAGATCGGTTTGATGCCCGAGCCCGGGCGCAGCGAGGGGGGGCAGCGCCGATACGGGTCGCTGGAACTCGACCGGCTCGCGTTTATCCGGCACTCTCGACAACTCGGCTTTTCGCTGGAGGCGATACGGGAACTCCTGGACCTCTCGGACAGCCCAGAAAGGTCCTGTGCGCAGGTCGATGCGGTTGCTCAGAAACAGCTCCATGAGGTTGAGGCTCGCATCGCTCGGCTTGAGGCGCTCCGGGTCGAACTGCAACGGATGATCGGCGAGTGCAGGGCCGATCGGGTTGCGAACTGCCGCATCCTCGAGGTGCTACGCGACCACGAAGAGTGCCTCTCTGATCACGACCGGCCCGATTCCTGATGCCGAGCGTGTTGATCTATCCGCTCGCGGCCCTGGCCGAGATCGCCGGCTGTTTTGCAATCTGGGCCTGGTGGTGGGGCGCGTCGATCTTCTGGCTGTTGCCAGGGATTGCGAGCCTTGCAGTGTTCGGCTGGTTGCTGGCTCAGGTCGAGGCAGGTTTTGCCGGCAGAGCCTATGCCGCCTACGGGGCGTCTACATCGCCGCGTCGCTGTTCTGGATGTGGAGCGCTGAAGGAGAGCGGCCAGACCTATGGGACATTGCTGGCGCCTGCCTGTGCCTGATTGGCGCCGCAGTGATTCTTTTCGCTCCACGCGCAGGTTGATAAGGGCTCGGAGCGGGCTTGCGGCAGCACGGCGCCCCCCTCACCTAGGCGAGGCGGTCATTTGGCGAGGGTGGCCTATTGCGGGCCTTCGCCCAAGGGTCAAGCGTTGCCCTACGGTTTCATCATGGCGGCCATTCGTGCATCACGAAGCATCTCTGCCCCTCGAATGACGGCAGAGCCGGCTCAAAGCCGACATCTTGGCTTTTCCGGACAGTGCTCGGTCGACCCGTGTCAGCGAGTCGCGCCGGATTTGCCTTGCCGTAGGCCCTCACGGGGTCTTGGGCCGGACGGGCGTTCAGCCCTCCGTGGTTCCGGCCTCGATGTCTCGGAACTGGCGCGTCACCAGGTCTTGTGCGACGCCGATGTGATACCTTATGGCCTCGCGCGTCGCGACCTCGTCACCGCGGCGCAGGGCGGTGACGATCGGCTCGTGGGTTTCGGCGATCTTGTGCGGATCGTCGTAAAGCCGGCCGATCACCATGATCGAGAACTCGGTTTCGGCGGCGATCTGATCGAAGACATGCAGGAACTTGGGGTTGCCGCTGCCGGCGCAGAGCAGGCGATGGAACTCCATGTCCGCCTCGACTTGGGTAAGCATGTCGGCGCCGGCAGCGGCAACCTCGTGCAGCGCGTCGATCTGCGCGGCGAGCCGGTCGATCGTGTCGGTCAGCCCGTTCCGAAGCACCCGCTGCGCGGCGGCGATCTCGATCACCATGCGCAGCTCGTAAAGGTCGTTCAACGCCTCGGCCGAGGTCTCGCGCACGAAAAAGCCGCGATTGGCGTGGTAGGTCACCAGCCCCGAGTTCTCGAGCAGCCGCGCCGCCTCGCGCACCGGGGCGCGGCTCACGCCCAATTCGCGCGCGACCACCGATTCCGAAAGCCGCGCACCGGGGGCGAGCTGGCCAGTGACGATGGCCTTGCTGAGCAGCGTGGCAACGCGCTGCACGAGCCCCTCGCGGTCAAGGGGTTGGAAGCCGGTCTGCTGTGGGGATCTCGCCATGCCGTCATGCGCCTGAATTTCCCCCAAGGGTAAATGCGGTTTTGACGATTGTCGACAATTCCCTTGACCGGGGCAGGGGGGCTGCCCTTACCATGAGGTAAGAATGTGCACGATGCTCGCCCCGCGGCGAGCCTACCAGAGGAGAGCCGAATGCCAGATGGCGCGCCGACGTCCACAGTCCAGACCCTCCGCCGCGACCTTGCCGCCGCGTACCGGCTGATCGCCCTCGAAGGGATGGATGACGGCATCTACACCCATATCTCGGCGCGCCTGCCCGACGGCCCGAAAGGCGAAAAGCGATTCCTGCTGAACCCTTTCGGCCTGCGGTTCGACGAGGTGACGGCGGCAAACCTCGTGACGGTGGACGAGACCGGCGCGGTGATCGACGATCCCTTTGGCGCGGGCGTCAATGCCGCGGGGTTCACCATCCACTCGGCCGTGCATATGGCGCGGCATGACGCGCTCTGCGTGCTGCACACCCACACCGTCGCGGGGGTGGCCGTGTCGTCGGTGAAGGAGGGGCTGCTCAGCCTCAACCAATGGTCGGCGCAGTTCCACGGGCGCATCGCCTACCACGCCTACGAGGGCATTGCGCTCGATCTTGCGGAGCGCGAGCGCATCGTTGCGGACCTTGGCGACAGGCAGGTCATGCTGTTGCGCAATCATGGCACCCTGCTGCTGGGCCGCTCGGTCTCCGAAGCGGTGAAACTGGCGCTCAACCTCGAGCGATCCTGCAAGGCGCAGGTGGCAGCGCTCGGTATGGGGCTGACCGCCGACGTGCTGCCCGAGGCGGTCGCCGAGCACACGGCGCGGCAATACCAGAACGCTTATGACTCGGTCGAGCTTCGCGGCAAACCCGACCCCGAATGGGCCGCGCATCTGCGCCGGCTCGACGCTCACGCCCCTGATTACCGGGGCTGAGCCTCTGCCCGCCCCGGTCAGTTTCCGGGGCCTGACTTTCGAAGAAAAGCAGTCAAACAGAACCAACAGGGACCCCATGAAAACACTTAGAGCGACCACTTTCCTGATCGCCGCCACCCTTGCCGCGCCGCTTGCCGCGCAGCAGGAGGGTGGCCGCCTCGACATCGTCGTGCAGCCCGAACCGCCGGGGCTGATGATGGGCCTCGTGCAAAATGGCCCCACCCAGCTGGTGGCGGGCGACATCTACGAGAGCCTGCTGCGCTACAACGCCGACCTCGAGCCGCAACCCAGCCTCGCCAAGAGCTGGGAGATCTCGGACGATGGGTTGACCTACACCTTCCAACTTCAGGACGGGGTGACCTGGCACGACGGTGAGCCCTTCACCGCCGATGACGTGGTCTTCTCGGCCGACGTCTTCCTGCGCGAGACACACGCCCGCCTGCGAGCCTCGCTGGCCTATGTCGAGAGCATCACCGCGCCCGACCACACGACGGTGGTGTTCCAGCTCAAGGAGCCCTTTGGCCCGTTCATCAACGCCTTCGAGGCAGGCACCATGCCGATCGTCCCCAAGCACATCTACGAGGGCACCGACTACGCGACCAACGAAATGAACGCGACGCCCATCGGCACCGGCCCGTTCAAGTTCGAGAAATGGGAGAAGGGCAGCTACATCCACCTGGTGAAGAATGAGGACTACTACCTCGACGGCAAGCCCTACCTCGATGAGGTCTATTACCGCGTGATCCCCGATGCTGCCGCCCGTGCCGTGGCCTTCGAGACCGGCGAGGTGGACGTGCTGCCCGGCGGCTCGGTCGAGAACTGGGATGTGCCGCGGTTGACCGAGATGGAGGGCGTCTGTTCCACCGGCGCAGGCTGGGAATTCTTCGCGCCGCTCTCGTGGATGTGGCTGAACAACCGGCAGGGGCCCACCGCCGACGTGCGCTTCCGCCAGGCGGTCATGTACGCCATGGACCGCGACTTCGTAAAAGACGTGGTGTGGAACGGCTTCGGCAAGGTCGCGACCGGACCGGTCGCCTCTTCGACCAATTTCTACAGCGATGACGTGACCCACTACGACTACAATCCCGACAAGGCCAAGGAACTGCTGGCCGAGATGGGCTACGATGGCGCTCCCGTGCGCATCCTGCCGCTGCCCTACGGCGAGACCTGGCAACGCTGGGCCGAGGCGGTGCGGCAGAACCTCTCAGAGGTCGGCATCAACGCCGAGATTGACAGCACCGACGTCGCGGGCTGGAACGAGAAGACCTCGCAGTGGGACTATGATCTCGCCTTCACCTACCTCTACCAGTATGGCGACCCGGCGCTGGGTGTGTCGCGCAACTACGTGGCGAGCCAGATCAGCAAGGGCAGCCCCTGGAACAACGTCGAGGGCTACGAGAACCCCGAGCTCGACGCCAAGTGGACCGCCGCCGCGGGAATGGTGAACACCGAGGACCGTGCTGCCGCCTATGCCGAGATCCAGAAGGAGATCGTCGACGACGTGCCCGTGGCCTGGCTTCAGGAACTGGAGTTCCCGACCATCTATCGTTGCAACGTCAACGACCTGGTGACCACCGCCATCGGGGTGAACGACGGTCTGCGCGACGCCTGGGTCGAAGAATAAGTCACAGCCACGGGGCGGGCCGGTGCCGGCCCGCCCCTGAGCCGTCCTCCAGTGGAGGACAGGAACCAACGGGACGTCCGGGGGCCTATGACCATACTCACCGTAATCCTGTCACGGGCGTTCAAGGCGTTCCTGACACTCTTGGCCA
Organism: Alloyangia pacifica; assembly: GCF_003111685.1. Classification (NCBI taxonomy): domain Bacteria; kingdom Pseudomonadati; phylum Pseudomonadota; class Alphaproteobacteria; order Rhodobacterales; family Roseobacteraceae; genus Alloyangia; species Alloyangia pacifica. The sequence continues at coordinate 1,201,385 of NZ_CP022190.1, read as the reverse complement.
TCGCGGTCCTGAACTTCTGCCTGCTGCATGCGGCGCCGGGCGATCCGGCGGTGGTGCTGGCGGGCGAGGCGGGGGCCGCCGACGAGCAGATGATCGAACAGTTGCGCGAGCGCTTCGGTCTCGACCAGCCGTTCTACGTGCAGCTGGGCAAATACGTCGGCAGCGTGCTGACGCTGGATCTCGGCTACTCCTTCCGGCAGGGCGCGCCCGTCGCGCAGCTCATCGCCGAGCGGCTCCCCGCGACACTGCTGCTGACGTTGACCGCCTTCGTGATCTCGCTGGTGCTGGGCATCGCCTTTGGCGTCGCTGCCTCGGCGCGGGTGGGCAAAGCCTCGGACAGCCTGCTGACCACGCTGGCGCTGCTGTTCTACGCCACGCCGCTCTACTGGGCTGCGCTGATGGCGGTGCTGGTGTTCTCGGTCTGGCTCGGCTGGCTTCCCGGTTTCGGCTACGAGACGGTGGGCGCGGGCTACACCGGACTGGCGCGTGCCTTCGACATCGCCAAGCACCTCGTGCTGCCGGCGCTGACGCTCGGGCTCTTCTTCATGGCGGTCTACATGCGGATGACCCGCGCTTCGATGCTGGAGGTGAGCCAGCTCGACTTCGTCAAGACAGCCAAGGCCAAGGGCCTGTCGGGCCCCGCCATCCGCCGCCGCCACATCCTGCGCAACGCGATCCTGCCGGTGGTCACGCTTGCGGGCCTTCAGGTGGGGCAACTGGTGGGCGGCGCGGTACTGACCGAGACGGTCTTTGCCTGGCCCGGCATCGGGCGGCTGATGTTCGAGAGCCTCGCGGCGCGCGACTACAACACCATCCTCGGGGTCTTCCTCGTCTCGGCGGCCATGGTGATCCTGTTCAATATCGTCACCGATATCGTCTACCGGCTGGTCGATCCGCGCATCGGCGCGAAGGCATGAGGAGGGTCTGAGCCATGTGGAAACGCTTTTCCTCCAATATCGGGGCGATGGTCGGCGTGGTGCTGCTGCTGGCGGTGATCGGGATCGCCATCTTCGCGCCGCTGATCTTTGCGCACACGCCGTGGCAGATGGTGCAGCGTCCGTTCCTGACGCCCTTCACCATGGACGGGCTGCCGCTGGGCACCGACACGCTCGGCCGTGACGTCGCCTCGCAGCTGGCCTACGGCGCGCGGGTGTCGCTGCTGGTTGGGCTCGTCTCGACTTTGGTGGCGCTGCTGATCGGCGTGCCTCTGGGCGCGCTCGCAGGGTTTTACGGCAACTGGGTGGACGAGGGGGCGATGCGCTTCACCGAGTTCTTTCAGACCATCCCCAACTTCGCGCTGGCCATCGTGCTGGTGGCGATCTTCGAGCCGACGCTGGCCTCGATCACCATCGCCATCGCGATCGTGTCGTGGCCCCCGGTGGCGCGGCTGGTACGGGCCGAGGTCATGTCGGTGCGCAAGCGCGAGTTCGTCGACGCCGCGCGGCTTGCGGGCCTGTCGCGGCCGCGCATCCTGCTGACGCAGGTGCTCCCCAACACCGTCTCGCCGATCATCGTCATGGCCTCGCTGATGGTCGCCACGGCGATCCTGCTGGAAAGCTCGCTCTCGTTTCTCGGCCTCGGCGATCCCAACGCGATGAGCTGGGGCTACATGATCGGCGCGGCGCGCACGGTGATCCGCAGCGCCTGGTGGCTCAGCTTCTTCCCGGGCATCGCCATCGTCATCACGGTGCTGGCGCTGAACCTCATCGGCGAGGGTCTGAATGACGCCCTCAATCCCCACCTCAGCCGGAGGGGCAAGGCATGAGCGCGCTTTCGATCGAACACCTCAGCATCGGGCTGCCGCAGGGCGCCGACCGGGCTTTCGCGGTCGAGGACATCTCCTTTGCCATCGAGAAGGGCGAGATCCTCTGCGTCGTCGGCGAAAGTGGCTCGGGCAAGTCGATGACCGCCAATGCGCTGATGGGTTTGCTTCCGCCGGGCGTTGGTGTGAAGGCGGGCCGCGCCACGTTCGAAGCGCGCGACATCCTGCGCCTGCCCGAGCCCGAGAAGCAGGCGCTGCGCGGGGCGCGTATCGCGATGATCTTTCAGGAGCCGATGACCGCGCTCAATCCGCTGATGCGCATCGGCGAGCAGATCGCCGAGGTCTTCGCCGCGCATGACCGCTTTTCCCAGCAGGAGCGGCGCGAGAAGGCGCTGAACCTCATTCGCGAGGTTGGCCTGCCGGATCCCGAGAAGATCATCCGCGCCTATCCCTTCCAGCTCTCCGGCGGGCAGCGTCAGCGGGCAATGATCGCCATGGCGCTGGCGCTGGAGCCGAAGCTGCTGATTGCCGACGAGCCGACGACGGCGCTCGACGTGACGACGCAGGCGCAGATCCTGAAGCTGATCCTCGACCTGCGCGACAAGCGCGGAATGGCGGTGATGTTCATCACCCACGACTTCGGCGTGGTGGCCGAGATCGCCGACCAGGTGATCGTCATGCGCGAGGGTCGGGTGGTCGAGCGCGGCAGCGCTGCCTCGGTGCTCACCGACCCGCAGCACGAGTACACCCGCCGTCTGCTCGATGCGATCCCCACCGGCAAGCTGCCGCCCGCCCGTGCGCCACGCGAGGTGCCGGCGCTGGAGATCAAGGGGTTGCGCAAGGTCTACCGTACCGGAGGCGGCATGTTCCGCCCGGTGCGCGAGGTGCGCGCGGTGGATGACGTCTCGCTCACCGTCGGGCGCGGCGAGGTGCTGGGACTGGTGGGCGAGAGCGGATCGGGCAAGTCGACGCTGGGCCGCACCGCCGTGCGGCTGGTGACGCCCGACGGCGGGCAGGTGCTGGTCGGCGGCACCGATCTGGCGGCGCTCTCCGAGGAAGAGCTGCGCAAGCAGCGCCACAAGGTGCAGATGGTGTTCCAGGACCCCTATGCCTCGCTCAACCCGCGCCAGCGCATCATGGGCGCCCTCACCGACGGGCCGATCACCAAGGGCGTGCCGAAAGCGCAAGCGCGGGCCCGCGCGCGGGAACTCTTGGAGATTGTCGGTCTCGGCGCCGATGCCGCCAGCCGTTTCCCACATGAATTCTCCGGTGGCCAGCGCCAACGTATCGGCATCGCCCGCGCGCTCGCCATGGATCCCGAGTTGATCATCGCGGACGAGGCGGTTTCGGCGTTGGACGTCTCCATTCAGGCGCAGGTTCTGGACCTTCTGCGCGATCTGCGCGAGCGTTTCGATTTGTCGATCCTCTTCATCACCCACGATTTGAGGGTGGCGGCGCAGCTCTGCGACAGGATCGCCGTGATGCAGAAGGGTAAACTGGTGGAGATCGGAACCGTGCACGACATTTTCCTGAACCCGCAACAGGACTACACGCGGCAGCTCCTGGCCGCCGTTCCGGGCGCAGATTGGGCAAAGGCAGGCGCCGCATGAGGGGCGTCATCACGACGACCGGCGGCGTCGATCTCTGGCCGCACTTCCGCGGAGTCTTCGCCGAGGACGCGCCCGAGCTGACCGTCTTTCAGCGCGAGGATATCTCCGATCCGGCACAGGTGGATTTCGTCTTCACCTTCATCCCGCCCGACGATCTCTTCGAGGGAATGACGGGGCTCAAGGCGATCTTCTCGGCAGGGGCCGGGACCGATGCGATCATGGCCTGCCCGTCGCGCCCTGCGCATGTGCCGGTCTACCGCGTCGAGGATGCCGATCAGGCGCTGCAGATGGCGGGTTTTGCGGCCTTCCACGTGCTCTGGCATCACCGCGACATGGGCCGCTACGTCGCCCAGCAGGGGCGCGGCGAGTGGGGGCGCAGGGTCATCGGGCTCTCGCCCGCCTACCGGCGCGTGGGGGTTCTGGGGTTCGGTCACATGGGCCGCGCCATCGCCAAGGGCTTGGTTGGGCTTGGGTATCCGGTGGCGGGTTATTCGCGCCGCGCGCCTGAACCGGTGGAGCCGGGCGTGGAGCATTTTCACGGGGACGGGCTCGACGTGTTTCTTGCCCGGAGCGACATCCTGGTGAACGTGCTGCCCCTCACCGATGCCACGCGCGGGCTGATCGATGCGGGCTTCCTGTCGAAGCTGCCGCAGGGCGCGGCGCTGGTGCAGATGGGGCGCGGCGGGCAGGTCGTGGAGGACGACCTCATTGCCCAGCTCGACAGCGGGCACCTGTCGGGGGCCTCGATGGATGTCTTCGACACCGAGCCGCTGCCGCAGGGCCACCCGCTCTGGACGCATCCCAAGGTGCTCGTCACCCCGCATGTCGCCAGCATCCCCGAACGCCGCTTCGTCGTGCGGGCGATCCGCGAACGACTGTCCTCTCTCTGACTTCGGACCCCGCATCATGACAGACCCCAACGATCTCACCGCCCGCGCGCTGGCCGCCCGCGTTCGTGCCGGTTCGCTCAAGGCCGCCGAGGTGACCCGCGCCACGCTCGACCGGGCGGCGCGGCTGAACCCCGCGATCAATGCCATCGTGCAGGACACCGGTGAGGAGGCAATGCGCGATGCCGAGGCGCTTGACGCCCGCATCGCGGCGGGCGAGGACGGCGGCGCGCTGGCCGGCGTGCCGGTGACGGTCAAGGTGATCGCCGACCAGAAGGGCTATGCCACGACCAACGGTACCACGCTGGCCAAGGACCTCATTGCCACCCAGGACAGCCCCTTCCTGCGCAACATGCGCACACAGGGGGCCATCGTGGTCGGGCGGACCAACTGCCCGGCCTTCTCCTACCGCTGGTTCAGTTCGAACAAGCTGCACGGCACCACCAGCAACCCGCACAACTCCGCGCTGACCCCCGGCGGCTCATCGGGTGGAGCAGGGGCGGCGACGGCGGCGGGGCTGGGGCATATCGCCCATGGCACCGACATCGCCGGCTCGATCCGCTACCCGGCCTATGCCTGCGGCGTGCAGGGTCTGCGCCCGACGCCGGGAAGGGTGCCGGCTTTCAACTATTCCGGGCCGGACCGGGCCATCGGCCCCCAGCTCATGGCGGTGGCCGGCCCGCTGGCGCGCCGGGTCGACGACCTGCGGCTGGGGCTCGAGGGCATGTCGGGCTATGCGCCCGAAGACCCCTGGAGCGCGCCGGTGCCGCTCACTGGCCCCGCCGTCGCGTCGCGTGTCGCGCTGATGAAGCGCCCGGGCGGCATCGACACCGACCCGCGCATCCTTGCCGATCTCGATCGCGCCGCCGAGATCCTGCGCAAGGCGGGCTGGCAAGTCGAGGAGCCGACGCAGGTGCCCGACATCCGCGAAGCGGTCGAGCTGCAAATCGACCTGTGGCTCTCGGACGCGCATTCCGACAAGCTGGCGGCGGCAAAGCTCGAGGGCGATCCGGGGGCCATCGCGCTGCTGAGCTTCTACGAGGAGCGGGCGCGGGGGATCGATCTTGCGAAGTTCAGCGCCCTGTTCAGCCGCCGCGCGCGGCTGATCCGGGCCTGGCGGGCCTTCCTTGTCGATTACCCCTTGGTGCTGATGCCGGTCTCGGCCGAGCTGCCCTTCGCCCAAGACGAAGACCTCAATGGTCCTGAAACCATTGCGCGCCTCTGGGAGGCTCAGGTGCCTCAGATCGGAATCCCGCTGCTCGGTCTCCCGGCGCTGTCGGTCTGCTCCGGGCTTGAGGCAGGCGTGCCCTCGGGTGTGCAACTGGTTGCACCGCCCTGGCGCGAAGACCTGTGTCTGGAAGCCGGCGAAGTGCTGGAACGCGCCTTCGGACTGCATCCGCCAGCCTGAGCGGCGTCGGTTTCGGCGCTGGTGGCCCTGCGCTTAAAAGTTGGCCTTTGGCTGAGGGGGCGAGAGCACCTTCGATCCGCTAGGTCGTGTTGAAGAAAGGCAGGCACATTGCGGCGCTCGCGCAGTTCGAGCTGGTCTCTGCGATGGAGACCAGCTTGGTAAAAGAGCTGATTTCGGACGACGAGGGGGCGGCAGCAGCCCGTTTCAACATCTCTCGTGATACGGTCGACACAACCTTGGCCATCTCGGTGCCACCTGGCTACCGGCGAACGGCGCCGATCAAGCGGCCGAAGCTGGATGGCGACAAGACGGTGCATCGCAAGCGGCGGCACAGCGCCAAGCGCGTCTTGTCCCGTGCATCCACATGCATGTGTCGTGCGATCTTGCGAACATCCTCGTTGGGCGCGCAGCGCTGCTTGAGGGCGCATCTCCCGAAGCAATAGCCGACCAGCAGCATACGGATCATTAGCTCCGGGTCGATCGAAGGTCGGGCACTGGAACTGTAGACCGGGTCCAGCTACTGCCGAATATCGTCGAGCGCGACGATCCGGTCGATGGAGCGCAATAGGTGTTTCGCTGGGATGTGGGTCTCAAGCGAGAGATTGTAGAACAGGTCGCCCCGCGACGCCGATCTCTTGCCCATCATCGAACGGGCCCTCCTGGACATGCAGGAAGTGAGGCAGCCCACAGCCCGCCAAGCAAGCCGCCTTATTCCAATAAATCTCGACCTTCCTGCCGTTCATTGCCCCTGCGTCACGCCGAGGGAGGGGCGCAGAATTGAGCCCGTTTACCTGGCCTTTTAGAGCCTCCTCCGACAATAGCACCCGGGTAGGCAAGCGCAGCTCTGCTCCAAAAGGCGCGGATGCAAGTCGCACCTTCGCACGCATGAATTGTGTGTTAACCTTACGTCAATTTGATTCAATGATTGTAGAGGGACGTCGATGACCCGGCTATTTCACGTCAAGCGTGCGCTTCGAGGAGGCGCTGTCCTCCTGTTCATCACGTCGGCCTCAACGGCCAGCGCGCAAGACGCGCCGCGGGACGGCTCGGTCCTGCCGCTGCCGCCGGCCCCTTTCGAAGGGGTCATCACGGAAACCTTCGAGGGCTCGACCCAGGACTATCCCCAACCTGTAACGCCGCCCGAAGGCGCGCCCAACGTCGTTGTCGTTCTCATCGACGACCTCGGATTTGGCCAGCCCGGCACATTCGGGGGGCCGGTTCCGACCCCGGCGATGGATGCCCTCGCAGAAGACGGCCTGCGTTTCACGCGGTTCCACACCACCGCGATCTGTTCGCCGACGCGGGCGGCCCTGCTGACCGGGCGCAACCACCATCAAAGCGGCTTTGGCACGATCACCGAGCTCTCCACCGGCTATCCCGGCTACGACAGCATCTGGCCGCGCTCGACAGCGACCATCGCAGAGATCCTCAAGGATCATGGCTACTCGACCGCCGCGTTCGGCAAATGGCACAACACGCCGGATTGGGAAACCTCTCCGTTGGGGCCGTTCGATCACTGGCCGACCGGGCTCGGATTTGAATACTGGTACGGCTTCCAGGGCGGCGAGACGAGCCAATGGGACCCTCAGCTCTTCCGGAACACGATCCCGGTGGAGCCGGAGAACACCCCGGAGGAAGGTTACAACCTCAACGTCGATCTGGTGGACGATGCGGTCGCCTGGCTCGATCGCCAGCAATCCGTCGCGCCCGACAAGCCCTATTTCATCTATTTCGCTCCGGGCGCGGTGCATGCCCCGCTGCACGTCAGCGAAGAATGGATCGACAAGTTCTCGGGCCAGTTCGATCAGGGCTGGGACAAGGTCCGCGAAGATACGCTCGCCCGGCAGAAAGACATCGGCGTTGTCCCCGAAAACACCGACCTCACGCCGCGGCCGGAGGAAATCGAGGCCTGGGACTCTCTCGACGCCGATGCCCAGCGGCTCTTCAGCAGACACCAAGAGGTGTTTGCCGGGTTCCTGGCGCAGACAGACCATGAAATCGGCCGCCTGATCGACAAGGTCCACGCCTTGCCCGAGGCCGATAATACGCTGATCATCCTTGTGGCAGGCGACAATGGGCCAAGCGCCGAGGGCAGCGTCACCGGGACGCTGAACAACATGATGACCCAGAACGGCGTTCCCGACACGGTCGAGGCGCAGCTGCCCGTGATAGACGAGATCGGCGGCCCACTGCATGAAAATCACTACCCTGTGGGCTGGGCCTGGGCAGGCTCGTCGCCGTTCCAGTGGATGAAGCGCGTGCCGTCGCATTTTGGCGGAACCCGCAACGGCATGGTCATCAGCTGGCCCGCGCAGATCACCGACACCGGTGGCATCCGGACGCAGTTCCATCACGTCGTGGACATCGCCCCGACGATCCTCGAAGCGGTGGGCATTCCTGAGCCCGAAGTGGTCAACGGCACCGAGCAGACGCCCATGGCAGGCGTGAGCATGGAGTACAGCTTTGCCGATGCCGAAGCTGCTGGGACACGGCACACGCAGTATTTCGAGACCGGAGGGCATCGCGCGCTCTATCATGATGGCTGGGTCGCGGCGTCTTTTCACGGCGCGCCTTGGGTGCTGACCGGCTCGGTGGGTTTCGACGACAGCACCTGGGAGCTCTACAACATCGAAGAAGACTTCTCGCAGGCACATGACGTCGCCGCAGAGAATCCCGAGAAGCTCGCCGAGCTTCAGGCGATGTTCGACGAAGAAGCCCAAAAGTTCCAGGTCTACCCGCTCGACGACCGCTTCGCCGAGCGTGCCAGAAACCCCGAACGCCCGTCTGTGACCCGTGGTCGCGACGTCTTCACCTATGCGCCGGGCACGGTCCGCATACCCGAAGGCAGCGCGGCTCCGGCCTATCAGCGCTCTCATACGATCACCGCCGAGATCGAGGTGCCGGAGGGAGGCGCAAGTGGCGTGATGATCGCGAACGGTGGGTCGTCGGCGGGATACACGCTGTATCTCGAGGACGGGGTGCCGGTCTACGAGTTCAACTTTTTCGGCAAGGAGGTCTACCGGGTCGCAGGAGAGGCCGCGCTGGAGCCGGGTGAACACACCGTGACGATGGTCTACGAACAGCTTCCATTCGAGGCCGGGAAGGAGGTCACGGGCGGCACTGCGACGCTGCTTGTCGATGGTGCCGAGGTCGCAAGCGGAGATGTCGAGAAGACCGTTCCGGCCCGCTACTCTGCAACCGAGACGCTGGACATCGGAATGGACCTCGGATCGACGGTCACTCCGAACTATCGGGAGGAGGCGCCCTTTGCGTTCACCGGCACGATCAAGCAGGTGACCGTGGAATTGCAGTAGCGTCACATCCGGGCCGCGGCGGTCAGCGCAACCGCCTTGCCGCGGCCCCGGTTTTCATTTGACTGTGCCGAAAGGCCTAGTTCCCGCGCCACAAAAAATCATCGGAGGATAGCGCTCGCGGCGACGACAAGTTCGGGCTCGAAGTCGGTCTCCTGCGCGCCGCCCAAGTTACGAGGCGCGGACAAGCTCGGTGGGTCGTATCTCCGCAAGTCGCATCTCGGGCCAATGGATGCAGCCGTTGAGGTTCTTGCTGGCCGGACCGCAGTTCGCGGAGTGGCGAGCGGCCGGACTGTCCGCGGTCCGGTCCTTGAAGCTTCGATTGTCGCTGTGCCCAGCATGAATGTGCGAGGTCTTGGCTGCGGCGCCCCGTAAATTTCCAGTGCTTTGCGGCAGCGGCTTCGCTGCAAACGCGCGCCGCGAGAACTTGGCGCTTCAACTAAGGGCTCGGACGGGCCGATCGCTACGCTCTGCCCGGATAGCTGCTTGTGAACCGGCATGCAAAATTGGCTCTGGCTCACTCTTGATGCGCGCCGATCACGGAGGCACCTACTTCTTCTGACGTAATATCAGAAGGATGTGCAGGATGCGGCGTTAGGATTTTAGAGGTTTGGTCCGGGCTGGTCTTGTGGTTGATGACATCAGGACCGACGATGGCACGATACAGGTTTTGGCCCGCTCGAGCGGCACGTCTGCGGTTTGCCCCTGCTGGGGATCGCGATCTCGCCACGTCCATAGCCATTACCGCCGCCGTCTTGCGGATTTGCCTGCGCACGGCCTCAAGGTCGCCTGGTGATCGATGTGCGTCGTTTCTGGTGCCATCAGTCGATATTTAGCGAGCGCCTCACGCCGGAGGTGGCCAGACCTTGGGCAAGTCGCACGCTGCGAATGCAAAAGCTGGTCCGGCACCTCGCGGTGGCGCTTGGTGGCCGGCCGGCTCAATTTCTCGCAAGCCGCGTCTTGCTGCCGGTGAACAAAGATGCCTTCTTGCGCAGTCTCAGGGCGGGCGATGATCACGCCAAGGCTGCGCCGCGGATCTTCGGCATCGATGAGTGGGCTTGGCTCCGTGACCACCCCGGCGTTGCATGCGTCGCCCGAGATCGCAATGGCGGATATGGCAGCGCCGTTGCCCGTGCTTTTCCAGAGGCGGTTCAGGTCGCTGACCGCTGGCATTTTTTGGAGACAGCAGATGAAGAGATGGACGTTCAGCAAAGAGTTTAAGATCGAGGCGGTGAGGCTGGTGCAGGAACGCGGCGTCGCCGTGGTTCAGGCCAGCTGGGATATCGAGGTCGCAGAGAGCGTCCTGCGCCGATGGATCCGGGAAGCCAACGCGGCTCCTACTTCCGCCTTCCCTGGCAATGGGCAGCAACGCGCAGAGCTGGCGGAGGTCGCGGCCCTGAAGAAAGAGGTCGCCAAGCTCAAGGCGGAGCGCGACATCCTGAAAAACGTCCCGGGTCGCAACCCGCCGGTGCGCGCCTTCGGCACATTCACCCAGAACCTGCAGGCCTTGGCCGAATGGTTTGCGGACCGAGGTACAACCGGCGTGGCGATGGGGGCGACAGGCGTCTGCTGGATCTCGGCGTTCGAGATCCTCAAGGCCCGAGGCCTCAATGGGAGCCAGGTGAACCCCCGCTATGCCAAGAACGTGCCGGGCCGGAAGTCGCACGTAGGCGATGCGAGCTGGCTGCGCCAGCTTCAGTCCTACGGACTGCTACGAGGCGGCTCCGCCCTGATGCGGAGGTCGCGACGCTACGCGCCGACATGCGGCAGCGGGAGCGGCTGACAGAGTATGCTATGGCCCATATCCAACATATGCAGAAAGCGCTGATGAACCTGCAACTGCATCACGTCGTCTCCGACATCACCGCGCGACAGGCATGAAGATCATCCGTGCGATTGTCTCGGGAGAACGTGACCCCGATCGCCCGGCCGGCGACCGCGACGTACAATGCAAGTCCTCTCCGGAGGCGATCCGTGCCGCGCTCATCGGGAGTGATCGAGCGGAGCACGTCTTCGCCCTGGCGCAGCCCCTCGAGATTTCTACAAAGCCAAGTTCGAGGGGTGCGATTGCAGGCTGGAAGCCGCTGACGAAGGCCCGTATTGGAGGCCGGCAGCTCAACGCACCGGCCTCCGATGTCCGAGCGGCCCTCTACGGCGTGTTGGGACCCGCCCTGACGCCGATCCATGGCCTCGGCCCTTCGTTGGCCCTGAAGCTGGTGGCCGAGTGCGGCGCCGACCTGAGTACTCAGCGCGCGCGGCTCATGACGCTGCCCTTATACGGCCCGCGCTGCGCAATCGGCACCCCGATCTAGGCGGCGGTCGAGAACCGCTCCCGGTACTCGCGCGGGGTCAGAGAGAACTTGCGGTTGAACACCTTGCGCATCTGGTCATCCGAGGAGAAGCCGACCCTGTGTGCGATGGTCTTCACCGGCAGTCCGGTCTCCAGCAGCAGGGTTGTGGCGCGCTCACAGCGGGCGTTCATCACGTAATCCGAGGGGTTCTGCCCGACGTCGCGGGTGAACTGGCGCACGAAGTTGCGCTCGCTCATCCCGGCGCGACGCGCCAGATCGCCGGTCTGCAGCTTGCGCTCGAGGTTGGCGTGGATCCAAGTCCTGATGTCGGCGATGCCCGAGCGGACCTGCGTCTGGCCGGTCAGCACCGCGCTAAACTGCGACTGGCCGCCGGGGCGCTTGAGATAGATCACCATGTCGCGCGCCACCGACAGCGCGAGATCGCGGCCGAAATCCTGTTCGACGAAGGCCAGCGCGAGGTCGATGGCGGCGGTAACGCCGGCCGAGGTATAGAGGTTGTCCTCGCGCAGGAAGATCGCGTCGGCCTCGACCCGCACGTCGGGGTAGTCCTGCTGCAGCCTTGCGGCGACGCTCCAGTGCGTTGTGGCGCGGCGCCCGTCCAGAAGCCCGGCCTCTGCAAGAAAGAACGTGCCCGTGCAGAGCGAGGCGAAGCGCGTGGCGCGCGCGGCATTGCGGCGGCACCAGTCGACGATTTGCGGGTTGCCGCGCAGCGCCTCCTCGATCTCCAGCGCCCCGGCGATCATCACGGTGTCCTCCGGGATGCAGCCCTCGAGTGCGCGCTGCGCGGTCAGCGTCAGGAAACTCTCGGACTGCACCGGACCCGTGGTCGGAGCGACCAGTTCGACGTCGTAGCGCGCCGGGTGCGCGGCTGTCGCGAGATATCGGTTGGCGGCAGTGAAAACGTTCACCGGCCCGACCGCCTCCATGCATTTGAAGCCGGGGTAGATTACGATGTGCACCTTGCGCGACGCGATGATCGCGGTTTCCGGTGCGCTGGGGCAGCGGTCAGGCATGCGGGGCTCCGTTCGTGACACCGGTGGTTTGCGCGATCTGGGGGTGAGTTGTCCGGAAAAGTCCGAACATCCGGATTGCTCCGGGGCGGGAGATATAGGACTTCTGTCGCATGGGAAAGGTGAGGCGCCCCCGAGCGCATCGCCATTCTCGCTGTTTTTCATATCCCCGGATGCGGTCCCTCCGTACAGGGCGGCCGCGCACCGATCCCTTGGACACTCCAGAAGGAACATCGACATGCGAACCCGTGCAGCCGTGGCTCTCGAGGCCGGAAAACCACTCGAAATCATGGACGTGGAACTCGACGGGCCAAAGGCCGGCGAGGTGCTTGTCGAGATCAAGGCCACCGGGCTTTGCCACACCGACGAGTTCACCCGCTCCGGGGACGACCCCGAGGGGCTGTTTCCCTCGATCCTCGGCCACGAGGGCGCGGGCGTGGTGCTCGAGGTGGGCGAGGGGGTCACCACGCTGAAGCCGGGCGATCACGTGATTCCGCTCTACACGCCCGAGTGCCGCGAGTGCCCGTCGTGCCTGTCGGGCAAGACCAACCTCTGCACCGCGATCCGAAACACCCAAGGCCAGGGGCTGATGCCCGACGGCACCACCCGCTTCAAGATGCTCGATGGCACGCCGATCTATCACTACATGGGCTGCTCGACCTTCGCCAACCACACGGTGATGCCGGAGATCGCGCTTGCCAAAGTGCGCGACGACGCGCCCTTCGACAAGATCTGCTACATCGGCTGCGGCGTGACCACCGGCATCGGCGCGGTGATCAACACGGCGGGGGTCGAGATCGGCTCGACCGCGGCGGTCTTCGGCCTCGGCGGCATCGGGCTCAACGTGATCCAGGGCCTGCGCATGGCCGGGGCCGACATGATCATCGGCGTCGATCTCAACGACTCCAAGGCCGAGATGGCCAAGAAGTTCGGCATGACCCATTTCGTCAACCCGTCGAAGATCGAGGGCTCGGTCACCCAGGAGATCGTCAACCTCACCAAGCGCGGCGCGGACCAGATCGGCGGCGTGGACTACTCCTTCGACGCCACCGGCAACGTCAAGGTGATGCGCGATGCGCTGGAATGCTCGCACCGCGGCTGGGGCGTGTCGGTGATCATCGGCGTGGCGCCGGCGGGGGCCGAGATCAGCACCCGGCCGTTCCAGCTGGTGACGGGCCGGGTGTGGAAGGGCACCGCCTTTGGCGGCGCCAAGGGCCGCACCGACGTGCCGAAGTTCGTCGACTGGTACATGGACGGCAAGATCGAGATCGACCCGATGATCACCCACAAGCTGACCCTCGACGAGATCAACCACGGCTTTGATCTCATGCACGAGGGCAAGTCGATCCGCGCGGTGGTGGAGTTCTGATCTATCCGGACAACCGGCACGAAATTTCTCTCGGCGGGCGCTTGGCTTGCCGGGAGTTCGACATTTCTGTCCAGCGTGGATATCGACTGTCACGCTTGGCTTTCGCCTGGGCAATCCGTTCATTCATGCACCACTTTCATGAGTGCCTTCCATTCCGAGTGGATTATCCGATCGGGGGCAGCTTGGCGCCGGGTGATGAAGTGGACAGCATCGGCGAGCAAGCAAAGTCTCGTCTGCCACAGCTGTCCGGGCACCCAGATCCGGAGTGACCCAGAGGATCCTGGAGAAAACCTTGACCCTGCCCAAGGGTGTCGCCCTGCCGAAACTCGCCCTTGGGCGCGGCATCAAGTACAATGCCGACCTCGGGGTGAACCCGTTCAAGTATGGCTTCGTCGGCGGCATCGACAGTCACAACGGCACCCCAAGCAACGTCGAGGAGGACAACTTCGCCGTCGGCAACCATGGCTATGCCGACCAGACCGCCGAGATCCGATCGACCTCCGTGCTTGAGGGCGAGATGCAGATCTCCGACGTGAACCCCGGCGCCCTCATTGCGATCTGGGCGGAGTCGAACACCCGCGGCGCCATCTGGGAGTCCATGCGCGCCAAGGAGACCTTCGCCACCTCCGGCCCGCGCACGAAGGTGCGCGTCTTCGCGGCGCAGGGTTTTGCCGAGAGCTACGACAGTTATGACGCCATGGTCACTGACGGCTACGCCAAGGGCGTGCCCATGGGCGGCGATTACACCGGCACCGAGGCACCGCAGTTCCTCGTCTGGGCGATGAAGGACCCGATCGGGCCGAACCTCGACCGCATCCAGATCATCAAGGGCTGGTACGAGAACGGCGAGATGAAGGACACCATCTACGACGTCGCGGCCTCCGGCGACCGCCTACAGGCCGATGGCAGCGTCACGCCCGTCGATGCGCCGATCAACATGGAGACCGGTGAGTTCAATACCGAGAAGGGTGACTTAGAGCGGATGACGGTCTGGACCGATCCCGACTGGCCCCCCGACATAGGGGCTTTCTACTACGCCCACCGAGGAACAGCTGCGCGCCTTCCAAGCCGCGCCCCCCGATCTCTTCATCCTGCCGCAGGCTATCGTGTTCCGGCAGGCGCTCCCCCTGCCTGCCGAGGCCGGGGACGAGGCGTCGGAAGTGGCGCTCGCGTCGTTGCAGGGGGGCGGAGAGGTCCCGCCGGGCCAGCGCGGCAAGCTGGCGATGCCGACGGACTTGGCGCTGACTTCGGCGCAGGCACGGGGAAACTCATTCGGTGGCGGCTTTGCGGACACACTCTCGGAGCGGCCGGTCGCGACGTGGTTCGGGCCCGTGCGCTCGGGGCTGGGGATGCACCTCGTTTTGGTGACGGAAAACCAGCCCGAGGACCTCGCGCCCTTCGGCTACGTCTCACTGCCGCCGCTCCCGGTCGAGACGCTGATCGCGCTCAGCATCCTGCTGGTCGCCGTCGAGGCCATCCACCGCAAGGACGGCATCTACATCGAGAGTGCGCTCGATCCGCAATACTCACTTTAGGACATCGACCTTGGTGCCTTGGGTCTTGCCGCCGCCTGGGCGAAAGGGAACATCCGGGAGGCAATCTGGGATGCCTTCGATTGGCGTGAGGTCCTTGCGACGACGGGCACGCGCTTGTGCGTCCGCGCCTTCGCCGGATGGGACTTCGGGAAAGCCGAGGTGCGGCGCCCGACCTTCGCTTGGGTGAGCCATGCCGCGGCGCGGTTCCCTCTAGCAGCCTTTGATCGCCCCTTGCAGCCTCCTTCAGGGGATCGGACGCGGCAGTGCGGACGTTCCGAACACGCCTCGCAGCAGCAAGAACTCTGCTCCGAGGTGCGACCATTTCGAGGGCCGATGTCTCATGAAACGCAGAGCCAAAGGTATCGTGGGTAGAATCAGAATGCCGTCATGCGCCCGATCACCCAGAAGGCCGCGATGCTTCCGATGCCATAGCTGGCTGCCCGGCTCAGGAGCGCTCCGTGCTTGGCCAGCGCCGGGGCCATGCGGCGCGCGAAATAGCCGATCGTCAGCACGACGCCTATGAACATCAGCTGACCGATTTCGACCCCGATATTAAACGACAGCAGTGCCAGCGGTATGTCTGCCTGTGGCAGGCCGATCTCGCGCAGCGCGCCGGCAAAGCCCAGCCCGTGGATAAGCCCGAAGCCGAAGGAGACCAGCGCCGGAAAGCGCTCGGAGACGGGATCGCGACGTTCGGGCGGCAGAGCCAGCTCGTAGGCGAGAAAGACGATCGACAGCGCCACCACGACCTCGACCGGGGCCGAGGGCAGGCGCAACAGGCCCAGCGTGGCGGCGGCCAGCGTGAGGCTATGCGCCAGGGTGAAGGCGGTGATCGCCCAGAGCAGGCGCCGCGGCTGGCGCACGAGCAGCAGCAGGGCAAAGACAAAAAGAAGGTGATCCGCGCCTTCGAGGATATGGGTGACGCCCAGCGAGACATAGCTGGCAAAGACCGCGCCTGGACCCAGCTCGGCGGGAACGGTGAACTCCGGCGATCCTGCCGTGAGACGCTGCGTCTGCGCTTGCCCTGGCTTCAGTTCGTAGCGCACCAGCACGTCGGTGCGCGTGCGCTCCAGCCCGTCGATGCCGATGCTGCCGCCTGCCAGCCCCTCGGGGCAGGTGGCAAGAAACGAGGTGACCCAGGCCCTCCCGTCGAAGGCCGGGTCGGGCGCCGGGGTCTGTTGGCAGTTTTCGGGCAGTCGCGGCCTGATCGGCATCGGGCGTCCGTTCACGTCGGGCATCCGCCAGCTCACCCGCCATTGCGTGCCATCCATGGCCGACAGCTCGAGAAAGCCGGGATCGAGAGCATGGGCCCTCGCCCAGCCGGGGTGCAGCGCCGCGGTCAGCAGCAGGATCAGGGCCAGGAAATGCCTCACGGCTGCTCCGCCGCGTCATCACCGGGCAGGTCCGGCCTATACCGGCTCAGCAACTCTTCGGTGAAGGCAGTGCGCATCTTGCGCGCCTCGGCTGAGCGCCAGTCGGCGATTACCTTGTCGCGCAGCCTCTCGAGCGGCGGCAGTTGCGCCGCCTCGACCGCGTCCAGCCTGACCAGGTGCTGCCCGTAGCCGCTGGACAGCGGCCCCGACCAGGCGGACAGCGGCAACCCGGCCACCGCCCCGCCGAAGCCGCCGCCGAAGACACGTTCCACCGCCGGCGCGGCCATCGCCTCGAGCCGCGTCGGCAGCATCGTCGCCTGTCCAATTCCGCCGGGGTCCGCACCCTGCTCCAGCTCGGCGCGCAGCGCCGCCACTTCCTCAGCCGTGGCATCTCCGGGCAGCAACACCTGCGTGAAGCTGACCTGCGCGGGGCGCGCGTAGGCCGCGGCGTTCTGCGCGTAATACGCCTCCAGTGCCGCGTCGTCCGGGGTCATGGCGGCGGCAGGGGCCTCGGCGAGGAACTCCATCTTGGTGCGCAGGCGGTTGCGGATCATCGCGTCACCCTTGTCGAGACCGAGCGCCAGCGCCTCGCGCACCATCACCTCCTCTATCGCCCAGTCGCGTACAAGGCCGCGGGATTCCGCTTCGGTCGGGGCACGGCCCCATGCGGCCAGGAAACTGTCGGCCATGCGGTTCATCTCTGCCTCGGTGAGGCGCAGCACGTCGTCGCGGGGCGCGCGGGCCTCCGGCGGGGCTGTGACTGCATAAAACCCGAAGACCAGCCCGCCCAGCACGAAAAAATGCAGCAGCGGGGAGCGGAGAATGGTGCCGATCTTCATGGTCCTGCCTTCCTGACCCTTCCGCCGTCAGCCGCTGCGCAAGGTATCGGCGACCCGGTTCAGCCGGGCGCCCGCGTCCTGCGCCAGATCGGCAATCTCGGCCACTTCTCCAAGATCGCCCATGGCCATCATCTGCCCGGCGTCCACCAGCCGGACCAGCGCGCCACCGGGGGCCTCCTCGACGGTGACGTTGCACGGCAGCAGCAGGCCGACGTCGGGCCGCGCGGTCACCGCCTCGACCGCCTCGTCAAACGGGCGATCTAGGGGGACCTCGGTTCTGAAGCCAGACATGCTTACTCGCCGCTCGCGGAATACCAGATCGGCGAGCTGTAGGCGCGCTCGGTCACCGTCATCGGCACGTCGTCGGTGAAAGCTGCATCGTCGAAATAGGCGGCGTCATAGGCGGTCCAACGCGGCGTCGGGATCTCGATAACCCGGGCGTAGTGGAAGGCATCGAGCGCCGGGTCGAACTCGGGATCGGTCCAGACGGTGATCAGCTCGGACGCGCCGATGGTGTTGGCGAAACTGGCGTTCTCCACGTCCACCGTATCGCCGACCGGAGGCAGCTTGCCGTCCTCACCGGGCTCGCGGTCGCCAGACCAGACCACGTCGAAGATCTTCTCCTGCATCTTACCCTCGGCATCGACCCAGCCTTTCACGATCTGGATGCGGTCGAGGTTGCCCGAGTAGGGATCCTTCAGCGCCGCGACGAGGAAGCTTGGTGCCTCGGCGCCCTCGGGCGCGGGCATCAGGTCGCCGCCCATGGGCACGCCCTTGCCATAGCCGATGGTTCCGGGGTTCCGCCCCAGCGCGTCAGCCTCTTCAAACTCCCAGCCGCCGAAGAAGCGCAGCCCGATGCGGGTGCCGGTGGTGCCGTAGACCTCCTTGCGCTTCATCGCGTCCCAGATCGAGGCGCGGGTGTTCTCCTGCGCCCAGACCGCCATCAAGCCGGAAGCGCCGAGCTGCCAGTCCTTCACGGTGCGGCCCTCGAAGTCGAAGGCATTTCCGGTGGAGCGTTCGGGCGAGGGCTCACTTGCAGGGAACTTTCCGAAGAAATTGTTTTCTTCCGTAGAGGAAATGCCAGTATGGGCGTCGGTCGAGCCGACCATGCCGAACTTGAACGGGTTCGTGCCGAACTCATCCTCGAGCAGCAGACCGCGCTTGAGCGCTTCGCGGGCATACTCGTAGTCGATCATGCCGGGTTCCTTGGGCACCACGTTCAGGTTGCCCTTGTCCCAGATTTCGAAGTCCGCGAACTCGTCGGTGGGCGCGAGTGTCGGATGCTGCTCGGAGGTGCCCTTGCCCTGTGTGACCTCGTAGAGCGGTTCCCAGCGCGCCCGCGTCTCCACCCAGTCCTGGTCGATCGGCTGACCATCCGGGGTCTCGGTGGCGAACATCAGCCCGTTCGAGAGGTTGCCGTTGTGCGGGACGGCCAGAACCCTGCCTCCCGTGGTCTCCTCGTAGGCGTCCATCCACTCCCAGAGCTTGTTGGGAATGTCGCTGTCAAAGGTGGTCATGGGCCGCACCATGTCGGCTTTGTCCTTGCCGTCGCGGTAGACGATGTTGCGATGCAAGTTGTTGCCGCCGCCGAAATTCGATGTCCATTCGTAGCCGATGAGCGCAGTGAAGATGCCGGGCTGGTTGTGGCCCTCGACGATCTCGGTCATCTGCCGCCACATGTCGAACTGCGTGTCGTTGTCCGTCACGGCCTCTGGCAGCGTGCCTTCGCCCTGCTGGGTGATGATGTCCATGACCACCGCGCTGGCCGCGGCGCCGCCGGCATTCATGCCCTTGTTCCATTCCTTGAGCTGCGGATCGGTCATCAGCGTGGGATCGCCCTCGAGGATGCCGTTGAAGATGTTCAACGCATCGGAGTGATCGGCCACCATCATGTAGTCGTAAGGGCGTGACAACTTCACATCGACGCCGGTGCTGGAGGTCATCTGGGCGCCCTTGGCATATTGCAGCGCCTCGTTGGGACCGATCCGGGTGCCGCCTGCGACCGCGTCGCCCGACCAAGACGTGTGCAGGTGCATCTCGCCCAAGAGCGGGCGGGTCGGGAAGTTGCGCCCAGCATAGGGTGAATAGCCCGGCTGGTTGAAAAAACGTTCGATCTTCTCGGGCGTGATGGTGCCGGCGTCGGTGTTCACCTGCGCCAGAAGTGGCGTCGCGAGCAATGTGCTGGAAAGCAGGATGGAGACGAAATGGCGTGCCATGGATCAGCCTTTCTGCATCAAGGACTGTGTCAAAATCCGTCTTTCAATATCGCCGGCAGGGCTGAAGCCGAGTCGCCCGCTACGTCTGCGTGTATTATCGTTGCGATTGACCTAAGGTAATCAAGGGAAAACTCTCGCATGAGCCAAAACGCAACCGAGCGCGCTTTGTCTTGAGTTATCGCAGCTGTTTCAAGGAACTCTCAGGGCCGCTTGGGGTCTGCAGAGGGCATGTTTCCGGATATCCGAGAGCTGACTCCGGAAAGTGGGCCGGGCTGCATTCAGATGCATGGTCTGCCGTCTACTTACTGGCGGACGCGCTCGGGCGCTCGCACATGATGTCGCAAAAGCCCCGTGGCTGCCTGCCTGCGTGGTTGCAGAAGTGCGTGCCGTCGAAGGGATCGCTCGGCGGGCCCCGGTCGTGGGGCTCCAACTCGCCCTCGCGCAGCAGGCGGCAGGGCGTTGCAGGCGATCGGTCGGAGCAGGGGTGGACCAAATGCGCAGAAGAAAACGGCGCGCCCGAGGTCCGGGCGCGCCGTGCTGTCATGTCCCGATCGCATCGGGCGGCGGACGTCACACGTAGCGGTTGACGATGTTCTCCAGAACCTCCTGCCGGCCGGAGCGCGGCTGCGGGTCGATGCCCTCCGAGATCACACGCGCGGAAATGGTGTCGAGGTCGCTTTGGAGCATCGCTTGCGCCTCGGGCGTGTCCCAGCCAGCATAGCGCTCGCGCCGCGGCGCCTCGAGCGCGTCGTCCTCGAGCATACGCGCCGCCGCCTTGAAGCCGCGCGCGCAAATGTCCATCGCCCCGGCGTGGCTGGTGATCAGGTCCTCGGGGTCCAGCGACTGCCGGCGCAGGCGGGCGTCGAAGTTGGTGCCGCCGGTGGTGAAGCCGCCGTCGCGCAGGATCTCGTAATAGGCCAGCGCGGTCTCGGGCACGTTGTTGGGGAACTGGTCGGTGTCCCAGCCGGACTGGTAGTCGTTGCGGTTCATGTCGATCGACCCCAGAACGCCAAGTTCCCGCGCCAGCGCCAGCTCGTGCTCGAAGCTGTGCCCGGCGAGAATGGCGTGGCCTTGCTCGATGTTCAGCTTCACTTCTTTCTCAAGCCCGAAATCCTTGAGGAAGCCGTAGATCGTCGCCACGTCGTAATCGTACTGGTGCTTGGTGGGCTCCTGCGGCTTCGGCTCGATGAGGATGGTGCCGTCAAAGCCGATCTTCTTGGCGTGATCGACCACCATGCACAGGAAGCGCCCGGCGTGTTCACGCTCTCGGCCCATGTCGGTGTTGAGCAGGGTCTCGTAGCCCTCGCGCCCACCCCAGAGCACGTAGTTCGCGCCCTTCAGACGGTGCGTGGCGTCAAGGCAGGCCTTCACCGTGGCGGCCGACCAGGCAAAGACGTCGGGGTCGGGGTTGGTGGCGGCGCCGGCCATGAAGCGGCGGTTGCTGAACAGGTTCGCGGTCCCCCAGAGCAACCGGGTCTTCGAGGTCTCCATCTTGCGCTCGAAGATGTCGACGATTTCCTCGAAGTTGCGCAGGCTCTCGGAGAAGTTCGCGCCTTCGGGGCGGATGTCGGCGTCGTGGAAGCAGAAGAAGGGCACGTTCAGCAGGTCGAACATCTCGAAGGCGACATCGGCCTTGCGGCGCGCGGCGTCCATGTCCTCGCCGAACCACGGGCGCTCGAAAGTGCGGCCGCCGAAGGGGTCGCCGCCCTCGTAGGCGAAGCTGTGCCAGTAGGCCACCGCGAAGCGCAGGTGGTCCTCCATGCGCTTGCCCATGACGATCTCGTCGGGGTTGTAATGGCGGAAGCAGGGGCCTTCGCCCTCGGGATCAAAACGCAGCGGTTTGAGGTCGCCAAAGAAATCAGACATGTGCGGTCCTTTCAATGCCTCCGCCGGATTGGGGGGAGGCCGGGATGTGGTGGGGAAGGGGCATCCGCGCGGCAGGGCCGGCGGTGCCCGCAAAGATCAGCGCGCCGCCCAGAGCAGGCCGCGGCGCAGGATTTCCTTCATCTGGGGCACCTCGAATTCCGAGGCGACATGGCCGAGCGCCGAGTAGAAGACCCGCGCCTGCCCGTAGCGGTGCTTCCAGACCACGGGCATGACGGTGCCCTTGGTCCAGGGGGCATGTGCGCCGCTGAAGGTCGTGGTCGCCAGAACCTCGATGCCGGGATCGACGTGGAGGTAATATTGCTCGGAGCGGTAATCGAAATCGCCAATGCCTTCGACCAGCGGATCCTCGGGCCGGGTGATCTCGATCCGGTAGTCGAGGATATTGCCCGGATGGGCCACCCATTGCCCGCCCACCATGAACTGGTAGGCCGGGTCCGCGCGGAAGGTGTCGCCCATGCCGCCATGGAAACCGCCAAGCCCGGTGCCGGCCTCGACCGCCGCCACGAGGTTCGCCAGCTCGTCCTTGGCGACGGGCGCCTGGGTCATCACCGGCACGATGAGATCGTACTGCCCGAGACCCTCTTCGCCGAGCACCGCGGTGCCCTTTTCGCGCCTTGTGTCGAAGCCCTCGGTCCGGAGCATGTCCTCGACGATTGCGGAGCAGGCCTCGGGCTCGTGACCCTCCCAGCCGCCCCAGAAAATGAGTGCCTTCTTCGTCATGCCGCCTCCGCTGCGCTGATGTCTCCGATGGTGCCGCCGGGGCGCATGGCCGCCGGGCGCTCACAGGTGGTTTTGAGGTCGATGGCCTGCCCGCTCTCGGCCGAGGCCAGGAGGGTCTCGATCACGTCGAGCACGTGCAGCGCCAGCGCGCCGCTCGCGCGGTGCGGCGTGCCGGCCTGGATCGCCGTGGCCATCTCGGCAAGCCCAAGACCGCGGTAGTTGCCGTCGCCATGGGCGTGGGTGGTGGGCTGGTCCTGCCAGTCCTCTCCATAGAGGCGCACCGTGCCGTCGAAGCGGTTCGGGTCGGGAATGACCAGCGAGCCCTCGGTGCCGTAAAGCTCGAGCGGCGCGTGGCCATGGGCCTTTACGTCGAAGCTGGTAACGATCTGCACCAGCGCGCCGTCGGCGAATTCGAGCATACCTGTCACATGGGTGGGGGTCTCGACCGGGACCGACTGGCCCGCGCGCGGGCCGGTGGCGATGATCCGGCGGTCGCGGCCGCGCGCCGCCAGCGCGGAGACTCGGCGCACCGGTCCGAGCATCGCGACCATGGCGGTGATGTAATAGGGACCCATGTCGAAAAGCGGCCCGGCCCCAGGCCCGGCGTAGTAGAAATCGGGGTTGGGGTGCCAGCGCTCGTGTCCGGCGAGCATCAGCGTCGCGGTGCCCGCGGTGGGTGTTCCGATGCGCCCGGCATCGAGCAGAGCGCGGGCGCTCTGATGCGCGCCGCCGAGAAAGGTGTCGGGGGCGCAGCCGATCCTGAGGCCGCGTGCTTCCGCGGCCTCGACGAGCCGCCGCGCGTCAGCGGTGCTGCCGGCGAGGGGCTTTTCCGAGTAGACGTGCTTGCCCGCCTCGAGCGCGGCCAGCCCGACCTCGACATGCGCCGCCGGGATCGTGAGGTTGAGCACGATGTCGATGTCATCCCGCGCCATCAGCTCGGCAGGGGTCATCGCCGGCACGCCATGGGCCTCGGCCTTGGCGCGGGCTGCGTCGGAGTTCAGATCCGCCACGGCCCGCAGTTCGATCTGCGGAAAAAGCGCGGCATTGCTCAGGTAGATTTCACTGATGACGCCGCAGCCGACGACGCCCACTCCCAACGCAGTCATGATGTTTGCTCCATCCGGTTCCCGTCCTTGTCGAAGAGATGCAGGTTGCCTGGCTCGGGGCTCAGGAAGAGCCGCTCGCCGGCGTTCAGGCGCATGTTGCCGGGCAGGCGCACGGTGATCTCGCCAAGGGCGCCCGCATCAGCGTAGACCACGGTGTCGGCGCCCAAGGTCTCCACCACCTTGGCGGTGGCAGGCCAATCGCCGGACTCGTGGTCGGCGCGCAGGTGCTCGGGGCGGATGCCAACGGTCTTCACGTCGCTCCGCCCGACGGCCTCGCCGGGCAGGAGGTTCATCTTCGGCGAGCCGATGAACGCAGCGACGAACTCGGTCATGGGGCGGTCGTAGAGCTCCATCGGCGCGCCGACCTGCTCGATCCGGCCGCGGTTCATCACCACGATCTGATCGGCGAGTGTCATCGCCTCGACCTGGTCGTGGGTGACGTAGATCATCGTCGCGTCGAGCGACTGGTGCAGCTGCGCCAGCTCCACCCGCATCTGCCCGCGCAGCGCGGCGTCGAGGTTCGACAGCGGCTCGTCGAAGAGGAAGACCTTCGGCTGGCGCACGATCGAACGGCCGATGGCGACGCGCTGGCGTTGACCGCCCGAGAGCTGCCCGGGCTTGCGGTCGAGATAGTCCTCCAGCGCGAGGATCCGCGCTGCCTCGGCCACCCGCGCCTCGCGTTCGGCGGCGGGGGTCTTGGCCAGCCGCAGACCGAAGTCGATGTTCTGCGCCACGGTCATGTGCGGGTAGAGCGCGTAGCTCTGGAACACCATCGAGATGCCCCGGTCCGAGGGTTCGGCGAAGGTGACATCCTCGCCGCCGATCATCACCTCGCCGTCGCTGGGCATCTCGAGGCCCGAGATGATGCGCAGCAGCGTGGACTTGCCGCAGCCCGACGGGCCGACGAGCACGGTGAAGGATCCGTCGGGCACCGTCAGGGACATGTCGGGGATGACGGTCACGGCGCCGAATTTCTTGGTGATGTTGTTGAGGCGGACTTCAGCCATGGGTGCGGCTCCTTGCGTTCGTCATGTCCGGGGCTCGTTGTGCTCGTAGGTGAAATGCAGGAAATCGGCGGGGCGGCCGCGCCCCGATGTGTCATGCGCGCACATGCCCACGAAGGCGCCGGTGAAGTTGTTGCCCGGCCCGTTGCCGGCCTCGTCCGATATTGCCGACTGGTCGAGCGTGATCCCAAGGTCCCGCCAGTCGCCGTTCTCGCCGAGCGCGTAGCGGAAGCGCAGGCTGCCGCCGTTGACGTCCATGCCAAGCCGCACCGTGCCGGAGGCGGGCAGGGGGATCGGCGTGACCGGGTAGCTCACCCGCGCGTCGGGCCAATCGGCGGCGCAGCTGTAGACCGTCAGCAGCCGGTTGCCCGTCGCGTCGGCGGTGACCGCGAGGTAGTGGAACTTGAACCGCCCGTACCAGGAGATCAGCCCGGCGAACTGCTGGTAGTCGCCGGGGGTGACGTCGATCTCGGTCTCGGCGGTGAAGGCGAGATCGGTCTGCCGCCGCGCCACCAGCGCGTGGTCGAACTGCGAGCCCGGGGCCTCGCGCCCGAAGAGGCGCAGCGCGCCGGGGCGCTCGGTCAGCGAAAAGAGCCGCTCGGGCTCGGGGCTGCGCAGCCATTGCAGGGGCCGCGGCAGCGCGCCGGGGGCAAAGGTCAGCCGGGCGGGCTCGGGCTCGAACCGGTGCTCGGGCAGATCCGGCGCCGCCACCGAGGCGGCGGGCACGCAGCCGCCGTGCGCGAGGCGGGGGAACTCGTCCTTGTGCCAGACCAGTTTCTGGATCGCGGTCTCCCGGCCCAGCGGCGAGCGGCGCACGTCGTCGGCATGGATGCCCTTCGCGCGGCCGGTCTCGATGCCGCGCGTCTCGTCCAGCGGGCGCGAGCAGAGGTGCACAAGGTAGTGCTCACCGTCCTGCGTCTCGACGATGTCGGCGTGACCGGCGCGCTGCAGGTAGGCGTCCGGTGCGTCCTTCGAGGTGAGCAGGTGCTTGGCCGGGTCGGTCTCGTAGGGGCCGAGCAGGTCGCGCGAGCGCGCCATCGTGGCCGCGTGATCGTAGCCGGTGCCGCCCTCGGCGGTCAGCAGGTAGTACCAGCCGTCGCGGCGGTAGAGATGCGGCCCCTCGGTCAGCTTGTGGTCGGTGCCGCGGTAGATGTTGTGGACCGGGCCGACGAGGCGCTGCTCCTCCGCCGAGTACTCCTGGCAGACGATGCCGCCAAAGCGGTCACCGCCAGTCTGGTTGTGGTCCCAGATCATGTTGAGCAGCCATTTGCGCCCGTCCTCGTCGTGGAAGAGCGAGGGATCGAAGCCCGACGAATTGAGGTAGATCGGATCGGACCAGGGACCCTCGACCGAGGGCGCGGTGACGAGGTAGTTGTGGCTGTCCTTCCATGCCCCGTCGCGGCGCTTCACGTCGGTGTAGATCAGCCAGAAGAGGCCATCCGCATAGGTGAGGCAGGGCGCCCAGATCCCGCCGGAGTCTGGATCGCCGCGCATGTCGAGCTGTGCCGCGCGCTCCAGCGGGCGCTTCACCAGCTGCCAGTTGCGCAGGTCCCGCGAGTGGTGGATTTGCACGCCCGGGTACCATTCGAAGGTCGAGGTGGCGATGTAGTAATCGTCGCCCACCCGCACGATCGAGGGGTCGGGGTTGAACCCGGGAAGGATCGGATTCCGGATTTCGGTCATTGAAGTCATCCTTTGACGGCGCCGCCGGTCAGCCCCGCGACGATGTATTTCTGCGCAGCGAGGAAGAAGACGATGGCGGGCACCAGCGTGAGCGTCACGAAGGCCAGCGTGCGGTTCCATTCGGTGACGTATTCACCGCGGAACTGCATCATGCCGAGCGGCCAGGTGAAGACCTCGCGCGAGTTCAGCACCACCAGCGGCAAGAGGAAGTTGTTCCAGCTTTGCACGAAGACGAAGACCCCCACCGTGGCCAGGATCGGCGCAGAGAGCGGCAGGGTGAAGCGCCAGAAGAACCGCACGTAGCCGCAGCCGTCGATATAGGCGGCCTCGAAGAGCTCCTTCGGCAGTTGCTCGAAGAAGGTGCGGAAGAGCAGGATCGCGAGCGACAGCGAAAAGGCGGTCTGCGGCAGGATCACCGCCCACCAGGTGTCGAGCAGCCCGACGTCGCGCACCTTGATGAAGAGCGGCAGGATCGCCGTCGCGAAGGGAAACATCAGCCCCAGAAGCAGATAGGAGAACAGCATCCGCGAGCCGAAGAACTTGATCTGCGCGAAGACATAGGCGGCGGCGGCTCCGACGATCAGCGTGAGCACCACCGCAACCGACGAGATCAGCAGCGAGTTGCCCAAGTAGCGCCAGAACGCCGGGTCCGCGACGATCGAGCCGTAGAATTCCCAGTTCCAGCTTGCCGGCAGGGCAAAGGCATTGGTGCGGATCTCGGCATTGGTCTTGAAGCCACCCAGGACCGTCGCCACCATCGGGGCGAGCACGAAGCTCGCCACGAGACACAGGAAGGCGACGCGGAGGATGTTGCGAAGCAGGTGGCCGCGGGTCATGCCTTGTCGCCTTTCATGAAGAAGCGCTGGTAGAAGACCGCAACGGTGATCGCCGCGACAAAGAGGATCACCCCGACGGCGCTGCCGAAGCCGATGTTCAGGCGCGTGAGGCCGAAGGTGTAGAGGTAGGTGACGATCGTGTGGGTCTGGTTCGAGGGGCCGCCGTTGGTCAGCGGGATGATTACGTCGAAGACCTGTAGCGCACCGATGATGGCGAAGAAGGCGCTGACGATGATCGCCGGCTTGATGTGCGGGATCTGCACGTAGCGCACGATCTGCAGCCGCTTGGCGCCCTCGATCCGGCCCGCCTCGATCAGGTCCTCGGGGACCGATTGCAGGGCGGCGATGTAGATCATCATGTGAAAGCCGAAGTACTTCCAGACGATCACCGTCATCACTGCGACAAAGGCCCAGTCCCGGTCGGCGAGGATGAAGAAGCTTTCCATGCCCAGCGACTGCGCGATCGAGGCGGTGACACCGTAGTTGCCGTCGAAGACAAAGCTCCAGATCAGGCCCGCCGCCACCTCGGCAAGGATGTAGGGCAGGAAGAAGATCAGCCGGAACACCGCGTTGGTCGGCGTCTTGCGAAAGATCAGCAGCGCCAGGACCAGAGCCAGCGGCATCTGGATCAGCAGCGAGACCGCGACGATCTTGACGGTGTTGCCGACCGCCTTGTGGAAGATCGAATGCCCGGCGATCCGCTGGTAATTCTCCAGCCCGACGAAGTCGGTCGGGGCGCCGTAGCCGTTCCAGTTGAAGAACGAGTAATAGCCGGACTCGCCGAGCGGCAGGATCACGAAGAGGGTGAAGAGGATCAGCGCAGGAGGCAGCAGGATCAGGACGGCGCTGACGCGACCGTTTCCGAGGCTGCGGCGCAGGCGTTCGGACGCCGGCAATCTCCGGCTGGCGGCGGCAGTGGCCATGCCAGTCTCCGGTATGTCAGGAAGAAGTGGGGACGGATGCCGCGCGCCGAGAGGGACGGCGCGCGGCGCTCTGGGAGTGGGGCGTCAGCGGAAGCTCCAGGCCTCCTGGACCTGCGCTGCTGCCTCCTCCGGAGTGATCGCGCCCTGGGCGAGGTCGGCCGAGATGTCGTTGACCGTCGCACCGACCGAGGCTCCGAGGAACTGGTCGAGGAAGATCTGGTGGTACGAGCTGTCTTCGACGTCCTTCGAGACCTTGGCGTAGAACTGGTTCTCCAGCGCGTCGCCGGTGCCCTTGACGATGGGGATGAAGATCTGCTGGCGCGCGGCCTCGCGCTGGTTCTCGGCACTGAGCAGGTAGGCCAGGAATTCGACCGCCTCGGGCTCCGCGGAATTCGACACGGCCCAACCATTGATGCCGCCGAGCGTCGCACCTTCGCCGCCCTCGGCGACAGGGTCAGAGACCGCCGGGAAGTTGACGATCGCCAGTTGGTCGTCCGGCAGGCCCTCGCCGCTGGTCGAACGCTCGCGCATCGGCAGGTAGTCCCAGTCGCCCATCAGGTAGAAGGCGCCCGCGCCATCGGCGAACATGCCGCTCGAGGTCTCGTAGGTGGTGCCCATGAAGCCGGGCTGGAAGGGCTCGAGCGCGGTCAGTTCCTGGAAGTCCTTGCCTGCAGCCACGAAGGCCTCGTTCTCGAAGCCGCCATCCTCGCCTGCCATGGCCTGCGAGATGATGTCCTTGCCGCCCTCGCGCAGAGCCAGGTAGCTCCAGTAGAAGTGCAGCGGCCACTTGTCCTGCCCGCCGACGATGATCGGCGTGATCCCCGCATCCTTCACCGTCTGTACTGCGGCAAGGAAATCGTCCCAGGTCTTGATCGCTTCGAGATCGACACCGGCCTTCTCGGTCAGCGCCTTGTTGGTCCAGAACACCACCTCGGTGGCATAAAGGGGCAGGCCGTAGAGCGTGCCGTCCACCGAATAGGCAGTCAGCCCGGCCTCGGGGATGGTTTCGGCAAATCCCTCGGGGAGCATGTCGCTGATCGGCTGCAGGAAGCCTGCCTCGGCCTGTTCGACCAGGGTCTGACCGCCCCAGCTGTAGAAGATGTCGGGCCGCGCGTCCGACTGTAGCAGCGTCGGCAGCTTAGACTTGTAGGCCTCGTTGGCGATGTACTCGAAGGTGACGTTCACACCCTCGTGCTCGGCCTCGAACGCCTTGGCGATTTGCTCGTAGTAGGCCTCTTGCTCATCGTTCACGGCGACGCGCAGCACGTTGATCTCGGTCTGGGCCATTGCGCCCCCGGCCGATGCTAGTCCGCCCATCAGCGCGGCTATGGCAACGGTATGTCTCATGAAATCCTCCCTTGGCTGATTCACCGCGGGTCCTCCACCCGCTTTCGGCGAATCTGATTTCTTGACTAACGTACGTCAGTAACTGCCATGACGCAATGTATCAGTTGCCGCGATTTTTTCAGGGCAGGTTGTCGCGCATGTAGATCTCGACGCGGATCGGCTCAATGGCGGGTGACGGCAGTTGGCCGTCCAGAAGGCTTCGCAGAAGCTGGATCGCCCCCTGCACCTCGCGCCGGCTGTCCTGATGCAGGACGGCATCGAAGCTGCCGTGCAGCAGCGCCTCGCGCGAATAGGGCGTCAGCTCGTGCACCACGACCGAGACATCCCTCTCGGGGGGCAGGCCGGCGAGCGCCTCGGCCACGCCGCGGTTGCCTGCGCCCATGCTGTAGACGCCGATGATCCCCGGGTCCGCAGCGAGCTGCGCTGCCAGTTGGTCCCGCACGAGGTCCTTGTCGTCGCGCCCTTCGAGCGGAGCGATGAGCGTCTGCTCGGGAAACTCGGTGCGCAGCACCTGCTCGAAGCCGAGGCGCCGCTCGGCGTGGTCACGCACCAGCATCGAACCGCTGACCATCGCGATCCGGCCCGTGCGGCCGCGGCAGAAACGCCCCAGGAGGCTGCCCGCGGTGCGACCGGCCTGGACGTTGTCAATGCCGATGAACCCCTGCTTTTCAGAGCCTGGAAGGTCCGAAACCAGCGTGACGACGGCGATGCCACGGGCTCGCAGTTCGCGCACGGCAATGCGCACGATGGTGGCGTCTGTCGCCACCATGGCGACCCCGTCGACGGTCTCGGGATCAAGGCTCCGCAGCATCTCAGCCAGCGCGCCCGCGTCGAAGGCCGGAATCTTGCGCGTCTCGATGACCGTGAAGTCGCGCAGGACCGCCGCGGCCTCTTCCGCGACGTGTGCCTCGAGCGCGTGCATGAAGCTGTTCTGCCCGTCAGGCAGGATGAAGCAGAGCCGATAGCGTCGCTTGCGCGAGAGATTGGCGGCGGCGAGGTTGCGTTCGAACCCAAGGCTGCCGATCGCGTCGAGCACCCGGTCGCGGGTTTTCTCGCGCACGCCGTCGCGGTCGTTCAGAACTCTGTCGACGGTCGAGAGGCTGACGCCCGCAACCCGGGCAACGTCGTGAATTGTCGGGCGGGTCATCGGGTCTGTGCGTCTCCGGTATGGCGACCTGTGGAAGGTACGTACGTCAATTTTTGAAAGATTAGCAGAGGAGGCTCGTGAACTGAAGGAAATTCATGGCCTCACCATGAGTTTGCCCTCGCATCGCGGGGTTCTCCCGGAGGCTGCCGAGACGGGCTTGGGTGACGGGTTTTGATAGACGTCTATCAAAATTCGATTGACGCAACGCTGTTTCGCTGCGAGCGTGCGCGCAGGGAGGACTACGATGAACAGACGGCCACCGACTTTGTCGGATGTCGCGCGTCGCGCTGGTGTCAGCTATGCGACCGCCGATCGTGTCGTGAACGGCCGAGCGGGCGTCTCCGAAAAGGCGGCACGCAACGTGCATGCGGCGATCGAGGCGTTGGGCTATGTGCGCAATGTGGCGGCCGCCAACCTGTCTCAGCAGCGCCTCTACAGGTTTGCAATCGTATTGCCGTCCGGCTCCAATGCCTTTTTTCGCCGTGTGCAGACGCTGTTCGCAGAGGCGGCGTCGCGGCTGATGTCCGACCGCATCAGCCTCTTGGTCGAAAGCGTCGAGGCTTTCGATGCGGAGGCGCTGACGAAGCGAATGGAGGCGCTGGCCGAAGCACGGGTCGATGGGGTGGCCGTGGTCGCGAGCGATGACGCGCAGACAGTGGCCGCCATTGCCGCGCTGAGGGCCCACGACATCCCGGTGGTCACGCTGGTCTCGGACGTGCCGGGATCGCAACGAAACGCTTATGTGGGGATCGACAACGTGGTGGCGGGGCGCACGGTCGGTCGGCTGATCCGCATGGCCCACGGCGGGCGCAGGGGCCGGGTGCTGCCGGTGGTCGGGGCGCTGTCGGCGCGCGACCACGCCGAGCGGCTTGCGGGGATGCGCGAGGTGATTGGCGGCGAATTCGAGATCGCGCCCGTGGTCGAGGGCCGCGACCGCTTCGAACTGGTCGAGACGCTGGTCGGCCAGGCGCTGGCCGAGGATCCCGCGATCACCGCGATCTACAGCGCCGGCGCTGGGAATGCGGGGCTTGTCCGGGTGCTCGAGGCGCTACCCCCGGATGCTGCGCGGCCCCATGTCTTCCTGCACGAGCTGGTGCCGCATTCGCGGCGTGCGCTCGAGGAGGGGCTCATCGACGTGATCATCGACCAGCGCCCCGAGGAAGAGGTGGCGAGGGTGATCGAGCATCTGACGCTGCTGGCCGACCGTCGCGAGCTGCTGCGGACCGACCCGATCGTGCCGACAATCTTCGTGCGCGAGAACCTGCCGCAGGCGCAGGCGGATGCGCTCGAGTCTACGGGCTGACATGGCTGGCCACCGCCGGGGCGCGCGCCCCGTGTCGCGGCAGACCGGCAAGTTGAACGACCATTGAAGGCCGCCTTGTTCAGGCGGTGAAAGGGAGGAGACGATGAAGACCATCAAGGGGCCGGGGCTGTTTCTGGCACAGTTCGCAGGTGACACCGCGCCGTTCGATTCCTGGGACGGCATCACCAAGTGGGCCGCCAACTGCGGCTACAAGGGCGTGCAGGTGCCGGTCTGGGATGCGCGGCTTGTCGATCTCGACAAGCTGGCGACTTCGCAGACCTATTGCGACGAATGGGCGGGGCAGGCGCGCGACAACGGCGTCGAGGTGACCGACCTGTCGACCCACATTCTCGGGCAGCTCGTTGCCGTCCACCCGGCCTATGACGCCTGGGTCGACGGCTTTGCCGCGCCCGAGGTGCAGGGCAAGCCGAAAGAGCGCACCGAATGGGCCGTGGAGCAGGTCAAGAAGGCACTTACCGCCTCGAAGAACCTTGGCATCGGCCAGCATGTGACCTTCTCCGGCGGGCTCTGCTGGCCCTTCGTCTATCCCTTCCCGCAGCGCCCGCAGGGCATGGTGGACACGGGCTTTGACGAGCTGGCCCGGCGCTGGCGCCCGATCCTCGACCATGCCGAGGACTGCGGCGTCGACGTCTGCTACGAGATCCACCCGATGGAAGACCTGCACGACGGCATCACCTTCGAGATGTTCCTCGACAAGCTGAACGGCCATGCGCGCTGCAACATGCTCTACGATCCCTCGCACTACGTGCTGCAATGCCTCGATTATCTCGACAACATCGACATCTATGCCGAGCGCATCAAGATGTTCCACGTCAAGGACGCCGAGTTCAATCCGACCGGGCGCCAGGGCGTCTACGGCGGCTACCAGCCCTGGGTTGACCGCGCCGGCCGGTTCCGCAGCCTGGGCGACGGGCAGGTCGATTTCAGCGCGATCTTCGCGAAGATGGCGGCGATCGATTTCGACGGCTGGGCCGTGGTCGAATGGGAATGCGCGCTGAAGCATCCCGAGGATGGCGCGCGCGAGGGCGCGCAATTCGTCAAGGATCACATCATCCGCGTCACGCCGCACGCCTTCGACGACTTCGCGGGCGGAGATATCGACGAGGCGACCAACAAGAAACTGCTGGGGATCGGCTGACATGACACGTATCAGACTGGGCATGGTGGGCGGCGGCAACGACGCCTTCATCGGCGGGGTCCACCGCATTGCGAGCCGCATCGACGGCCACTTCGACCTTGTGGCCGGGGCGCTCTCCTCGACCCCCGAGAAGGCCCGCGCCAGCGCCGAGGCGCTGGGGCTCGACCCGGCGCGCTCCTACGGCAGCTTCGAGGAGATGGCCGAGGCCGAGGCGGCGCGCGAGGACGGCATCGAGGCGGTCAGCATCGTCACCCCGAATCACGTGCATTTCCCCGCTGCGAAGGCCTTTCTGTCTCGCGGCATCCACGTGATCTGCGACAAGCCATTGACCGCGACCTTTGAGGATGCCGAGGCGATGGAAAAGGCGGTGGCCGAGAGCAAGGCGCTGTTTATCCTCACCCACAATTACACCGGCTATCCGATGATCCGGCAGGCCCGGCAGATGGTCGCCGGCGGTGCGCTTGGCAAGATCCGCATCGTGCAGGTGGAATACCCGCAGGACTGGCTGACCGACGCGGTGGAGACCGAGGGCGTGAAGCAGGCCGAGTGGCGCACCGATCCCGAGCGGTCCGGGGCAGGCGGCTCGATCGGTGACATCGGCACCCATGCCTATAACCTCGCGGGCTTCGTCTCCGGCCTGACCGGGGCCGAGCTGGCCGCCGATCTGCAAAGCTTCGGAGCGGGGCGCAAGCTCGACGACAACGCCCATATTCTGCTGCGCTACGAGGGCGGCGCGCGCGGCATGCTCTGGTGCAGCCAGGTCGCGCCGGGCAACGAGAACGGCTTGCGCCTGCGCGTCTATGGCGAAACGGGCGGGCTGGAGTGGGCGCAGGAGGATCCCAACTACCTGTGGTTCACGCCGCATGGCGAGCCGACCCGCCGCCTGACCCGCAATGGCCCGGGGGCCATCGACGCCTCGACCTCCGTCAGCCGCATCCCGTCGGGGCATCCGGAGGGCTATCTCGAGGGCTTCGCGACGATCTATACCGAGGCAGCCGAGGCGATCCGTGCGGTGCAGGGCGGCGCGTCGCGTGAGGCGGTGATGGGCGTTCTTCCGGGGATCGCGGCCGGGCTCGAGGGCATGGCCTTCATCCGCGCGTGCGTCGCCTCGGCGGGGGACAACGCGGCATGGACCAAGCTGTGAGGACCAAGCCATGAGCGCACCCTCCGTCCTCGCGCTCCGTCAGGTGACGAAGAGCTTCGGCCCCGTGGAGGTTCTCCACGGGGTCACGCTCGACCTGCGGGCGGGCGAGGTGCTGGCGCTGATCGGCGAGAACGGCGCGGGCAAGTCGACGACGATGAAAATCCTCGCCGGCATCGAGGCGCCGAGCGCGGGACAGATCCTGCTGGACGGGCAGGAGGTGACCTTCGGCTCGCTGCACGATGGCGAAGAGGCGGGGATCGTGATGATCCACCAGGAGTTCAACCTCGCCGAGCAGCTGACGGTCGAGCAGAACATCTTTCTGGGGCGCGAGCTGCGGAAGGGCTGGCTGCTCGACAAGGCCCGGATGCGCCGGCTCACGCGCGAGTATCTCGCGCGCATCGACTGCCACATCGACCCGGACACGCTGGTGTCGAAACTGTCGAACTCGGACAAGCAGATGGTCGAGATCGCCAAGGCCCTCAGCCGCGACGCGCGGGTGCTGGTGATGGACGAGCCGACCGCCGTGCTGACCGGCTCGGAGACGCGCATCCTGTTTGAGCAGGTGCGGGCGCTGAAGGCGGCGGGCACGGCAATCCTGTTCACCTCGCACAAGCTTGGCGAGGTGGCCGAGATCGCCGACACGGTGACCGTGCTGCGCGACGGCACGCTGGTGCACGACGGCCCGGCTGGCGAGATCACCGAGGACCAGATGGCCACGGCGATGGTGGGCCGGGATGTCTCGGACCTCTATCCCGACAAGCCGGACGCGGCGCCGGACCGCGAGGTGCTGCTGCGTGTCGAGGGGCTGAGCGTTCCGGGCCGCGCCAGTGACATCTCTTTCGACCTGCACAGGGGCGAGATCCTCGGGATCGCAGGGCTGATCGGCTCGGGCCGCACCGAGGCGATGGAGGGGCTCTGCGGGCTGCGGCCAGCGACAAGCACGCGCATCGAGATCGGCGGCACGCCGGTCAGCATCACGCGGCCCGGCGACGCGCTGGAGCAGGGGCTGTGCTACCTGACAGAGGACCGCAAGCTGCGCGGGCTGCTGCTGGGCAAGGGCATGCGCGAGAACCTGACCCTGCAGGCGCTGCACAAATACGGCCGGATGCTGATCGACTTTGCCGCCGAGGAGCGCGCGCTCGACCGCGCCATCGAAGAGTTCGACATCCGCGCCGGGGCGCGCGACATGCGCGTCGGCAACCTGTCGGGCGGCAACCAGCAAAAGCTCTTGCTGGCCAAGGTGATGCAGTCCGATCCGATGATCCTGATCGTCGATGAGCCGACGCGCGGCATCGACATCGGCACCAAGCAGCAGATTTACGCCTTCCTCCGCAAACTCGCGGAAGAAGGCCATGGGATCGTGGTGATCTCGTCCGAGATGCAGGAGGTGATCGGCCTGTCGGACAGGGTGATGGTGATGCGCATGGGCCGGATCGCCAAGGAGCTGACCGGCGACCAGATCACCGAAGACACAATCGTCCGCCACGCCATGGGCGTTGGAACGGGCAGCACGGAAAGGGTGGCATGATGACGACCGAAACTGCGGCGACCAAGCCTCGCAGGGCGCTCCCCTCGATGAGCGTTCTGGGGCCGGTGATCGCGCTTCTGGTGCTGATCGTGGTGGGGACCGCGCTGAACTCCAACTTCCTCAGCGCCGCCAACATCACCAACGTGCTGGCCCGCTCCGCCTTCATCGGCATCATCGCGGTGGGCATGACCTTCGTGATCACCGCCGGCGGGCTTGACCTGTCGGTGGGCTCGATGGCGGCCTTCATCGCGGGGCTGATGATCCTGGTGATGAACGCGGCGCTGCCGGTCCTTGGGGTCGGCATCCCGATCATTCTGCTGGGCATGGCGGTGGCGCTGTTGGCGGGGATCGCCGCAGGGTTGATCAACGGTTTCCTGATCACCACGCTGGGGATCGAGGCCTTCATCGTCACGCTCGGCAGCATGGGCATCTACCGCAGCCTTGTCACCTGGCTGGCGGACGGCGGCACGCTGAGCCTCGATTTCGGGCTGCGCACCTTCTACCGGCCGGTCTACTTCGGCGGGCTCTTCGGGATCAGCTGGCCGATCATCGTCTTCGCGCTCACGGTCATCGTCGGCGAGGTTCTGATGAGCCGCGCCCGCTTCGGCCGGCACTGCGCGGCGATCGGATCGAACGAGAGCGTGGCGCATTATTCGAACGTCAACGTTAACCGCACCCGGCTGATGACCTATGCCATGCTGGGAATGCTCGTCGGCGTGGCGACGATCATGTATGTGCCGCGGCTCGGCTCGGCCTCGGCCTCGACCGGCGTGTTGTGGGAGCTCGAGGCGATCGCGGCGGTGATCATCGGCGGCACCATCCTCAAGGGCGGTTTCGGCCGGGTCTGGGGCACGGTGATCGGCGTGCTGATCCTGAGCATGATCGACAACATCCTGAATCTGACCGACCTGGTCTCGCCCTATCTCAACGGCGCGATCCAGGGGGTCATCATCATTCTCGCGGTGATCTTGCAGCGGGAAGCCAAGGCAAAGGGATAACCCTGCGCCAACCTTAGGGAGGAACCGAAATGTCTTACATGAAGACGCTGCTGGCCGGATGCACGGCCTTGGCGCTCGGCGCAGGAGGAGCGCTGGCGCAGGATGGCGAGACCAAGGTGATCGGCGTGTCGATCCCCGCGGCGACCCATGGCTGGGCGGGCGGCATGAACTTCCACGCGCAGCAGACCGTCGAGCGGCTCGAGGAGGTCTATCCGCAGCTCGATTTCGTGCTCGCCACGGCCTCTGATCCGGGCAAGCAGGTCAACGACATCGAGGACATGGTGGCGACGCGCGGCATCGACGCGCTGGTCGTGCTGCCCTTCGAATCCGACCCGCTGACGCCGCCGGTGCAGGCCGTCGCCGAGAGCGGCGCCTGGGTCACCGTGGTGGACCGCGGCCTATCGGTGGAGGGGATCGAGGACCTCTACGTCGCTGGTGACAACCCCGGCTTCGGGCGCGTCTCGGGCGAATACATGGTCTCGCAGATGCCCGAAGGCGGGAAGATCGTCGTCCTGCGCGGCATTCCCACCACCATCGACAACGAGCGGGTCGAAGGGTTCCAGCAGGCGATCGAGGGCTCGGGCATCGAGGTCATCGACATGGAGCACGGCAACTGGAACCGCGATGACAGCTTCAACGTCATGCAGGACTTCCTGTCCAAGCATGAGCAGATCGATGCGGTCTGGGCCTCGGATGACGACATGGCGGTAGGTGTGCTGGCGGCGATCGATGCGGCCGGGCGCGATGACGTCAAGTTCGTGCTCGGCGGCGCCGGCATGAAGGAGATGATCAAGCGCGTGATGGATGGCGACGCGATGATCCCCGCCGACGTGACCTACCCGCCGTCGATGATCGCCACGGCGATCGAGCTGACCGCGGTCGGTTTGACCTCGAACGCGCCGGTCTCGGGCACCTTCACCATCGGATCGGTGCTGATCACCCCCGAGAACGCCGAGCAGTTCTACTACCCTGACAGCCCCTTCTAAGGGGTCTTGACCGGGCGGGCAGGGATGCCCGCCCGGATACGCCCGCAGCGCCACGGACGGCGTTTGCGACACGATCAGATCACATGACGCGAAACTGTGCGGACCAGCGAGGCCGGCAGGGTGATGTCGGTCTCAGCAGCGGGGCGTGCCTCGTGCTGTGACCGCTCACGGGAGAGAATAGAATGGCATACTTGGGTGTCGATCTTGGCACATCGGGGCTGCGCGCCCTTCTGGTGGACGAAGGCGGTGCGCCGCTCGGCGCCGCCGAGAATACGTATGAGGCGCAGCATCCGCATTCGGGCTGGTCGGAGCAGGATCCCGCAGAGTGGATTGCCGCGCTCGACGCCGCGGTCGAGGAGCTGCGCGCGGCCCATCCCGAGTTCGCCGGGCTTCGCGGTATC
Source organism: Alloyangia pacifica (assembly GCF_003111685.1). Taxonomy (NCBI): domain Bacteria; kingdom Pseudomonadati; phylum Pseudomonadota; class Alphaproteobacteria; order Rhodobacterales; family Roseobacteraceae; genus Alloyangia; species Alloyangia pacifica. The sequence continues at coordinate 1,163,581 of NZ_CP022190.1, read as the reverse complement.
GGCGTCGCCGGCCACATGCATGGGGCCACGCTGCTCGACGCGGCGGGAAAGGTGATCCGCCCCTGCATCCTGTGGAACGATACCCGCTCGCATATCGAGGCGGCGGAGCTGGATGCCATGGAGGGCGTCCGCGACCTTTCGGGCAATATCGTCTTTCCCGGCTTCACCGCGCCGAAGCTCGCCTGGGTGCGCAAGCACGAGCCAGAGAATTTCTCCAAGGTTGCCAAGGTGCTGCTGCCGGCCGCCTACATGAATTACCACCTGACCGGCAGCTATTTCGCCGACATGTCCGACAGCGCCGGCACCTCATGGCTCGACACCGGCGCACGCGACTGGTCCGAAGAGCTGCTGGAGGCGGGGGGAATGCGGCGCGAGCAGATGCCCCAGTTGCTCGAGGGGTGCGAGCCCGGCAGGCGGCTGAAGCCGGAGCTGGCCGCACGCTGGGGTGTGTCGGGCGAGGTGGTGATCGCCGCAGGGGCAGGCGACAACGCCGCCGCGGCTTGCGGCATCGGTGCGATGAACGAGGGCCAGGGGTTCGTCTCGCTCGGCACCTCGGGGGTGCTTTTGGCAGCGCGCGACGGTTACCGCCCGGCGCCCGAAACCGCGCTGCACACCTTCTGCCACGCGGTGCCCGGACGCTGGTACCAGATGGGGGTGATGCTGTCGGCAACCGATAGTCTCAACTGGCTCGCGCGGATCACCGGCACCACGCCGAAAGAGCTCACGGCGCCTTTGGGCGAGACGCTGCGCGCACCCGGTCGCGTCCGCTTCCTGCCCTACCTGTCTGGCGAGCGAACACCGCACAACGACGCCGAGATCCGCGGCAGTTTCACCGGGCTCGGGGCGGAAACCACCCGCGACGACCTCACGCGGGCAGTGCTCGAGGGCGTCACCTTCGGGCTGCGCGACAGCCAGGCCGCGCTGGAAGTGACCGGCCTGCGTCTCGACCGGCTCATCGCCATCGGCGGCGGCACTGGGTCGCGCTACTGGCTCAAGCTGATCGCCACGGCGCTCGACGTGACGCTGGATCTGCCGAGCGGCGGCGAGTTCGGTGCGGCACTTGGGGCGGCGCGGCTCGGAATGGTCGCCTCGGGTGCTCACCGGGTCGAGGATGTGATGTCCACGCCGGCGATCCGCGAAGAGATCGCGCCCGAGCCGGCGCTGCGCTCCGCCTTCGACGATGCCTACCAGCGGTTCCGAGGTGCCTACGCCGCGATCCGGTCGGTTCAATAGCCTGCATCCAGTGGTGCAAGCCCTCTGATCGCATCGAGCTTGGGAACAAGGTCCGGATGGGTGGAACCCGCCTTGCCGACCCGAGCGAGCAGAGGGCGTCAGGGATCGAGGTGACCGGGCGCCTTCGTTTCGAACCCTTGCCAGAAGAACGCGACCGGAAATGGTCTGGCGCAGAGCGCCTCCGGCATCAAGCGATGGCGCGACCGCGCCAGTCGCGCCGGTCGAGGCTGCGCTCTGGACGCGGCAATGCCTAGACTGCACGACGGGTGATGGGTGATGGGTGCTGAGAAGCGTAGCAAGCCAAACCACACAGCTTTCAGGATGCAGGATCAAGTCAGTAGCTTTCTCGGCGGTCGTAACAGTCGTGGAGTCGGTGTTGCTGGGCGCGATCCGGGGCGTGAGCTAGAGGCATCCACCACCCGCGGGCCGTTCACCCCCCTGCACGCAGCCTGGGGGACCAGCGGCGCCGGGCCAGCTTCCAACGCCGTCGGCCTCGAACAAGAGCACGCGGCACTTCGGGTCGGCGCTCAGCCAGTTGGCAAAGGCGCAGCCCGGGGTTCCCGCCCCGACGATGATCGATGCCTCCTCGGGCGCGACCACCCCCTATCCCATGGCGCTTGAGACCACGTCGAAAAATTCTCTGAAGCACGACGTCCGACAGGTGCAGGGCGCGGTCGTGCGCGGTCACCCAGGCAATCTCGGCGGCGGTCAGGGTGCAATCGCTCGTCAGCGGCAGGTCATCGCCGCGGTCGGCGCAGAACGCCAGAACATCCTGCGCGCGGGGTCCATAGGTTTCGGCCATGCGCGCGGCGCGGTCTTCCGAAACGCCGAAGCGTTGCCTTAGCGCTGGCCGAAGTGCGGCGCTTCCGGGAAAATCGCGCCCACCGCCGATCGGCAGGGTCCCAGTGCACGCCGCACGCATGCGTCCGAATTCGGCGAGCACGACGTCGGTCGTCTGCTCGGCAAAGGCCTGGAAGGTCGTCCCCTTGCCCCCGACCATGCAGATCTGCGGCACCGTGCCGTCGATCCGGTGGGGTAATGCCTGCGCGAGATGCGGCCGGTGAAGGCGTGGTTGCTTTGGGGCAGGGGCCTTATCCCGCTGTAGCTGAAAACGGTATCCTCCTCCGCGAACGGTAACCCGGGAAAGAGCCTCCCGACCGCTTCGAGCATATAGCGGCGCTCCGGCTCGGTGCTGGCGGTCCGCGTCGGTATCTCGACGCGGATGTCGGTGGAGCCGGCAAGCACCTTGCCAAGGTAGGGAAAGATGATGCAGACCCGCCCGTCGAAGTTTTCGAAGTAGATCATGTGACCACCGAGCGCTGCGCGCAGCGCGGGGTTGTCGAGGATGACGTGTGATCGCTGTGTTCCCGACACCATGGGGGCGCCGCTCCGCGCGTCGTCGTCCCACCGCACCTCGTCGAGCCAGGCGCCAGCGGCGTTAACAAGCAAGCGCGCCGCGATGGGCAAACCCTCTCCGGTCTCAAGATCGGTCAACCTGAAACGATCCCCGTCGCGGGCGAGCTCTTCATAGGTCAGGGCAGGCGACTCCGGCGCCATCCGTGCGGTGTCGTCCACGAGTTCGAGACCGAGGCGTTCGTGATAGGAAATCCACGCATCTGGTAGGAGGCCGACCAGTTCTGGCCTGTTGCCCTGCCGTTGCGGGCCTGGTGCGGGGGCAGGGCGCCACGCCCGCGGGTCACAGGATCGTAGAGCATCAGGCCGATCTTCATTGGCAGCGCGCCGCGCTCCGCGCGTGACTCCTTCACCAGCCCGAATTCGCCGTTCTCGAGATAGCGCAGGCCGCCGTGGATCATCCTCGAGGGGGCTGCGCTGACCTCCGAGCAGACGTCGCTTCGTCGCCAGCACAACCTTGTCGCGGCGCCCCACGAGGGCCTTGCCGACGATCTCCTCGGCCAGCCCCTGCCCGTAGGCGGGCGCCGTGTCATGCGGATGCAGGGCCACGAGGCGCTGGTTGCGCTCGTAGTCCGCCACCTGCCCGTTGATGCCGATCAGATGCGCCATGAACTCGGCGGCGATCCCCATGCCCACGAGCATCTTGCGATCGGCTTCGGGCACCGGATTGAGGTCGTAGCAGCTCGATCCGCGCGGCTCGACCGAGCCGATGCCGGTGAACGCGACATTGGCAGTGCGGGCAAGGTCGAAGACCCGCTTGATCGGCGCCATGCCAGTCAGCATGTCACGCTGCGCCCGGTTCTCGGCAAAGAGCGGCGTGTGGATCAGGATCGGCTTGCCGCCGAGCCGTTCTGCCATGCGCGCCACGAGATGGTTCACATCCGTGTAGACCTTGTCCTGCACCCCGCCGGTGAGCGGCACGACGGTGACGTCGAGGGTCTCGACGACCGCGCTCAGCGCCTTGCCCCCGGCGTCGCGCTTATTGTTCATGCGGTGATCGATGGAGACCGCGGTGAGCAGGATCGACCCGCGGATGACGCCCTGCCCTGCGCCGACATTCTTTGCATGATCCCAAAGAGGGCCTGTACCTCGTGGTCTGTCAGTGCGGCGGTCGGCTCGTCGAGGATCAGGACCTTGCAGTCGAGCGTCAGCGTCTTGGCGATCTCGACCAGCTGCTGATGCGATATCGGCAGGTCCCGAGCGATCGCACCCGGGTCGATGTCGCTCAGCTGGGCCCAGCACGGCGCGGGCTTTCTGCTTGAGCGAGGCGGCATCCATAAGGAAGCGGCGGCTCTGGTTGGTGACGGCCATGAACATGTTCTCGGCCACCGAGATATCCGGGCAGAGGGCGATTTCCTGATGCGCCAGCCCGATCCCGAGCTGCTGTGCGGCGCTTGGTGATGCAATACGGACCGGCTCACCTTCCCAGAGGATCTCGCCGCCGTCGGGCTGGAGGATACCGTCGATGAGGGGGATCTGCACCGGGTTGTAACCCGAGGTCCGGTGGTCGTTGAACGGATCGAAGACTTCGGAATGCGCCGCCATGAAGGTCGCCATGAACCCCATGAACCCCTGTATGCCCTGATTCGGGCTCAGCGCCATGTGGATCTTGCCGGCCTTGATGTGCTCGAGCGTCGCCGGGGTGATATCCGCATGCATGACCAGCACGTCCGACTTGGCTTCGAGGATCGCCGCGACCGCGCCCCCGGCGGAGCCCGTCTCGCCGATCTGCTTGACGATTTCCTCGGCAGCAAATTTCGCCTCGGCCAGGTTGTCGGAGGTGATAGAGGCGCTGCGGTTGGATTTCGGAGAATCCGCCGCAAAGGTCACCACCTGCGTGCCATCTGAGATGGCGCGGTTGATCGGTTCGATGAACGGGTCCGGCTGCATCGGATGCAGCAGAAGACCCGCCGGCTGTTTCACCATGTCGTGCTCGAAAGAGGCGATTTGCTTGGTGGTGTCGTAATCGGGTGTGTCCGAAAACACCGTTTCGCAAGCAAAGGCTTGGCTGCCCTTGCTGTACGCAGCCGAAATAAAGCACCGAGTCGGGAGGCCCTAGGGTACGAGGATGCTGACCCCGCTCTCGGAGAGACGTGCCGCAAGCGCGCCCTCCGGGGCGCGGTCACTGACCAGCGTATCCATTTCGTCAAGCGGCGTGACAAGGTTCAACCGGGTGCGCCCGAACTTGCCTGCGTCGATGAGAAACCGGCACGACGTGGAGTGCCGCATCATCGCCTGCTTGACCGGAGCAAAACCGTCCACCGCCTCGGTCACACCCGCTTCGCTGAGGCCAGCCGCTCCGAGAAAACACGAGTCCACGTGGTAGCGCGCAAGATAGTCGCATGTGTCGACGCCGACCACCGCCGCCTCCTGCGGCAGGTAGCTTCCCGGCGCGAGAAGCACGCGCGCATTGGCGCTCTGGCCGAGGATCATACCGATCTGTAGGCTGTTGGTGATCGCCGTGACCCGGGTTTCCGCGAAGGCGAGGAAGCGGGCGAAGACCATCGTCGTCGAGCCCGCGTCGATCATGATCGCATCGCCGTCGCGCACCAGCGACGCGGCAAAGCGGCCGAGCCGCTCGCGCTCGGCGACCCGTTCCCGTCGGCGCGCGTCAAGATCGCGGTGCCCGCCGGGATGCGGCGCCGAAGCGCCGCCATGGGCGCGCTCCAACAGCCCGTCGCGCTCGAGTGCGCCGATGTCACGGCGTACTGTCTCTGTGGTCACGCCGAACAGGGCGGCAAGCTCCGCGACCCGCACGTGCGGCCTGAGTTTCAGTTGCAGCAGGATTTGCGCGTGCCGCTCCTGTTTTTTCAAACGCCGCTCGCCACTTGTCTGGTCCACCGTGCCCGGGCTCCCCTTCGTATGTCGCAGCCTTGAGTTTCGCAGAAAAGTACGACCAGTTTGTTGCATATCCAACATAAAGGTGATGTGATCCCGCTGGACTGGCCGGAGGACACAGGGGCCAGACGCAGAACATGCCCTTTGGGAGGAGGACATCACATGCTTAGGCACACCACGAGTCTGCTCGTATCGCTGGCCCTGTCGGCCGGGGCGGCATTTGCTCAGGAAGAAACCGCGGCGCTCGACAGCCAGTACACCGACGCCGACGGTGACTTGGTCGCAGACGCGCCAACAGACGCGGGCGATCTGAAGGATCCCGGCACCCTTGTTTTTGCCTACACGCCGGTCGAGGACCCGGCCATCTACGAGGATATCTGGCAGCCCTTCATCGCGCATCTTGAGGAGGTCACCGGCAAGGACGTGCAGTTCTTCGCGGTGCAGTCCAACTCCGCCGAGGTCGAGGCGATGCGTTCGGGTCGCCTGCATATCGCCGGTTTCTCGACCGGTCCCACGCCCTTTGCAGTGAACCTCGCCGGGGCGGTGCCCTTCGCGATCATGGGGGGGGACGACGGGCAGTTCGGCTACAAGCTGCAGATCTACACCCAGGCCGACAGCGACATCCAGCAGGTGCCGGACCTCGCCGGCAAGCGCATCGCGCATACCTCGCCGACCTCGAACTCCGGCAACCTCGCGCCGCGCGCATTGTTCCCCGATCTGGGCGTGGTGCCCGACGAGGATTACGAGGTGGTCTATTCTGGCAGCCACGACCAGTCGATGCTGGGCGTGGTCGCGGGCGACTACGACGCCGCGCCCGTCGCCTCGGAAGTGGTCGACCGGATGGCCGAGCGCGGGCTCTACGATCCCGCCGAGGTGCGCATCGTCTGGGAAAGCGATCCCTTCCCGACCACCTCTTACGCCTATGCCCACGACCTGACGCCGGAACTGAAGGAGAAGATCGAGGAGGCCTTCTTCAGCTTCGATTTCGCGGGGACCGCGCTTGGCGAGGAGTTCAGCGGGGTCAGCAAGTTCATCCCGATCACCTACAAGGATCAGTGGAAGGTCATCCGCCAGATCCAGAAGGCGAACGGGGTCGAGTACACACCCGCCGGCCTTGCCGCAGAGTGACCTGACAAGACCGGAGCCGGGGCCTTGGTCCCGGCTCCGGCATGGAGTCTCCACATGTTGAAGATCACCGATCTGGTCAAAAGCTACGGCAGCGGTGCGCCGGTGCTGAAAAACCTCGACCTGACCATCGAGGGCGAAAGCGTGGTGTCGATCATCGGCTCCTCGGGCGCCGGCAAGTCCACGCTGCTGCGCTGCATCAACCGGCTGGTCGAGCCGACCTCGGGCAGCATCGTGCTGAACGGGACCGAGCTCACTGCCCTCCGGGGCCGCCAGCTGCGCGCCGCGCGGCGCAAGATCGGCATGGTCTTTCAAGGGTTCAACCTCGTCGACCGGCTGACCGTGATGGAGAACGTGCAGTCCGGGCGGCTGGGATATATCTCGACCTGGGCGGCGATCATGCGCCGCTACCCCAAGGAGGACATCCGCCGCGCCTATGAGCTGATGGAGCGCGTCGGCATCGCGCAATACGCCAACACCCGCGCCGACCAGCTTTCGGGCGGCGAGCGTCAGCGCGTCGGCGTGGTCCGAGCGCTCATGCAGGACCCCGAGATCTTGCTGGCCGACGAGCCGACCGCCTCGCTCGATCCCAAGACCTCCGAGCAGATCATGGGGCTGCTGCGCGACCTCGCGGGCGAGCTGAAGCTGCCGGTACTGATCAACATCCACAACGTGACCGAAGCCAAGGAATACACCGACCGCATCGTCGGCATGCGCTTCGGACGGATCATCTTCGACGATCTTCCGGGCGCGCTCGACCAGGAGGCGATGGAACGGATCTACTCCGGCAGCCCCCATGCAGACCGGGGCGGCGACCTGCGGGAGGCATCATGAGCCAGCACCCCGACACCTGGCGCAAGCCGCCCTTCATCGCCAACCCGCTGCTTCGTGGGGCGGTCTATCTCGGCGCACTGGCCTATTTCTTCTGGGTCGCGGCCACCATGCCGATCGATTGGGCGCGGGTTGCGCAAGGGATCGAGCGGGCCGGGCGCATCTTCGGCGGCGCCTTTCCCCCGAGCTTCGAGCGCAGCGGCCTGCTGATCGACGGTTTCCTTGAGAGCTTGAAGATCGCCATCCTCGCCACCGTCGGCGGGGTCGCGCTATCCATCCCCATCGCCTTCATGGCGGCGCGCAATGTCGCGCCGCTGCCGGTCTTCTATCTCGGTCGGGCGATCATCATCATCGCCCGCAGCTTCCATCCGGTCATCGTCGCGATCATCTTCGTCAAGGCCGTCGGCTTCGGCCCCTTTGCCGGCGTGCTGACGCTGGTGGTCTATTCCATCGGTTTCGTCGCCAAGATGCTGGCAGAACGGATCGAGGAGATCGACTTCGGCCAGGTGGAGGCGATGCGGGCGGCCGGGGCGCCGTACCTGTCGACGCTGGTTTACGCCATCTTCCCGCAGATCATGCCCCGGCAGATCGGCCTGACCATCTACCAGCTCGATTCCAACCTGCGGGCCTCGGCTGTGGTCGGCATCGTCGGCGCGGGCGGCATCGGCGCGACGCTGGCCAATGCCTTCGGACGATATGACTACGATTTCGCGCTCGCCATCACCATCGTCATCGTCGGCGTGATCCTCGTCTCCGAGGCGATCAGCGGCCAGATCAGGAAGCGCATCGCATGACCAGCATCTCCCAGCAATTCGGGCGCGAGGACTGGTCGCGCCATACGCCGAAGGAAAAAGCCCGACGCTTCGGCATCTTCGCCCTCTGCGCGCTGGCGGTCTTCTGGGCGCTCGGCTCGATCGAGATCATCTGGGCCTGGGTCTGGGACTCGCCCAGCCAGATGGCCGATCTCTTCGGACGCATGTATCCGCTCGACACCAGCAACCTCGGCGCGATCCTGCGCGTGCTGTTGGAAACCGTGAACATTGCCACCTTCGCCACCGCGCTGGCGGTGATCGTCTCGCTGCCCGTTGCCTATATCGCGGCGCAGAACACCACGCCCAACCGCGCCACGCTCTGGCTCGGGAGGCTGATCCTCGTCAGCTCGCGGTCGGTCAATACGATCATCTGGGCGCTGCTCTTTGTGGCGATCTTCGGCCCCGGCATCGTTGCCGGTGTGGTGGCGATCATGTTCCGCTCCATCGGTTTCATCGGCAAGCTGCTGGGCGAGGCCATCGAGGAGATCGACACGCGCCCCGTCGAGGCACTGGAGGCCACCGGCGCATCGCGCTTCAAGGTCATCGTCTATGCCATCGTGCCGCAGGTCATGCCGACCTTCTGGGCCGTGGCGATCCTGCGCTGGGACATCAACCTGCGCGAGTCGACCGTGCTCGGCCTTGTCGGAGCGGGCGGCATCGGCATCATCCTGCAGGGGGCGATCGACACGTTCAACTGGCCCGAGGCGGCGACCGTCCTGCTGGCGATCCTCGCGCTTGTCGTTCTGGGCGAGGTCGTCTCGGCCTTCCTGCGTCGCCGCATCCTGTGACCGGCACGCGCTGCACCGAGGCCCGCGCGGCCTTCGACGACTATCTCGGCGTGCGGTCGCGCCTGCCGGATGCGCGCTTTGGCCATGACTGGCAGGTGGCGCAGAGCCTGCTCGAGATCGCCGACCCCTTTGATCTCGTGCTGCTCGACGCCTACGGGGTGCTCAACGTGGGCGAGTCCGCTATTCCGGGCGCAGCAGCTGCGATCGCCGCACTGCGCGCTGCCGGCAAGGCGGTGGCGGTGGTCTCCAATTCCGCAGCCTACCCCAAGCGGGTGATGATGCAGCGCTACGCCCGGCTGGGCTTTGACTTATCTCCCGGGGAGGTGGTGACCAGCCGCGAGGCGTTGCTGGCGCATCTGACGCGTGCGCCGCGGCTGCGCTGGGGGGCGATGCTCAGCCCCGAGTACGGCGTCGAGGATTTCGAGGACGTCGACATCTCCTTCCTAGGCGACGATCCTGCGGACTACGAGGCGGCCGAGGGCTTTCTGCTCGTGGGCTCGGAGGGCTGGACGAAGGCGCGCCAGGCCCGGCTCGAGGCAGCTCTGAGCAAGCGCGCGCGTCCGGTCTTCGTCGGCAACCCCGACATTGTCGCCCCGCGCGAAACCGGCCTCTCGCGAGAGCCCGGCGACTATGCGCATCGCCTTGCCGACGCGACCGGCGTGGCGCCGGTCTTTCTCGGCAAACCCTTCGACGGGATCTTCTCGCTGGCCTTGGCGCGTCTCTTCCCGGGGCTTGCGCCCGAGCGGGTGTTGATGGTCGGCGACACGCTGCATACGGACATCCTTGGCGGCTGCCAGATGGGGTTTTCCACCGCGCTCGTGACTGACCATGGCGCACTCGTCGGCCTCGACCCGGCTCGGGCAATCCGTCGGTCGGGGATCGTTCCGGATTTCGTCATAGGCAGCATTTGACGGGGCCAGCCGGGGCCGAGAGGACTCAGGCGCTCTGGGATCGAGGGGCGGATACCTTCCGGATGAAGGGCGCATCGAGCCGCATCGATGCCGCGACGCCGTCCGGCGCGGTGATCGCCTCGAGTTCGTCCGCGATCTCTGTCACAGACATGCAGAGCGCCTGCGCCCGTCCCGAGCGGGTCGTGCGGGGGCACCCGTCCGACCCGCCGCAGCTCGTGCCGCTGGTCGAGCTGGCCGGGGGGAGGCGACAGCGGTATGGGTTCTGGATGAGGCGGAGCGCTTCCACACCCGGCTCGGCTAGGTGCCGGTCCGGCTGTAGAAGGAGATCTACAGCCACGTCGTCAACCGCCTTCAGGCGCGCATCATCGCGCCGGTCTAGGCCTGCGATGCCGATCGGCCGATAGCGGGGATAGTGGTGGAAAGGGACAGCCGGCTGCGCGTGAGTCTCGCGGTGAAATACGCTGCCCCGACCGGATAGACCGAGGCACCTTCCGAGGCGAAATGCATAAGGCGCGGCGCATTTCTACGCCGCGCCGTCCTATCTGCCGCGCCGGGGTCAGCTCAGGCGGTGACGCGGCGCGCCCGGTTCGCGGTGGCGGTGAATTTGGTGGCCTGATCGAAGCCGGTGTCGAGGTGCCGCGCGGTGCGGATGTCCGACATGCGCTCGAAGGCGGCGTGAAATTCCTCGGGGCTGCGCGCCTCGGGTGGCAGGTAGACACCCTCGGTCTCGACCACGTGGACCACCGAATAGACGCCGGCGCCAGCGCCGATGATGGTCTTCTTCGGCGCAAGGTCTGAGGCCATGAAGACCACCGCGGGCGCGACCGCTTCCGGGGTGAGCTGCGCCGCATCCTCGGGGGCGAGCAGCCCGTCGGTCATCCCGGTCATGGCGAGCGGCGAGAGGGCGTTGACGTGGATCCCGTAGCGCTCGCCCTCCTGCTGCAGCGTCGTCATCAGACCGATCATGCCGGCCTTTGCGGCGGCGTAGTTGGCCTGTCCGAAGTTGCCGTAGAGCCCCGAGCACGACGTCGTCAGGATGATCCGGCCAAAGCCCTGCTCGCGCATGATCTCCCAGACCGCGCGGCAGCAGTTCGCCGAACCGGTGAGGTGGACGGCGAGCACGGTTGCGAAATCGGACATCTCCATCTTGGCAAACGAGCGGTCGCGCAGGATGCCGGCGTTGTTGACGAGGATGTCGACGCGTCCCCAGCGCGCCATCACCCGTGCCACCATCGCGGTCACCTCGGCGAAGTCCGCCACGTCCGCGGGCTCGGCCACGGCCTCGCCACCAAGGGCCTCGATCTCGGCGACCACGGCCCGCGCCGCGGCACCCGGCTGGCCGTCCAGTCCGGTGATGTCGTTGATCACGACGCGCGCCCCGGCGCGGGCAAGGGCGAGCGCGTGGCAGCGTCCCAGCCCGGCCCCGGCCCCTGTTACGATCGCGACCCGTCCGTCGAATTCGTTGGTCATATGTCCTGCGTCCCCGCGCTGACTTGTCTCAGAAGTTCACCTGGTCGCCGCCCTTTAGCGACAGCATGGCACGCGCCTCGTCGGGTGTCGCCACGTCCAGCCCCAGCCCATCGAGCACCTTGCGGATCCGGCGGACCTGCGCGGCGTTCGACTGTGCCAGATGACCCGGCCCGTCCCAGAGCGAGTCCTCGAGTCCGACCCGCACGTTGCCGCCCATCGCGGCGGCCATCGTGGTGATCGGAAGCTGGTGGCGCCCCGCGCCCAGCACCGACCAGACGTAGTCGTCGCCGAACAGCCGGTCCGCGGTGCGCTTCATGTGCGAGACGTCGTCGGGATGCGTGCCGATACCGCCCAGAATGCCGAAGACCGTCTGGATGAAAAGCGGACCCTGCACAAGGTTCCTGTCGCGGAAGTGCGCGAGCGTGTAGAGATGGCTGGTGTCGTAGCACTCGAACTCGAAACGCGTGCCGTTCCCCGAGCAGGTCTCGAGGATGTACTCAATGTCCTTGAAGGTGTTGCGGAATACCACGTCGCGGGTTTTCTCGAGATAGGCCGGCTCCCAGTCGTGCTTGAATGTGTCGTAGCGGTCGAGCATCGGGAAAAGCGCGAAGTTCATCGAGCCCATGTTGAGCGAGGCGACCTCGGGCGCGAGTAGCGCGGCGGGCTGCAGGCGCTCCTCGACGGTCATCGTGGGGCTGCCGCCAGTGGTGAGGTTGAGCACCGCGCCGGTCGCCTGCTTGATGCGCGGCAGGAAGCGCAGGAAGGCCTCGGGGTCTTGCGTCGGCCGCCCGTCCTCGGGGGTGCGGGCGTGCAGGTGGAGGATCGAGGCGCCCGCCTCGGCGGCCTCGATGGCCTGCTCGGCGATTTGATCGGGGGTCACCGGCAGGTGTGGCGACATGCTGGGGGTGTGGATGCCGCCGGTGACGGCGCAGGTGACGATAACCTTGCGGGGGGCCTTTGCCATGGTCCTTCTCCGTTTCTTTCTGGGTCAGATGGTTTCGACGTTGCCGCAGACGCTGATCGCCTGCCCCGAGACGTTCGCCCCGGCCGGCGAGCAGAGGAACAGCGCCATGCCGGCGATGTCCTCGGGCTCGACCATCCGGCGCAGCGAGACGCTGGCGAGGTACTGCTCTTCCATTTGCGCGTAAGGGATGCCCTCGGCCGCCGCGCGGTCGGAGATCACCCTTTCGATGCGCGCGCCGCGCACCACGCCTGGCAGGATCGCGTTGACCCGGATGCCCTCGGGACCCATTTCCTTGGCAAGGCTCTGTGTGAGGCCGACGATGCCCCATTTCGCCGCTGCATAGGGGGTGCGCAGCGCGTAGCCCAGCCGTCCCGCGACCGAGGCGATGTTGAGGATTGCGCCCGCCTCGCTCTCGCGCAGGAGCGGCACGGCACGGCGCAGCACCAGGAACTGCCCCAACAGATCGACGTCGAGCGTGCGGCGGATGTCATCGACAGAGATCTCGTCGATCTTTCCGGTAGGGCCGGCGATCCCGGCGTTGTTCACCAGCACGTCGAGCCCGCCGAGCGTTTCCTTGGCGGCGTCCATCAGCGCGGCGACCTCGGCCTCGTCGGACACGTCGGCGCGGCGGGTGACCACGGCGGGGCGTTCCTCGGCGATGCGTGCCAGCGCGGCCTCGTCGATGTCGCAGATCATAACTTGCGCCCCGGCGTCGAGAAAGCCGCGCGCGATCGCGGCGCCGATGCCCGACCCGCCCGCGGTGACAAGGACCCGGAGGCCGGGTTTCGGATACATCCGTTCGATCATGCTCACTGTCTGTCCAGTCGAAATTGTCTAGGGGAGGGGAGGTGGCCGTCAGGCCACCTCGAGCCAGTTGCGGCGCACGTCAGGCGCGGCGTCGAGCTCTGCGGGGGTGCCGAGGAAGACCAGCTCGCCATGGCCCATGACCAAGACCTGCTGCGCGACCTTGAGCGCGATGGTCAGCTTCTGCTCGACCAGCACCACGGCGACGCCGCGGCGGCCGATGTCGAGGATGACCTCCATCACCACGTCGACGATGCGCGGGGCGAGTCCCTCAGTCGGCTCGTCGATCAGCAGCACCCGGGGGTTGCCGAGCAGCGAGCGGCAGATGGTCAGCATCTGCTGCTCGCCGCCCGAGAGGTACCCGGCGCGGATGCCGCGGCGCTCGCGGAGGCGGGGGAAATAGTCGTACATCTCCTCGACCGTCCAGCGGTGCGCGCCGGGAGCGCCTTTCTGCACGCCAATGGCGAGGTTCTCCTCGACCGTAAGGTTGGGGAAGACCAGACGTTCCTCGGGCACGTAGCCGAGCCCCTGCCGACAGATGTCGAAGGGCCGCTGCCCGGACAGGGTTTGGCCGTCCAGCGTGACGCTGCCGGCGGTCGGGGGCACAAGCCCCATCATCGCCTTCAGCAGCGTCGAGCGCCCCGAACCGTTGCGCCCCAGCAGTGAGACGATGGCCGCCTCGGGCACCTCCATGTCGATCCCGTGCAGGATGTGGCTCTTGCCGTAATGGGCGTGCAGCCCCTTCACCTGAAGCAAGCTCATGCTGCCTCCTCACCCAGATAGGCTTCCTGCACCTCGCGGTTGGCACTGATGCGCGCCGGCGTGTCGGTCGCGAGGATGCTTCCGTAGACCAGAACCGAGACCCGGTCGCAGAGGCTGAAGACGACGCTCATGTCGTGTTCGACCATCAGCAGGGTCTTGCCTTCCGTCACCGTGCGGATCAGTTCCACGGCCTGCGCCGTCTCATCGCGCGACATGCCCGCGGTGGGCTCGTCGAGCAGGATGATGTCGGCGCCTGTGCTCAGCGTCATGCCGATCTCGAGCGCACGCTGCTCGGAATAGGTCAGGTCGCCCGCCAGGTCTCGCGCCCGGGTCTCGAGCCCAACGCGCGATAGGATCTCGGCGGTCTCCGCGTTCACCCGCCGCATGGTCGAAATCGGGCGGAAAAGGCCGAAGCGTACCCCGTGGCGCGCCAGCACGCCGATCCGGAGGTTTTCGAACACGCTCATCCGGTGGAAGATGTTGGTGATCTGGAACGAGCGGGCCAGTCCCGCCCGGTTGATGAGGTGCGGCGAGAGCCCTGCGATGCTGCGCCCGCCGAGCGCGATGCCTCCGGAAGACGGCGGGAACATACCCGAGATCAGGTTGAAGAGCGTCGATTTTCCAGCCCCGTTCGGGCCGATCACCGCGTGGCGCTCGCCCTTCTCGATGTCGAGGTTGAGCCCCTTGAGCACCTCGATCGGCCCGAAGGACTTGGTCACGCCGGTGAGCGTCAGCGCGCTCTGCGTCGTGGTCGCGGTCATGCTTCACCTCCCAGCGGCGCGGTTTCGGCCATGGTGTCCTCGGGGCGGTCCTTGCGGGCCCAGAGCGCGTCGATCTCGCGGCGGGCACGGAACAGCACCGCGCCGCCCCCCAGCAGCAGCGCCGCCGGGACAATCCAGGTCAGGACCGAGACCGGGCTCCACTCTGCGCCAAAGAGCTCGAAGACGGGCAAGCCGTCGCCGGCCGCGTGGCGCAGCCGCTCGTAGTCTTCGCCGAAGAGGATCGAGGCGCTTTCGACCAGGAAGACCACGCCCGCGGCGATCAGCAGACCCCCTGCCAGTGCCATGAGATAAGGCCCCGCCAGCCGCGCCCAGTCGAGCTGGCGGCGATTGCGGATGTGGTGATGCACAACGCCGCCGATGCCGCTCGGGGCGTAGAGCATGATCAGCACGAAGATCAGCCCCTGGTAGAGGAGCCAAGATCGGGTGAGATCGGAGACGAGGAAGGAGAAGAGCGCGAAGGCCGTCGCGCCGATCACCGGGCCGAAGAACACCGTGGCCCCGCCGACGAAGGTTTGCAGCACGACCTGCGAAGACACGATGCTGCCGAAGAGCGAGTAGTTCGCAGTTTCGTTGGAGATCGCCTGCAGTGCGCCTGCAACGCCTGTAAACATCGCCGAGACGGCGAAGATGATCACCTTCGAGGCATGGGCGTTGTAGCCGAGGAAACGGACGCGCTGCTCGTTGTCGCGCAGCGCCAGCGTCAGCCGTCCAAAGGGGGTACGGGTATAGGCCCAGAGCCCGAGACCGCAGATCACCACCCAGGCCAAGGTCATGTAGTAGACCTCGAGCATGGAGCCGAAGGTGAAGCCCAGCCAGGGCATGCGCATGGACGACACGCCCGATTCACCGCCGAAGAGTCCCTCGAGGCGCGGTGCCAACGAATGGAAGAGCTCGGCGATGGCCAGCGTCACCAGCGCGAAGTAGACGCCCGAGCGCATGGTGGCGAAGTAGCCCGCCACGAGGCCGACCAGAAGCCCGGCGGCAGCGCCCGCGAGCGGCAGCAGCGGCGTCGGGAAGGGCAGGCCGTCCTCGACCGCGAGCATCAAGTGCAGCGCGGCAAATGCGCCGATCCCGAAATAGGCGGCGTGGCCGAAGGACAGCAGCCCGGCCTGGCCGATGAGAAGGTTGAAGGCAAGCGCGAAGAGGCTCGCGATGAGCACGTTCACCAGCGCGTTCTGCCATCCGAGGCCCAGAAAGGGCGGTACGGCGATCAGCAGCGCGAGGAGCGCGGTGAGGACGAGGATAGTGCGAAGGTTCGGCATGTCAGTTACGCTCCCCCATGAGACCCGCAGGGCGTACCAGCAGGATGATCAGCATCAGGGCGAAAGGAATGGTGGCGCTGACCGAGGACAGCTCGAGCGTCAGCAGACCGCCGACCGAGCGCGCCCAGTCTCCGAGGCCGATCAGGCTCAGCAGGTTTGCCAGCGACCAGTCAAGCCCCACCGCGAAGGACGAGAAGAGGCCGATCATCAGCGAGGCAACCAGCGACCCCTTGAGCGAGCCGAGCCCGCCGACCACGACCACCACGAAGACGATCACCCCCAGTTCCAGCCCCATGTTCGGGTTGGTCGGGTAGAAGGCTCCGGCCACCGCCCCGGCAAGCCCGGCCAGTGCCGCGCCGGTGCCGAAGACGAACATGAAGACCAACGGGATATTGTGCCCCAGTGCCTCGGCCATGGCGGGCAGACGCTCGGCGGCGCGCACGACGATGCCGGTGCGGGTCCGGGTCAGCAGCAGCCACAGCGCCGAGAACATCACGACCGCGATCCCGCCGATGAACAGGCGGTAGAACGGGTAGTCGGTGCCGAAGATGTGGAAAGCCGAGAAGCGAAGCTCGCCGGGCATCTGGTAGTTCACCGGGAAGTCGCCGAAGAACAGCTTGATCAGCTCCTCGATGATCAGCGCGAGACCGAAGGTCAGCAGCAGTTCATGCGCGTGGCCGTGGGCGTGCACCCTTGGCAGCAGGAACCGCTCGACCGCCATGCCGACAAGGCCGACCACGATGGGGGCGACGATCAGCCCGGTCCAGAAACCGAAGATCGACGAGACGGCGTAGGCGACATAGGCGCCCAGCATGTAAAAGGAGGCATGCGCGAAGTTCAGCACGCCCATCATGCCGAAAATGAGCGTGAGACCGGCGGAGACCATGAACAGCAACAGGCCGTAGGTCACGCCGTTCAGCGTGGAGATGATCGCAAATTCCATTGCACTTCCGATTGGGGCCGAGGGACAGGGCCGGCCGGCGAGGCTCGCCGGCCGGTGCTCTCAGGGTGCGGGGCTCATTCGCCTGGGCGCACCATCTTGCAGCTGTCCTGCACCGGGTAGATCGCTGTCTCGCCCGGCACGACCCCGACGGTCTCGAAGCCCATGTCGGTGTCGTCGGCGGGGTACTTGGCGTTCTTCACGACCTTGGAGACGACCACGGGACGGATGGTCTGGTGGTCTTCCTTGCGCACCGAGATCGGGCCGACCGGCGTCTCGTAGGTGGTGTCCTCGAGCGCCAGCGCGATCTTGGTCACGTCGATGGCGTCGCCGCCGAAGTCGAGCGTGTCGAGCGCCTGGTGCAGCGCGCCGACGGCAAAGGCGGTGTGGCCTTCGACGAAGGTCGGGTAGTGGCCGGTCGACGCCTTGTAGGCTTCGGCGAATTCGCCATCGGTGGCAGCATTGTCGTAGTTGTTGGCGATGTAATGCCCGAGCGCCGTCTCGCCGGCGTTGGCGATGTTGCCCGGCTGGTCGAGGTAGGCGGTCGCGAAGGTCACGTCGAGACCCGCGTCGCCCGCCGCCTTCATCAGCAGCAGCAGGTCGTTCGACCAGTTGCCGGTGAAGACCGTGTCGGGCGCGGCGGACTTCAGGCGCGCGACGAAGGGCGCGAAGTCCTGGATCTTGTTCACGTCGTGCAGGACTTCGTCGACGATTTCGAAATCGCCGCCCGCCGCCGCGGTTTCGACCGCCGACTGCATGTCCTGGCCCCAGGAGTAGTTCTGGTTGATCGAATAGACCTTGGTGCCGAGATCGCCGGCTTCCTTCATCGCGCTGACCAGCGCGTTGACCCGCATCGGCGCAGTTGTGGTGAAGCGGAAGTGGTAGAACTGGCACTTGTCACCGGTCAGCTCCATCGCCTCGCCGCCGAGGTTGATGAACATCACCTCCTTGCCGGGGTTGCGCAGGTTGTGCTTGCGCACGTCCTCGGTGAGCTGGCCCGCGATTGCCGACGAGGCGCCCTGGAAGATGATGTCCACCCCATCCGCCACGGCCTGGCGGAACTTGGTCGCCGCGTCCGGTGCGCCGCCGGCGTTGTCGTACTCGATGACTTCAACCGGTTCGCCGTTGAAGCCGCCGGCGTCGTTGATCTGCGCGACCCCATAGGCGACGGCGTTGGCATAGAGTCGGCCTGTCGAGGTCTGGGCGCCCGAAAGGCTTTCGATGATTCCGATCTTCAGCGGCTCGGCGTGCAGCGCGGTTGCGCCAAGGGCCAGTGCGGACGTGGCCGCGATCAAGGCAAGACGTGTCAAGCTGGTTCTCCTCCCAGGTGTTTTTCCATGCCAGCGCGCCGCGCCCCTGATGTCGGGCCGTGCTGCGCTCTCCTCTGGCACGGGCGTATCCTAACCACAGAATTCTTGGGCGGTAAAGATATAAGATATGTGATCTCATATCCGTAAAGTAGAGGTGCTTGCGGGGACGCGGTTGCCTTATGTTGTGACTTGGACATAGAATGACGCGAAATTGGCTGCTAAAGGCCCAACACCGCGGCGCCACGACGGACCGCGCGCTGTCCCTGCGACGGACGCGGGATCATCCTTCGAACAAGCCAAGCGAGGCCCGGAGCACGTGAACAGTCTCGATCCCACGAAGCCGCGATCGCGCACGCTGGCGCCCGTGGATGTCACCACGATCCAGGAAAGGGTCTACCAGAGCATTCGGCTCGGGCTGCTCAAGGGCGAGTTCCTTCCGGGCGAGCAGGTGACCATCCGCGGGCTTGCAGAGGTGCTCGGCACCAGTCCCATGCCCGTGCGCGAGGCCGTGGCGCGGCTGATCGCCGAGCGGGCCATCGAGCAGTCTGGGCCGCGGACGCTGCGCGTCGCGCCCTATCTCGCCACAGAGCACGAGAATTACATCCGCATCCGCATGCAACTCGAGGGCTATGCCGCCGAACGCGCTGCGCGTGCCCGGCGGACTCCGACGCTGATCGGCGAGCTGCGGCGCCACAACGACGCCATGAGCGAAGCGGTCGAGGCCGGAGATTTCGAGGCGGCGCTGGCGGGAAATCAGGCGTTCCACTTCGAGCTCTACGGCGGCGCGGGCTACCCGCAGCTGCTCGACATCATCTCGACGCTCTGGCTGCGCACCGGGCCAATCGTTGCCTCGGCGCGGAGGGACAAGGCGTTGTTCGCGCGGTTGTTCCGGATCGGCGTGCGCATTCACGACGATGCGATAGACGCCGTGGCGCAGCGTGACGGCGAGGCGGCGAGGTGGGCGGTAAATCTGGACATCCGCTCTTCGCATCTGGCGATCCGGCGCTTCTACAAGCAGAGCCCCGACGCGGCCTCTAAATAGGCCGCTCGCACGCTCGGGAACGGGCGAGCCCGAAGCTCCGTCGCGGGACGCGACGCGCAGTGGGCCGGTTCGGGGGCCATCGGCGTATTTCGGCAAAGGTGGCGGGCCATGAAGGATTCGAACCCTCGACCGACCGCTTAGAAGGCGGTTGCTCTATCCAACTGAGCTAATGACCCGTCGGAGCGTGAGTAACCCAGCTCGAAACCATCCGCAACACCGCCCTTGCGGGGCGCCCTCGAGGCTTTGCCGAAAATCCCGAAGTTTGCTCCGCGGTCCAACGGCGGATCGCGGACCACCTCATTGATTTAGGGAGGGTATTCCTGCACTCGAGCTGGCGATGCCACGGCGTCCCAGCAGCGGAGACCTTGGCCCCTCTGGCCGGATGGGCCAAAGGCACGGCCAGAGCGCATCTTCGCGCGCCTGCCCGGAGAGTTGCGCTGGATCCGCTGACGCGCGTGCGGCGCGTGCAGCGGGTGCGTGACGCCACGTGCAGGGCATCCTTTCGTCTGCAGGGGGCCTCCCGCCTTGAGAAACCGCGCGCATTGCGCTAGGAGCAGCCGGTCCGCCTCGATCGCAATAGGTGAGCCGATGTTTGCTCAAGTCTGGAACAGCTATATTGCCCCGCTTCTGGGCCGCCCCAACCGCGTTCAGATCGCGGCGCTCTGCCATCGTGTAGAAGATGGTCGGCCGGAGGTGCTCATGATCACCTCGCGCACGACGAAACGCTGGATCCTGCCCAAGGGCTGGCCGGTGCGCGGCACCGACGGCGCGGGCACTGCGCTGCAGGAAGCCTGGGAAGAGGCGGGGGTGAAACACTCTGGCCCACGTCCTTTCCGCATCGGGCAATACCGCTACAGCAAGATCGTAAACGGCCTGCTTCCAGTCACCACCGACGTCGACGTCTACGCGGTGGCGGTCGAGAAGCTGCTGGACGCCTTCCCCGAAATGGCCGACCGCGAGCGCCGCTGGATGTCGCCCGACGCCGCGGCCCAGGCGGTCGAGGAAGAGCAACTCAAATCCATCCTCGCGGACTTCCCGGCGCTGGTCTCGGCGGCACGGCAAGGCTGAGCCCCGCAGGGTCCCGCCGGCCCCCTGGATTCAAGGACATTCAACGTGACCGAACACACCACGCCTCAGTGGAAGACGCTCGACAAGGACCTGAACCGTCTCGCGCGTCTTGAAGAGGCCACCATGCATGCCTCGCGACCGCTGGTCGGCGTGGGGATCAGCCTGGTCTTCGTCTCGCTCGCGGCGGTGGCCGCCGCGATCCTCACAGGCGGCGCGACGCAGAGTCTCGCGGTGGTCGTGGCCGCCGCCTTCGGCGCCTACATGGCGCTGAACATCGGCGCCAACGACGTGGCCAACAACATGGGTCCCGCGGTGGGGGCCAAGGCACTCTCGCTCCTCGGGGCCATCGCCATCGCGGCGATCTTCGAGACCGCCGGCGCGCTGATCGCGGGCGGCGACGTGGTCTCGACCATCTCGAAGGGGATCATCGACCCGGCGGGGCTTGCCGACACGGCCATCTTCGTGCGGGCGATGATGGCGGCGCTGCTTGCGGCGTCGATCTGGGTGAACATCGCGACATGGATCGGCGCTCCGGTCTCGACGACCCACTCGGTGGTCGGCGGGGTGATGGGCGCCGGAATAATGGCCGCGGGGCTTGGCTCGGTGAACTGGTCGACGATGAGCGCCATCGCCGCGAGCTGGGTGATCTCGCCGCTGCTCGGCGGGATCATCGCGGCGGGCATGCTGGCTTTCATCAAATGGCGGGTGATCTACGTCGAGGACAAGATCGCGGCGGCCCGCACCTGGGTACCGGTGCTGATCGGGATCATGGCGGCGGCCTTCTCGACCTATCTTGCGCTCAAGGGGCTCAAGAAGATCGTTTCCATCGACTTCCCGACGGCCTTGGCGATTGGCGCGGCGACGGGGGTGGGCGTCGGCCTGATTTCGGTGCCCTTCATCCGCCACCAGTCGAAGGGGCTCGAGAACCGCGCCCGCTCGCTCAAGACGCTGTTCCGACTGCCGTTGGTGGTCTCGGCGGCGCTGCTGTCCTTTGCTCATGGCGCGAATGACGTGGCCAATGCGGTCGGCCCGCTGGCGGCCATCGTCTACGTGCAGCAGTCCGCCAGCGTTGCGGGGCAGGTGGCGATCCCGCTCTGGGTCATGGTGATCGGGGCGCTCGGCATTTCCTTCGGCCTCGTGCTCTTCGGCCCGAAGCTGATCGGCATGGTGGGCAACCAGATCACCAAGCTGAACCCGATGCGCGCCTATTGCGTCGCGCTTTCGGCGGCGGTGACGGTGATCGCGGCCTCTTGGCTCGGCCTGCCGGTCAGCTCGACCCATATCGCCGTTGGTGGTGTCTTCGGGGTCGGTTTCTTCCGCGAGTGGTACGTCGAGCGCCGCGCCCGCCGGTACCACCGCCACCTCGCGCCCGAGAGCCTGCCGCGCCAGGAGCGCGCCCGACGCAAGCTGGTGCGCCGGTCGCATTTCATGACGATCGTCGCGGCCTGGGTGATCACGGTTCCGGCGGCGGCGCTGCTCTCGGCGGGCTGCTTCCTGTTGCTGCGCACCATCGGGTTCTGAGACGGTCCGACCCGGGCAGGGTTCGTCGCGAAATGTACGCTAGATCTGAGGAAGGCCCCGCGCACTGCGGGGCCTTTTGTTATTTCAGGGCGTGCCGCGCAGCATCTGCTCGACGAGCCGCTGCACGTCGAGCGCCTCCTGCGGGGTGGCCAGACGGTGCGGTTTGCCGGCGACGCAGAGCAGCATGTCGTCGAGCTGGGCGCGCAGCGCAACGGCGCGCGGCTCGCCGGCGGCCGAGGGAACGGCGACAAAGGCGCCGCCGCTCGAGACCGCCTCGTCCGAGAAGTTGGTGACCCGGTGGCTGGCCTTGCTGCCCTTCACGGTGAATTCCTGCCGGTCTTCCTGGGCGCCGCCGGTGCTGGCGAGGATCGAGACCGGTACGCCGGCCACAGTCTCGAGGCGGGCGAGCAGGGCTGTCTCGCAGAGCGCCGGATCGGAGGGGTAGGAGGGGCGCGCCCAGACCACCGAGAGCGGGCCGAGGATGCGCTGGCTGAAGAACAGGAAATGCGAAAGGACTTCACGCGTCATGCCGCCCTCGGCCCGAAAACGCAGCCAGTCGGCGGCCTGCTGCCAGGCGCGCGGCCAGGCGGCATAGGTGACCACCATGTCGACGCCCTCGAGATCGCCCATCGCTCCCGAGCGCGCCGTTGCGGTGATGTTGCTCAGGGCCGCGCCGGCGGCCTGAGTGAAGTTGACCGCTGCGGGCACACCGCTGGCACGCAGACTGGCCACCAACTCCTCGCTCGCCGCCAGATCGACGCCGAGCGGCTTTTCGAGGAAGACCGCCTTGCCCGCGGCAGCCGCCTCGAGCGCGTAGGCCATGCGCGGCTCTGGCGGGCAGGCGAGGTAGACCAGATCGGCGGCGGCGATGGCCTCGGCCGCGCTGGCCGCAACGGGGATCTCCGGCGCGAGCGCCTGCGCCGCGGCGCAGCCTTTGGCCGAGGGGTCCCACATCGCCACGACGGAGTAGCCCGCATGGAGTTGCATATGCTCCAGCATCCGCCGCCCCATGATCCCCAGCCCGATGATTGCCGTTTTCACTGCCATGATCCCACCTGCTCCTGCTGTCTAGGTCTGTGCCCCGGTGCCCGCCCGGCGCGGCCTCTGCGCCCGGCGCGAGGCACCAGCCCGGGTTCCTCGCACGCCTCTGAAGCAGAGGCCAGAGTGGCGCACGGCAATCGCGCAGGTGTTGCGGCGCCGCGTCGCGCGCGGGTTTGCAGCGGGCGGAAGATCGGCTAGGGCCCTTGCGCGCCCCGGACGCCGGGCCGGGAGACCGCCAGAGAGAGGAAGACCCCATGGACTACCGCAGCTACCTGTCGCCCGAGATCATCGCCTTCGTCGATGAGACCCTCGCCTTCTACCCGGAGGAACTGGACCCCCGCGACTGGCCGAGGCAGCGCGCGGTCTACGACCGGATGGCGGCGCATTTCCACCGGGGGCGACCAGAGGGGCTTGCCGTTGCGGACCGTGACATCAGGGGCGTGCCGGTGCGGCTCTATGGGGAAGTGTCGCCGGTGACGGTGATCTACGCGCATGGCGGCGGCTTCGTGCTGGGCGGGCTCGAGAGCCACGATGATGTCTGTGCCGAGCTGGCGCAGCGGTCTGGCTGCCGGGTGGTCTCGGTCGACTACCGGCTGGCGCCGGAGCACCCGGGGCTGGCCGCCCATGAGGATCTGGTCAGCGTCGTCGAGGCCTGCTGCGCGGCGGGGCCGGTGATCCTCTGCGGTGACAGCGCCGGGGCCTCGCTTTGCGCCGCAGTCAGTGGCACGCGCGCGGACCTCGGACTGCGCGGGCAGGTTCTGATCTACCCCGGTCTCGGCTTCCCGCACGAGGCTGGCAGCTTTGTGCAGCACGCCGAGGCGCCGCTGCTGAGCACACGTGATCTTGGCACCTACCGCGAGGTCCTTGGCGGCGATCCCGAGGACCCGCGCCTCGTCCCGGCGAAGGGGGCGCTCTCAACGCTGCCGCCGACATGGCTGTTCCCGGCCGAATGCGATCCGCTGTACGATGATGCGCTGCGCTACGCCAGGGCCGCTCGGGAGGCGGGAGCCGAGGTGCATCTGCAGAGCCACGCCGGGCTCGTGCATGGCTGGCTGCGCGCGCGCGATGTGAATGATCATGCGCGGACCAGCTTTTCGCAGATCGTGTATGCGTTGGTTCAGCTCTCGCGCTGACGCGGACGGGGCGCGCGCGCCTTGCGGATCGGGTGGCCGAAGGCCAGCCGGAAGGCCTTGCTCAGCGCCGAGGCATTGGAATAGCCGCAGCGCAGGGCGATCTCGCGCAGGTCGTAGTCGCTCCCGGAGGCCAGCTCGCGGGCGTGGCTCAGCCGCATGAGCTGGTAGTAACGCCCCGGCGACATCGCCAGTTCCGCCTGGAAGAGGCGGTTGAGGGTCCGGCGGGTCAGCCCGGCGCGCTGCGCCAGATCCTCGAGGGGCAGGGGGTTTTCGATGGTCTCGACCATCAGGTTGACGATCTTGCGAAGCCGCGCGGTGCCCTTGCCCACCAGCCAGTTCGCGCCGCGCCCGCTGCGCTGCTGGCGCTCGGCGTCATGCACGAACATGGTCGAGACGAGGAAGGCATCCGCCGGGCCGAACTGCTCGGAAATGATCGCAAGCATCAGCTCGAGCGCAGTCGAGGCGCCGCCACAGGTCGAGACCCGCGGCCCGCGCACGAAACGCGCATTGCTCGGCTGGATTTGCGGGAAGGCCTCGGCGAACTCGGCGAGGACCGCCCAGTGGATGGTGGCGCCCTGATCATCGAGCAGGCCCGCCGCGGCCAGCAGCCAACTGCCGGTGTCGGCTCCGACGATGGCCCGCGCGCCGCGGGTCATCCGGCGCAGCGGCGCCAGGCGCTCGGGCCGCGCATGCTCACGGTAGCCGTAGCCGCTGACCACGATCAGCAAATCGCAGCGGTCGCAGTCGGCAATGGCCGCATCGGGAGAGATGTTCAACCCGCTCGAACTGCGCGCCGGCCCGTCATCGGGCGTGACGATCTGCCATGACAGCCCGCCCGCACCCTGGTCACGGACGGCTCGCAGCGGCTCCAGAAGGCACGAGAGCACCATGTTGGAGAAGCCGTCGTAGAGCAGAAGGGTGACGCTTTTCATCGCAGGAGGCATATTGGGAACATATTTTGTCACAATAGGTACATTTTGCCGGGGAGTCCCGAGGTATTCTTCGCGCGATTGGCAGTCGGATGTGCGCCCGATCACGAGGCGTTCCGCCCCTTTGAAAGGGCGATGACCTGGCTGCCACCGCAGGAATATCAGGAGTTCTTCATGCCTCTTACGATGAACAAAGAGGTCTTCATCACTTGTGCGGTGACCGGCTCTGGCGGCACGCAGGACCGCTCGCCGCATGTGCCGCGCAGCCCCGAGCAGATCGCCAGCAGCGCGATCGACGCCGCGAAGGCCGGTGCCGCAGTGGTGCATTGCCATGTGCGCGATCCCGAGACCGGCGCGCCCGCGCGCGATCCGGCGCTCTACCGCGAGGTCACCGAGCGCATCCGTGACGCCGAGGTGGACGTGGTGCTGAACCTCACCGCCGGCATGGGCGGCGACATCGTCTTCGGCTCGACCGAGGCGCCCTTTCCGGTCAAGGCCATCGGCACCGACATGGTCGGCGCCAGTGAGCGCATGGCGCACGTCGCGCAATGCCTGCCGGAGATCTGCACCCTCGACTGCGGCACCATGAACTTCGCCGAGGCCGATTACGTGATGACCAACACGCCGGGCATGCTGCGCGCCATGGGCGGCATGATGACCGCGCTCGGCGTCAAGCCCGAGATCGAGGCCTTCGACACCGGTCATCTGTGGTTCGCCAAGCACCTCGTCGCCGAGGGCGTGTTGACCAGCCCCGCGCTGGTGCAGCTCTGCATGGGGGTGCCTTGGGGCGCACCGAACGATCTCAACACCTTCATGGCCATGGTGAACGCGGTGCCCGAGGAGTGGACTTGGTCGGCCTTCAGCCTCGGTCGGGACCAGATGCCGTTTGTCGCGGCCTCGGTGCTGGCGGGCGGCAACGTCCGTGTCGGACTCGAGGACAACCTCTGGCTCGGCAAGGGCCAACTCGCGACCAACGCGCAGCTCGTGGAGCGCGCGGCCTCGATCATCGAGAACATGGGCGCGCGTGTGGTCGGCCCCGAGGAAGTCCGCGCCCGGCTCGGCCTGGTGAAGCGCGCGCCGAAGGTGATGGCATGAGCCCAGCTCGGAAGACCGCCGCCATCGTCGGCGGAGGGGTCATCGGCGGCGGTTGGGCCGCGCGCTTCCTGCTCAACGGCTGGAACGTGAACGTCTTCGATCCCGACCCCGAGGCCGAACGCAAGCTCTCCGAGGTGATTGCCAACGCCCGCCGCGCCCTGCCCGGGCTTTACGACCGTGCGCTGCCGGAGGAAGGCGCGCTGACCTTCTACGGCGATATGGCCAAGGCGGTCGCCGGGGTGGACTGGGTGCAGGAGAGCGTGCCCGAACAGCTCGCCCTCAAGCACAAGGTCCTGGGGGCGCTCTCGGGGCTGGCGCCGGAAAGTGCTGTGATCGGTTCCTCGACCTCGGGCTTCAAGCCCTCAGAGCTGAATGCCGCAGGGGCCCGCGCCATCGTCGCTCACCCGTTCAACCCGGTCTACCTGCTGCCGCTGGTCGAGCTGGTCGGCCTGCCCGAGCGCATCGGCCCCGCCACAGAGATTCTGCGCTCGGTCGGCATGTTCCCTCTGGTCCTGCGCAAGGAGATCGACGCCCATATCGCCGACCGCCTGCTCGAGGCGGTCTGGCGCGAGAGCCTGTGGCTGGTGAAAGACGGGGTGGCGACCACCGAGGAGATCGACGAGGCCATCCGCATGGCCTTTGGCATCCGCTGGGCGCAGATGGGCCTATTCGAGACCTACCGCGTCGCCGGAGGCGAGGCGGGGATGAAGCACTTCATGGCCCAGTTCGGCCCGGCGCTTTCCTGGCCCTGGACCAAGCTCATGGACGTGCCGGAGTTCACGCCCGAGCTGGTCGATCTCATCGCGGGCCAGTCTGACGCGCAATCCGGGCACATGTCGATCCGCCAGCTCGAGCGGCTGCGCGACGACAATATCGTCGGCATGCTGCGGGCGCTGAAGCGCAGCGGTTCCGGGGCGGGGGGCGTGGTCACCAGCCACGAGGCGGCGCTCGGGCAAACCAACATCGGGCAAGCCGGCACCAAGGACGGCCTGCCGGTCACCGCTCGGCGGCAGGTGCCTGCCTGCTGGACCGACTACAACGGGCACATGAATGAGACCCACTATCTCGAGGCCGCCTCGCTTGCGACGGACCGGCTGATGGAGATGGTGGGGGCTGGCGCCGACTATATCAGCGCGGGCCGCAGCTATTTCACCGTCGAGAGCCACATCCGCTACTTGGAGGAGGTGCGCGCGGGCGAGCGGATCACCGTCACCACGCAGGTCCTGCAGGGCACGGGCAAGAAGATGCAACTCTTCCACCGGCTGTGGCGCGGGGATGACGCGCTCGCGGCCACGATCGAGGTGCTATTGCTGCACACGGATCTCTCCACGCGGCGTTCAAGCCTGCCGGCTCAACCCGTCGCAGAGGCGCTGGCCGAATTGGCGGAAAAGCATGCACAGATCGAGAGCACGGGGGCCGGACGCTTCGTCGGAGAGCGCCCGCCCGGCGGATAAGTTGAGAAATCCGGGGATTGGTATTAGGAAGCGACCAAACGGAAACGACGGGCCCCCTCCCGGAGACGGGTCCGCAATAAAAACTGAAAGCAAGAAACAGGGGTACATGATGACCGACCAGACCAAGACATCGACCTACCAGCGCTTCGCCCGCAAGGGACTTTCGCGCCGCACTCTGCTGGGCCGAGCCTCCGTGCTCGGCCTTGGCGCTTTGATCGGGGGCAGCGTCCCGTTCAGCGCCGCGCTGGCGCAGGAGCCGGTCAAGGGTGGCATCCTGAAAATGGGCCTGGGTGGCGGCGAGAGCACGGAATCTCTCGATCCGGCGATGGCGCTGGCACAGGTGGCCTTCAACGTCACCCGGACCTTTGGTGAGACCCTGCTCGACGTGAACCCGGACGGCTCGCTGGACATGCGTCTCGCGACGGATGTGAGCTCGAGCCCCGACGCCAAGACCTGGACCTTCGCGATCCGCGAGGGCGTCAAATTCCACGACGGCTCCGATCTGACCGCCGAGGACGTGCTGGAAACCATGCGCCGCCATTCGGACGAGGACTCGCAGTCCGGTGCGCTCGGCATCATGAAGGGCATCACCGGCATGCGCGTCGAGGAAGGTAACTTCATCGTCGAACTGGCCGATGCCAACGCCGACCTGCCTTACCTCATGTCGGACTATCACCTGGTGATCCAGCCCAACGGCGGGCGCGACAACCCCGCCGCGGGCATCGGCACCGGGCCCTACCGCGTGGTCGAGGCCGAGCCGGGCGTGCGCTACACCTTCGAAAAGTTCGCGGACTATTGGGACGACAGCCGCGGCCATTTCGACGGCGTCGAATTTGCCGTGATCAACGACGGCACCGCGCGCAACGCCGCGCTGCAGTCGGGCCAGGTGCACATCATCAACCAGGTCGCGCCGAAGGTGGCCGGGCTGCTCGGCCGCGCGCCGGGTCTCGAGGTGAAGAGCGTGGCGGGTCGCGGGCACTATGTCTTCATCATGCATTGCGACACCCCGCCCTTCGACAATGCCGACCTGCGCATGGCGCTAAAATACGCCATCAACCGCGAGGAGATGGTCGACAAGATCCTGCAGGGCTACGGCACGGTCGGCAACGATATCCCGATCAACTCGTCCTACCCGCTGTTCGACGACACCCGCCCGCAGCGCACGTATGATCCCGAGAAGGCCAAGGAATACTACGAGAAATCCGGTCACGACGGCAGCCCGATCATCCTGCGCACCGCTGACGGCGCGTTCCCGGGCGCGGTCGACGCGGCGCAGCTGTTCCAGGAAAGCGCGCGCGCCTGCGGCATCCCGCTCGAGATCAGCCGCGAGCCCGATGACGGCTACTGGTCGGACGTGTGGAATGTCGAGCCCTTCTGCGCATCCTACTGGTCCGGCCGCCCTGTGCAGGACCAGATGTACGCCACGGCCTACCTGTCGACCGCTGACTGGAACGACACCCGCTTCGACAATGCCGACTTCGATGCCAAGCTGATCGCCGCCCGCGGCGAACTGGACCAGGACAAGCGCAGGCAGCTCTACCGTGAGATGGCCGATATCCTGGCCGATGAGGGCGGGCTCATCTGCCCCATGTTCAACGACTTCATCGAGGGCGTGAGCGACCAGATCCGGGGTTGGGAAGAGAGCGGCGTTCTGGAACTCATGAACGGGCTGGCGCCGCACAAGTGCTGGCTGGCCTGAGGCCGCCCGCATGAACGCCTACATCGCGAAACTTGTGGCCCAGCGTATCGCGCTGGGTCTGCTGCTCATATTCCTCGTGTCGATCATGATCTTCCTCGGCACGCAAATCCTCCCCGGGGATGTCGCGCAGGCGATCCTCGGCCAGACCGCCACGCCGGAATCCCTTGCCAACCTGCGCGAGGAACTGGGGCTCAACGTGCCCGCCACCCAGCGCTACGTCACGTGGCTCGCAGGGATCCTGCAGGGCGATCTCGGCACCTCGCTCAGCAATGGCCGCGACATCGCCGGCGCGATCTCGGAACGGCTGGGCAACACGCTCTTCCTTGCCTCTTGGGCCGCGCTGATCTCGGTGCCGCTGGCGATCATCCTGGGTCTGGTCTCGGTGCTCTACCGCGGCCGCTGGCCGGACAAGCTGATCTCGGCCGCGACGCTCTCGGCGATCTCGGTGCCGGAGTTCATGATGAGCTACATCTTGATGTACTATGTCGCCGTGCAGCTCGGATGGGCGCCCTCGGTGGCTATGCTCAACGACCGCATGAGCCTTCTGGAAAAGCTGCACGCCATCTCGCTGCCAGTCGCGGTGCTGGTCATGGTGGTTCTGGCGCACATGATGCGCATGACCCGCGCCGCGCTGCTCAACGTCATGCAATCCGCCTATATCGAGACCGCCGAGTTAAAGGGGATCCGCCGCTCCGCGGTGATCTGGCGCCACGCCTTCCCGAACTCCATTGCGCCGATCGTCAACGTGGTCATGCTCAACATGGCCTATCTCGTCGTCGGCGTCGTCGTGGTCGAGGTGGTCTTCGTCTACCCCGGGATGGGCCAATACCTCGTCGACCACGTCTCCAAGCGCGACGTGCCGGTGGTGCAAGCCTGCGGCCTCATTTTCGCGGCGGTCTACATCGTCCTGAACATGGTCGCGGACATCGTGTCGATCCTGGCGAACCCAAGACTGAGGCACCCCAAATGAGCCGTGTTCCCATTCCCGCCCTGATCGGGCTTGTCATCACCGCGCTCTTCCTCTTCAGCGCCATCGCCGCACCGCTCATCGCGCCCTACGGCGTCAGCGAAGTTGTCGGCGACGTCTGGGAGCCAGCCTCCGGTGCCTTCCTGCTCGGCACCGACAACATCGGGCGCGATCTGCTGTCGCGGCTGATCTGGGGCGGGCAGACCACCATCCTCGTCGCCAGCGCGGCCACCGTGGTCAGTTTCGTCACCGGCTCCATCGCCGGGCTGTTCGCCGCGGTCATCGGAGGCTGGGTCGACCAGCTGCTGTCGCGCTTCGTCGATCTGGTCATGGCGATCCCGACGCTGATCTTCGCGCTCGTGGTCCTCTCGGTGATGCCGGTCACCATTCCCGTGCTCATTCTCGTGATGGGGCTGCTCGACTCGACCCGCGTCTTTCGCCTGTCCCGGGCCGTTGCCAGTGATATCGCGGTGATGGACTACGTCGAGGCGGCCGAGCTGCGCGGCGAGGGCCGCGCCTGGACGATCTTCCGCGAGATCCTTCCCAACGCGCTGTCGCCGCTGGTCGCCGAGGCGGGCATGCGCTTCATCTTCATGGTGCTCTTCGTGTCGACCCTGTCGTTCCTCGGACTCGGAGTGCAGCCGCCCGCCGCCGACTGGGGCGGCATCGTGAAGGAGAACAAGGACGGTATCGTCTACGGCATTCCCGCGGCGCTTCTGCCCGCGGTGGCGATCGCGGCGCTGGCGATCAGCGTCAACCTCGTGGCCGACTGGGTGCTCGACCGCACCTCCTCGCTGAAAGGAGGCCGAAATGGCTGACCCGCTTCTGCGCATCGACAATCTCAAAATCGAGGCGACAGCGCAGCCCCCGGGAGAGGCGCCACGGCGCATCACCATCGTCGACGGCGTCTCCCTCGAGCTCGAAAAGGGCAAGGTGCTGGGGCTCATAGGTGAGTCCGGGGCGGGCAAGTCGACCATCGGCCTTTCGGCCATGGGCTACGGCCGTGGCGGCATCGAGCTGACCGGCGGGGAGATCGTGCTCAACGGGCGCGAGATCCGCGGCGCTTCGGGCCGCACCCTGCGAAGCCTGCGCGGCGCCGAGGTGACCTATGTTGCGCAATCCGCCGCCGCCGCCTTCAACCCCGCCAAGTGCCTGATGGACCAGGTGGTCGAAGCCAGCGTCAGCCATGGCCGGGCCACCCGCGCCGTCGCCGAGGCGCGTGCTGTAGAGCTCTTCCGCAAGCTTGGCCTGCCCGAGCCGGAAAGTTTCGGAGGCCGTTATCCGCATCAGGTCTCCGGCGGGCAGCTGCAGCGCGCGATGACGGCCATGGCGCTCTGTCCCGAGCCCGATCTGGTGATCTTCGACGAGCCGACGACCGCGCTCGACGTGACCACCCAGCTCGGCGTTCTGGCGGCGATCAAGACGGCGATCCGCGAGCAGGGCGTCGCGGCGCTCTACATCACCCATGACCTTGCCGTTGTGGCGCAGATCGCAGACGACATCATGGTGCTGCGTCAGGGCAAGACGGTAGAATACGGCACAGCCAGGCAGATCATCACCGCGCCGCAGGAGGACTATACCAAGGCGCTGGTCTCGGTCACCGCCAAGGTCCACGAGGAGAAGATCACCGAGCAGCCGCCCGTGCTCGAGATCGAGGGGCTCACCGCACGCTATCGCGGCATGGATCGCGACGTGCTCAGCGACATCAATATGGCGATCCAGCCGGGAACCACGCTGGCCGTCGTCGGCGAGTCCGGCTCGGGCAAGTCGACGCTGGCGCGGGTGATCACCGGTCTGCTGCCGCCCGGCTCGGGCAAGATCACTTTCGACCGGCGCGTGCTCCCCGCCGAGCGCAGGCGCCGCACCCGCGAGGAGCTGCGCGAGCTGCAGATGGTCTACCAGATGGCCGATGTCGCGATGAACCCGCGCCAAACAGTGGGCACGATCATCGGGCGGCCTCTGCGCTTCTACTTCGGCATGAGGGGCCGCGAGCAGCGGCGCAGGGTGATCGAACTGCTCGATCAGATCGAGCTGGGTGAGGACTTCATCGACCGCTATCCCGCCGAGCTTTCGGGGGGGCAGAAGCAGCGCGTCTGCATCGCCCGCGCGCTGGCGGCCAAGCCGAGGTTGATCATCTGCGACGAGGTGACCAGCGCGCTCGATCCTCTGGTGGCCGAAGGCATCCTCAAGCTGCTCGCCGATCTACAGGCGCGTGAGCAGGTTTCCTATCTCTTCATCACCCATGACATCGCCACGGTCCGCGCCATTGCCGACACGATCGCCGTCATGCATCTCGGCAGGCTGGTCCGCTATGGCGCCAAGTCCGAGGTGCTGGCGCCGCCTTTCGACGACTATACGGACATGCTGCTGAAGTCGGTGCCGGAGATGCGCCTCGGCTGGATGGAAGAGGCGACGTCCCGCTGAGGGCTTGCCGGCGCGCCGGTGCCGCCGCGCCCGTCCTGCGGGCGCGGCACACTGCGTTTCGCCTTGAAACCTCTCCTGTCGCCCGTCTAGCTTGTCGCCAAGGAAAGGCGCCGGACGCGCCGAGAAGGAGAACCTCATGACCCGATCCGCGATGCCCACCAGCATAGGAACCCGCTGATGGAGGCTGTCGTCATCCATGCTCCGAAGGACCTGCGGCTTGACACCCTGCAGGGCGCCCCTGCGCCCGGTCCCGGCGAGGTGCGCATCGCGGTCAGCCATGGCGGCATCTGCGGCTCGGACCTGCATTACTACCTGCACGGTGGCTTCGGCACGATCCGCATCCGCGAGCCCATGGCGCTGGGGCACGAGGTCTCGGGGATCGTCACCGATCTCGGCGCGGGGGTCAGCGGGGTGTCGGAGGGCGACCGCGTGGCGATCAACCCCTCGCGCCCTTGCAACGACTGCGAATACTGTCTGCGCGGCATGGCCAACCATTGCCTCGACATGCGCTTTGCCGGGTCCGCCATGCGCTTCCCGCACGAGCAGGGGTTCTTCCGCGCCCAGCTGACGCTGCCGGCGCGGCAGGCCGTGCGGCTCTCGCGCAAGGCCGATCTCGCGCTTACCGCCATGTCGGAGCCGCTGGCGGTCTGCCTGCACGCGGTGGCACAGGCGGGCAGCCTGATCGGCAAACGCGTGGCGGTCTCGGGCTGCGGTCCCATTGGCTGCCTGACAATCGCGGCGGCACGGCTCGCGGGGGCCGAGGAGATTGTGGCGACCGACATTTCCGCAGCGGCGTTGGAGGTGGCGCAGATCATGGGCGCGGATCGGGTGATCAACCTTGCGGCGCAGGAGGGCGCGCTCGAGCCGCTGCAGGCGGGCAAGGGGCAGGTGGATGTGCTCTTCGAATGCTCGGGCGCCCCGGCGGCGGTGGTCGCGGGCTGTTCGATCCTGCGCCCGCGCGGCACCATGGTGACCGTCGGCCTCGGGCCCGAGACGCCGCTGCCGATGACCGTCATCGTTGCCAAGGAGCTGCGGCTGATGGGCAGCTTCCGCTTCGATCCCGAGTTCGCCACGGCGGCGCGGCTGATCGACAGCGGGCGGCTCGATGTGAAGCCTCTCCTCACCGGGGTGTTGCCGGTCGTGCAGGCGCAGGAGGCCTTCGAGCTTGCCGCCGACAAGAGCCGCGCGATGAAGGTGCAAATCGCCTTCCCCGAGCCCTGATCCCGGGCGATCAGAATTGAGCCGAGGCCCGGCGCGTGAGGATCCCGCGCCGGACCAAGGCCAAGAGGAAGATCGCCGTCAGGATCAAGATGATCGTGGGGGCAGGGGCGCTGTCGAGGAAGAAGCTGAGGTAGGTTCCCGCCAGCATCGCCAAGAGACAGGCGGCGCAGGCGGCCAGCATCATCTTCCCGAAGCTGCGCGCGAGCAGAAAGGCGATGGCCCCCGGCGCGATCAACAGCCCCACCGCAAGGATCAGCCCGGTGGCGGTGAGCGTCGCCACGATGGTCAGCGAGATCAGCGTCAGCAGCCCGTAGTGCAGCAGCCCCACAGGCAGCCCGCTCGCCCGCGCCTGCGCCGGGTCGAAGGCGTGCAGCAGCAGGTCCTTCCACTTCAGTAAGAGTGCCCCGGCCACCAGCAGGGAAATCAGCCCGGCGGTCCAGAGGTCCTCGCTGCCCACGCCCAGCATGTTGCCAAAGAGGATGTGGTCGAGGTGCACATTGGTGTGGATCTGTGTGTAAAGCACGATGCCGAGCGCGAACATGCCCGAGAAGACCACGCCCATCACCGTGTCCTGCTTGACGCGGCTGTTGCCCGCGAGAAAACCCGTGGCGAGCGCCGTGACCATGCCCGCCCCAAAGGCCCCGAGGATCAGCGGCAGGTTCAGGACATAGGCCAGCACCACGCCCGGCAGGATGGCGTGGCTGATCGCGTCTCCCATGAGCGCCCAGCCCTTGAGCACGAGGAAGCACGACAGCAGCGCGCAGGGGATGGCGACGATGGCGCAGATCAAGAATGCGTTCTGCATGAAGGGGAACTGGAAGGGGGCGAGCAGGGTCTCGGTCATGCCGCCTCCTCCAGCGCGGCCTTCGCCTTGCGGCGGGCGGCGAGCCGGCCGTGCTTGGGCGCGAAGGTGAAGGTCAGCAGGAAGATTGCGGTTTGCAGAAGCACGATGATCCCGCCGGTCGCCCCGTCGAGGAAATAGCTGAGATAAGCGCCCGCGAAGCTGGTCACGGTGCCGATCGCCACCGAGGTCGCGATGAGCCGGGGAAAGCGGTCGCAGAGCAGGTAGGCGGTGGCACCGGGGGTGACCACCATGGCGATCACCAGAAAGGCCCCGACGGTCTGCATCGCGGCAACCACGCAGGCCGAGAGCAGGGTGAAGAAGAGCGCCTTCAGAAGCCCCGGCCGCAGCCCGATGGAGCGGGCGTGGCCCTCGTCGAAGAAGACGACCATCAAGTCCTTCCACTTGGCCAGCAGAACCGCCAGTGAGACAAACCCGATGATCGCGAGCTGCAGCGTATCTCCCGGGGTGATGGCGAGAATGTTCCCCATGGTGATGGTCTGGATCGAGATCGCCATGGGGTTCACCGAGGCCATGAAGAGGCCGAGCCCGAAGAAGCTGGTGAAGATGAGCCCGATGATCACGTCGCTCTTCAGTCCCGAGCGGTCCGAGAGCAATAGCATCGCCGCCGCCGCCAGTCCGCCCGAGATGAAGGCGCCGAGCGCGAAGGGCAGGCCGAGCATGTAGGCCCCGGCGACGCCCGGCACGACCGAGTGCGAGAGCGCGTCGCCGATCAGCGACCAGCCCTTGAGCATCAGATAGCTCGACAGGAAGGCGCAGACCGCGCCAACCAGCGCCGACACCCAAATGGCGTTGGTCATGTAGCCATAGGAGAAAGGCTCGAACAGGCTCATTCCGTCTCCTCCCGCTTCGCTCGGCGGGTCTCGCCGCCGTAGCGCACCAGCGGGCGCTCGTCGTCGGTGAGGATCGACAGGCGGCGGGGGTCGGCATCGTCGTGCAGCTCCGCCCCTTCGATGGTGAAATGCCGCAGCACCCCGCCGAAGGCCTCTTCCAGCGCGGCGCGGGTGAAGGTGGTCTCGGTCGGCCCGTAGGCAAGAACCGTGCCCTTGACGAGGACAGTGCGGTCGCAGAACTCGGGCACCGTGCCGAGGTTGTGGGTCGAGACAAGCATCACCCGGCCTTCGTTCTTGAGTTCCCGAAGCAGGGCGATGATCTGCTCCTCGGTCTTCACGTCGACGCCGGTGAAGGGCTCGTCGAGCAGGATCACCTGTCCCTCCTGCGCCAATGCGCGGGCGAGGAAGACGCGCTTTTTCTGACCGCCCGAGAGCTCGCCGATCTGGCGCTGGCGGAAATCGGTCATGCCGACGCGGGCGAGCGCCGCCCCGACGGCGACGTGATCGACCTTTGCCGGGCGACGCAGGAAACCCATGTGGCCGTAGCGGCCCATCATCACCACGTCCTCGACCAGAACCGGAAAGGACCAGTCGACCTCTTCCGACTGTGGCACATAGGCGACAAGGTTGCGCTTCAGCGCCTCTGCCACCGATTGGCCGAGCAGGCTGATCGAACCCTGAGCCACCGGCACGAAGCCCATGAGCGCCTTAAACAGCGTCGATTTGCCCGCGCCGTTGACACCGACCAATGCGGTGATCGTACCCCGCGGGATCTCGAAACTGGCGCGGCGCAGGGCGGTGTGGCCGTTGCGGTAGGTGACGGTGACATCTTCGACGCGGATGCCGTCCATCGAGGCGGTGTCCTTCACGGAGGCCTCCAACGCGGTCATCGTCCGGCCTTCTGCGTTTCGAGCCCCGCCTCGAGCCCGTCGGCAATGGTGCGCGAGGTGACGGCGAGCAGGTCGAGATAGCTCGGCACCGCGCCGTCCGGCTCCGACAGGCTGTCGACGTAGAGCACGCCGCCATAGGCCGCGCCGGTCTCACGCGCCACCTGTTCGGCGGGGCGGGTACTGACGGTGCTCTCGCAGAACACCACGGGGATCTCGTTGTCGATGACCCCGTCGATCACGGCCCGCACCTGCTGCGGCGTGCCCATCTGGTCGGCGTTCATCGGCCAGAGGTAAAGCTCTTTCATTCCGAAATCGCGGGCGAGGTAGCTGAAGGCCCCCTCGCAGGTAACCAGCCAGCGCTGCGCCTCGGGAATGGCGGTGATGCGCGCGCGCAGAGGCTCGAGCGTGGCGCGAAGCTCGGCCTTGTAGGCCTCGGCGTTGGCGGCATAGGTCGCTGCGTTGTCCGGGTCGTGCTCGGCGAAGGCGCGCTCGATATTGTCGATGTAGATCAGCGCGTTCTCAAGCCCCATCCAGGCGTGCGGATTGGGTTTTCCCTGGTAGGCCCCCGTCGAGATCGGGATTGGGTCGATCCCGTCGGAGAGGGTCACCGAGGGCACATCCCGCAGGTTTGACAGGAACTGCTCGAACCACAGCTCGAGGTTCAGCCCGTTCCACAGGATCAGGTCCGCCCCCTGCGCCCGCACGATGTCGCGCGGGGTGGGCTGGTAGCCGTGGATCTCGGCGCCGGGCTTGGTGACCGAGACCACCTCGGCGGCCTCCCCGGCGACCTGTGCCGCCATGTCCGCGAGCACGGTGAAGGTGGTGACCACCTTCATCTTCTCTGCCGCTTCGGCAGGCTGGGCGATGAGCAGGCCAAGCGTAGCAAGGGCAGTCGACAGCAGGGATTTGGCGGGCATGGGGTCTCCTCGGGGCGGTTTAAGAAATGTAAATGCGAGGCATTCGCAGAAGTCAAGGTAGATGAGAGTCGTTCTCATTTATGTGTGCAGTGCCGCCTTCCCGCCGCGGCGTGGTTGCCTCGTTGCCGGACCGGGGATATCAAACTGGCCTGAACAGGAGTTGCCAATGACCGCGGTCTCGACCGATTTTGCCCAGGCCTTGCGCGATGCGGGGCTGCGCGTGACGCAGCAGCGCATGATCGTGATGTCCGTGCTCATGGAGTCCGAGGACCATCCGAACGCCGACGAGCTTTTCGCGCGGACCAAGGCGATCGATGGCTCGGTCTCCTTTGCCACGGTGTATAGGACGCTGGCGGCACTCGAGGAGGCGGGGCTGATCCGCAAGCTCAGCTTCGAGCACGAGTCGGCGCGCTTCGAAGTCACGCCCGCCGCCGAGCACGATCACCTTGTCGACGTCGACACCGGCGAGGTGATCGAGATCGAGAGCGCCGAGATCGAGCGGCTCCGGCGCGAGCTGGTGGAACGGCTGGGCTACGAGATCATCAGCCATAACACGCTGATCCGCGCGCGCAAAAAGCCGCGCTCCTGAGGGCTGCGCATCTGTCCCGCGTGGCTTTCACGAGGATTTTCCGAAAGATGCCCCTGGGGGAGATTTGCTCTGCCGACGCGCTCGGGTAGTGTCTGAATATGGATTCGGGCATCGATTGGCATTGGGCGCGCGCGGCGCTGGACTGGCAGCTTGAGCTGGGCGCCGACGAGGCGATCGGCGAAGCGCCTGTTGACCGCTTTGCGCTGGAAGCGGCGGAGCAGGCGGCGCGGGCGCAACCTGCTGCCGCGCCGCAACCCGAGCGCGGCGCGGCCCCCGCACCCATGGTCGCGCCCGCCGGGCCGGACCCGGTGCAACTTGCGACGGAGGCCGCAAAGGGCGCGGGCAGCCTCGAAGCGCTGCACGCGGCGATGGACGCCTTTGAGCACTGCGAACTGAAGCGCGGCGCGCGCAACCTTGTCTTCTGCGACGGAGTCCCCGGCGCGCGGGTGATGATCGTCGGCGAGGCGCCGGGCCGCGAAGAGGACTTGCAGGGAAAGCCGTTCGTCGGGCGGGCCGGGCAACTGCTCGACCGGATGCTGGCGGCGATCGGCCTCGACCGGTCAAGCTCGGTCTACATCACCAACGTGCTGCCCTGGCGGCCGCCGCAGAACCGCGACCCGCGCCCCGAAGAGATCGCGATGATGAAGCCCTTCCTGGCGCGGCACGTCGAGCTGGCCGATCCCGACCTTCTGGTGATCATGGGCAATATCTCCTGCGATGCGCTGCTCGGCAAACGCGGCATAACCCGTCTGCGCGGCAAGTGGACCGAGGCCGAGGGCCGCCCCGCCATGCCGATGTTCCACCCGGCCTACCTGCTGCGCCAGCCCGCCATGAAGCGCGAGGCCTGGGGCGACTTGCTTGAGCTTCAGGCCAAGCTCAAGGCGCTGGGGTGAGGCCCGTGCGGGCCGGGCGCATCTGTGCCGGGGCCGTTTGTGCGTTGCTGCTTGCGGTTGCAACCGGGGCTCGTGCCGATGGCTTCAGCCCGGACTACATCGCGCTTTTCCGCGTTCACGCCTCCGAGGTCGAGGAGCCATCTCCGGGGCTCGAAATCCTCGAACTGCCTGGCCCGGTGATCCTCACCCGCCGCGACGGCGAAGGGGTGCGCGCAGAGGATCAAAGCGGCCATGGCCCTGCCGGCTGCGCATTGGCACGGCTGGTCGAGATCACCGCCGCCGTGCAGCTCTGCCCCGATCTGCTGTCCATAGCCGAGCGGGACCGGCTGGCCACGCTCCTCCTGCGCGCCGCGCGATTTGCCGCCGAGAACACTTATCCTCCGCTCTCGGACGACGAGCGCGAGGATGCGCTGGCTGCGACGCTGGCCAAGGCGCGGCTGGCACAGGGCGGCACCTGTCCGCAGCCAGAGACCGAGGCCG
This sequence comes from Alloyangia pacifica, assembly GCF_003111685.1. NCBI lineage: Bacteria > Pseudomonadati > Pseudomonadota > Alphaproteobacteria > Rhodobacterales > Roseobacteraceae > Alloyangia > Alloyangia pacifica. Next base: position 1,124,278 of record NZ_CP022190.1, on the reverse strand, counting down.
ACTGGGTGCGCTTTGCGCGCAGCCTTGCCACCGATGCGGCGGCCCGCCGCTTCGCCCATATTTTCGCCGTGCCGCGTCTGCCTGTGGCGGAGCCCTGCCCGTGACGCTATGGCTGACGGCGAGACCCCTGTGATCCCAGTCCTGATGGAGCCTGCATGAGCCGCATCGACGAAACCCGAGAGTTCATCCCTGTCCGCATCGCGGTGCTGACCGTGAGCGACACCCGCGGCCCAGATGAGGACCGCTCGGGCACCACGCTGGTGCAAAGGCTGACCGATGCCGGTCACCTGCTGGCCGATCGCGCAATCGTGAAGGACGACCGCGCCGCCATTTCTGACCAGCTTCGCGCCTGGATCGCCAGCCCCGAGGTGGATGTGATCATTTCCACCGGCGGCACCGGGCTCACCGGGCGCGACGTGACCGTAGAGGCGCACCGCGATGTCTACGAAAAGGAGATCGAGGCCTTCGGCACCGTCTTCACCCTGGTTTCCATGAAGAAAATAGGCACTTCGGCAGTACAGTCGCGGGCCACGGGCGGGGTCGCGGGCGGCACCTACCTCTTTGCGCTGCCGGGCAGCACCGGCGCCTGCAAGGACGCCTGGGACGAGATCCTGCGCTGGCAGCTCGACTACCGGCACATGCCCTGCAATTTCGTCGAGATTTTTCCGCGTCTTGAGGAACACAAACGGCGGAAATGATACGATCCCGCGTATCACCGTGACGACTTGGATTGCGCCGGGCATCGGGCGTAAGCTGAATGCAGCCAGACAGAGGGGCGCCGCCCCTCCATTTCGCGGGACGATCACATGCGGTTTCTTCGCCGGAGCCTAGTCGGGCTCTTTCTTCTTTCGCTGACGCTGGGCCTGCTGGCCTGGGCCGGGATCCTCGTGCGCGACGCGGTGCAGACCCGTCTGGCAGACACGCCGCAGATCCCGCAGGCCCGCGAGCGGGTGTTCGCGGTGAACGTCGTGCCGGTACGGCTCGAGACTGTGGTTCCCGAGATGACCGCCTTTGGCGAAATCCAGAGCCGCCGGAGCCTGGAACTGCGCAGCGCCGTGGGCGGCACGCTGATCGACCTTGCGCCTGCCTTCGTCGAGGGGGGGCGGGTCGCCGCGGGCACGCTTCTGGCGCGCATCTATCCGGCTGACATGCAGGCCGAACTGGAACGGGCGCAGAGCGCCTTGCAGGACGCCGAGGCCGAGCGCCGCGAGGCGATCCGCGCGGTCGAGCTGGAGAAGGACGCGCTGGCCGCCGCCGAGGAGCAAGCGGCGCTGCGCCAGCGGGCCTATCAACGTCAGGCCGATCTGCAGACCCGCGGCGTCGGCACCTCGGCGCTTGTGGAAGAGGCAGAGCTTTCGGCCTCTTCGGCACGGCAGGCGGTGGTCACCCGGCGGCAGGCAGTGGCCCTGAGCGAGGCGCGCGTCGACCAGAGCACCACCGCGCTCACCCGTGCGCATATCGCGCTCGACGAAGCGCAGCGGCGGCTCGACGAAACGGAAATCCGTGCCGAGTTCGACGCCCAGCTCGAGGATGTCTCGGTGGTCGCCGGGCGGCGGATCTCGGCCAATGAGCAGCTCGCCACGCTGGTTGACCCTACGGCGCTGGAAGTTGCCTTCCGCGTGTCGACCCAGCAGTACCTGCAGCTGCTCAACGCCTCGGACCAGCCGCGCGAGTTGCCGGTGACGGTGACGCTGGATTTCTACGGCGCCTCAGTGAGCAGCGCGGGCACGCTGATCCGCGAGGGCGCGGCGGTGGGCGAGGGGCAGACCGGTCGCCTGCTCTTTGCGGCATTGGAAGAGCCCCGCGGCTTCAAACCCGGCGATTTCGTCACCGTGAAAATCGCCGAGCCGCCGCTCGAGCAGGTGGCGCTTCTGCCTGCCACGGCGCTTGGACCGGCGGGCGATGTGCTGGTGCTCGGTGCCGACGAACGGCTCGAAGCGGTGCAGGTCGAGCTGCTGCGCCGGCAGGGCGATGAGGTGCTTGTCAGGGCAGCGCTGGACGGGCGGATGGTCGTTGCCGAGCGCACGCCGCTTTTGGGCGCCGGGATCAAGGTGCGCCCGCTCAACACCGAGGCCAGCAGCGGCCCCACCGGCCCCGACGTGCAGGCCGAGGCCGCCATGCTCGAGCTGACCGAAGAGCGCCGCGCGCGGCTCGTCGCCTTCATCGAGGGCAACGACCGCATGCCCGCCGAAGCCAAGCAGCGCCTGCTCGCCCAACTTTCCGAGGCGATGGTCCCCGCCCATGTGATCGAGCGGCTCGAAGCGCGGATGGGAGGCTGACCCGATGCGGCACATCCCCGGAACCGCCAGCGGCCTTTTGAGCTACTTCACCCGCCACCGCACAGTGGCCAACCTGCTGCTGGTGCTGCTCATCGGTGCGGGGCTGCTCGCTGTGCCCAACATGCGCGCGCAGTACTTCCCCGACGTGATCGAGGATGAGATCGACGTGCGCGTCAACTGGGACGGCGCCGGGGCGCAGGATATCGACAACGCCATCGTGCAGCTGCTCGAGCCCACGCTGCTGGCGGTCGAGGGCGTGGTGGCGACCGAGAGCCTCTCGCGCGAGGGCTCGGCGCTGATCGAGCTGGAGTTCGAGCCCAATTACAACATGGCCAAGGCGCTCGACGACGTGCAGACGGCGGTGGATTCCGTCGACAACCTGCCCGAGCAGGCGGATGATCCTCAGGTGACCTCGGGCGGATGGCGCGACCGGGTGACCGATGTGGTGATAACCGGGCCGGTCGGGGTGGACCAGCTCGGGCGCTTCGCGGACGAGTTCGTGGTGCGGCTCTTCGCCGAGGGGGTGACCCGCACCACCATCCGCGGCGTCGCCGCGCCGCAGATCATCGTCGAGGTGCCCACCGCCAACCTGCTCGGCTACGACGTCACAATGCAGCAGATCGCCGAGGCGATCTCTGCCGAGGTGGATGCCGCGCCGGCGGGCGATGTCAGCGGCGCCAATGCCCGGGTCCGCGCCGGGGTCGAGAAGCGCGCGCTGCGCGACATCTCGGCCATCGTGCTGCGATCGGAGCCTGACGGCACCAAGTTGACGGTCGGCGACGTGGCGCTGCTCCGCGAGGAGGGGATCGACCGCCAAAGGGCCTACTACGTCGGCGACCATCCGGCGATCTCGGTACGCGTCGATCGCTCGGCGGATGGCGACGCGATCAAGATACAGGCCGCGGTGGCCGAGGTGGCGCGCGAGTTCCAGTCGGTGCTGCCCGAGGGCACCACCGTCGACCTCATCCGCACCCGCGCCGAGGCGATCACCAACCGGCTCGACCTTTTGCTGCACAACGGGCTGTCGGGGCTGGCGCTGGTGCTGTGCCTGCTGTTTCTCTTCCTGAACGCGCGCACCGCGCTCTGGGTGGCGGCGGGGATCCCCACCGCGATGCTGGCGGCGCTGGCGCTGATGTATGCCTCGGGTCTGACGCTAAACATGATCTCGCTCTTTGCGCTGATCATCACCCTTGGCATCGTCGTCGACGACGCCATCGTCGTGGGCGAGCATGCCGACCACCTGCACCGCCGGCGCGGCCTGTCGCCGGTCGAGGCCGCCGAGACCGCCGCCCGGCGCATGGCGCTGCCGGTGTTCAGCTCGACGCTGACCACGGTCATTGCCTTCTTCGGGCTGACCGCCATCGGCGGGCGCTTCGGGCAGATGATCTCGGACATCCCCTTCACGGTGATCGTCGTTCTGATCGCGAGCCTCGTCGAGTGCTTCCTGATCCTGCCCAACCACATGGCCCATGCCATCGCCAAATCGACCGAGCACCATTGGTACGACTGGCCCTCGCGGCTGGTGAACCGTGGCTTCCGCTGGGTCCGAGAGACACTCTTCCGCCCGTTCATGGCCGGGGTGATCGCGGCCCGCTACGTGGTGCTTGCGGCGGCGGTGCTCCTGCTTGCATCGCAGGTCGCGAGCTTCATCCGCGGCGACGTGGTCTGGCGCTTCTTCAACTCGCCCGAGCAGCCTTCGGTCAGCGGAAACTTCGCCATGGCGCCGGGGGCCACGCGCGCCGATACGCTCGCGCAGATGCGCGAGCTGCAGCGTGCCACAGAGGATCTGGGCCGCGAGTACGAAGAGAAATACGGCCGCAATCCGCTCGACTACGTCATCGCCGAGATCGGCGGTAACTCCGGGCGCGAGCTGGCCGAGGCCGAAAACAAGGAACCGGACCAGCTCGGCGCCATCTCGATCGAGCTGATCGAGCCCGACTTCCGCCCCTATTCCAGTTTCCAGTTCGTCGCCGACCTGCAGGAGCGGGTCGCGCAGATG
>NZ_CP022190.1:300000-515000 GCF_003111685.1 Alloyangia pacifica | reverse complement strand
GGTTCCTGCAGGGCGCGGACACGACCGAGGAGATGCGCCGCCCCCTGCGTGAGTTTGTGCGCGGCACAGAGCCGCACAGCGGCCGCTTCCCGATCCTCAACTACCGCAAGGACGGCACGAGCTTCTTCAACTTCGTCTTTATGACGCGGCTCCTCGACCGCGACGAAAGCCCGCGCTTCCTGCTCGCCTCGCAGTTCGACATGACGACCGCGATGCGCCGCAACAAGCTGCCGCAGAACGACATGGAGTTGACCCGCGCCCTCGACGATCTTGAGCAGATCAGCCGCGAATTCGGGTTGGCGATCATCGGCTCGGCACAAATGATTTCGGAGTCCGTTGCCCTTCTGGCGCGGCTCTCCCTCGACACCGACGAAGACTGACACGCAAGCCGGCGGGCCGCCTGGCCGCATCGCCGAGGAAAGAGCAGGCATGAAGGACAAGGAGGCGCAACAGGCGCAGGCCGGGAAGGGCGACAGCGAGCGCCTGTGCATCGTCGGTATCGGCGCCTCGGCGGGCGGGCTGGAGGCGATCCGGGAAATGCTGGCTGCGGCACGCGCCTCGAGCAACCTCGCCTATGTGGTCATCCAGCACCTCGATCCGAACCACGAGAGTCTGCTGGCAGAGTTGCTCGCACGCCACACAGAGCTGCGCGTGCGCCAGGCCTCGGGCGGCGAGAGGATCACCGCGGGAAATGTCTACATCATCCCGCCCGGCCACGGGCTCTCGGTCACCAAAGGGGTGCTGAACCTCACCGAATTCGCGCAGCCGCGCGGCCTTCGCCGACCGATCGACGACTTCTTCGAGAGCCTCGCGCTCGACCAGGGGCGCTTTGCTGCCTGCGTGATCCTCTCGGGCACCGGCGCCGACGGCAGCGCCGGGCTGCGGGCGATCAAGGAGCATGGCGGGCTGTGCCTCGTGCAGGAGCCTGACACCGCGAAATACGATGGCATGCCGACCTCGGCCCAGGCCACCGGGCTGGTGGATTTCGTCCGCCGTCCTGGCGAGATCGTCGAGGCGATCGAGCAATTCTATGCGCACACGCTGGTCGACACCGCCGACCGCCAACTCGCCAATACGGTTGAGGCGCACCTGGAGGACATCTGCGGGGTGGTGCGCAACTTCGTTGGGCATGATTTCTCGGGCTACAAGAAGTCGACGCTGATCCGACGCGTACAGCGGCGCATCCAGGTGCTCGATCTCGACGATGCGAGCGCCTACCTCAAGCGGGTGCGCTCGGATTCCCGCGAATGCGAAATCCTCTTCCGAGAGCTGCTGATCAACGTCACCCGTTTCTTCCGCGATCCCGAGCATTTCGAACGCCTGCGCGAGCTGGCCGTGGCGCCGCTGATACGCAACGCCGGCAACGAGGACGAGATCCGCGTCTGGATCCCGGGCTGCTCCAGCGGCGAGGAAGCCTATACCTTCGCGATGATGTTCGCCGAGGAGGCACGCAAGCAAAAGCGCTCGGCGAAGATCCAGATCTTCGCCACCGACATCGACGAGCAGATGCTGCGCATCGCCCGCGAGGCGGTCTACCCGCAGTCGGCCCTGGCCGACATCCCCGAGGAGATGCGCGACCTCTATACCGTTGCGCTCGACGGGCGCTTCCGCATGTCGGCCAAGATCCGCGACATGATCCGCTTCTCGGTACATTCCATTGTCCGTGACCCGCCGTTCTCGAACATAGACCTTCTGTCCTGCCGCAACTTGCTGATCTACTTCGGCGACCAGTTGCAGTCGACCGCCCTGCCGATCTTCCATTACGCCCTCAAGCCCGGCGCGACTTTGTTCCTTGGTCCGTCCGAGACGGTGGGCCGGCACGACCATGTCTTCAAGCCGCTCGACCAGGGCGCGCGCATCTTCCAGCGCAACACTGGCCGCCCCGAGTACCCGCTGCACCTGCGCAGCGCGCAGCGCAGCCAACCGTCGGGCCGCCGCCACGCCGCCGACAACGCCGAGCCCCCTGCCCGTCTCGACTGGCAGGAAAGCGACGTGGCCGAGCGCATCCTCTCGGTCTACGCCCCGCCCACACTGAGGGTCACCGTGCGCGGCGAGATCCTGCGGTCCACCGGGCGGCTCGGCAAATACCTCGAGGTCACGCCCGGCCCCGAAAGCGAGAATTTCGCCCCCTCACTCGCCCGCTCCGGCGTGCGCGAGGCGCTTTCGGCGATCCTCCGGCAGGTGGCACGCAGCAAGAAGCGCACGATTTCGCGGGATCTCTCCGCCCGCTCCGAGTTCGGCACGCAAGCCTTCGATCTGATCGCCGACCCTCTGGAGGATGGCAGTATCCTGTTGGTGTTCCGCGAACGCGACCGCTTCGAGGCACTGGAGGATGACGCGTTCGAGGAGCTCGATTCCACCGACAGCCACGTGCAGAGCCTCGAACACGAGTTGCGCGACACCCGGGCCCGGCTCCACACCACGGTCGAGGAACTGGAGACCGCGAACGAGGAGCTGAAGAGCTCCAACGAAGAAATGATGTCGATGAACGAGGAGTTGCAGTCGACCAACGAGGAGCTTTCGACGGTCAACGACGAGCTCAAGAGCAAGGTCGACGAGCTTTCGGTGGCCAACGCCGACCTGTCGAACTTCTTCGCCTCCACGGCACTGCCGCTGGTGGTGGTCGACTCCAAGATGGCGATCCGCAACTTCACCGACGCCATCCAGTCGATCTACCCCTTCCGCGGAGCCGACCGGGGCCGGCCGCTGGCCGAGGTGACCTCTTCGCTGCGCCGCAACGAAGAGGTGCTGCAGGCCATCTCGGACGTGATGCGTACCGGCGAGCTGGGCCACATGCGGGTCAGCGACCGGAGCGAGTCGCGCACCTGGTCGCTGGTCATCACCCCCTATCGCAGCCGCGACGGCCACCTCAACGGCGCCACGCTGGTCTTCACCGAGGTGACCGATGCCTTGCGTCTCGAGACGGCGCTCAAGCACGAGGGCGAACGGCTGCGGCTGGCGCTGGATGTTTCAGGGATGGCGGTCTGGGAATGCGATCCGCGCGGCGGCACGGTCACGCTGGACGACTCTGGCTGCGCCCTGCTCGGGGTCGAGGATCACACCCAGCCCCTTGAGCGGCTGCTGCAATCGATCGTCGAAGACAGCCGGGACGACGTGCGCGCCGCCATCGAGGCGGCCATCGACCGCGGCGAACCCATCGACGTGGTGGCCCGGCTCAGCGGGCTCGGCGCGCATGCGCGCTCGATCGAGATCGTCGGCCGTCGCATTGCCACGCCGCAGGCCGAGCGGGTACTCGGCGTGCTCTTTGATGTCACCAAGGAGCAGGACGCCAAGGACGTGCGCGAGATGATGCTGCGCGAGATGAACCACCGCGTGAAAAACATGTTCTCGATCATCTCGAGCATGGTGCGGATGGCAGGGCGGCGGGCCGAGAATGTGCCGGACCTCGTCGAGGGGGTTCAGACCCGGATCAACGCCCTCGCACGCTCGCATGACCTCACGCAGAAGACCCCGAGCGGCCGCAAATTCGGGCTCGAGGACGCGATCCGCGCCTCGCTCGCGCCCTACCGCAGCGACCAGGAGTTGAGCCCCGGCGGCCCCGAGATCCCGGTGGCCACGCAGGAGCTCACCTCGCTCTCGCTCCTGCTGCACGAATGGTCGACCAATGCGGCGAAATACGGCGTTCTGGGCCACACGCCGGGGCGGCTCGAGGTCTCGTGGCGCCGCGACGGAAGATTTGTCGAACTGGTGTGGAACGAAATTCACGAAGCGCGGGTTGAACCAGAAGACGGAGCAGCGGGCTTCGGCTCGACGCTGGTCCAGCTTTCTGCGGTTCAGCTGGGCGGAACGGTGTCCGTAGACTTCAGCGACTACGAAAGAAGGATGGTGCTGCGTTATGTCCCTGACGAGCGGTGAGACGACCACGACCCGAGGCCGTGTTATGATTTGCGAAGACGAGGTGATCGTCGCCATGGACCTGCAGATGCTGGTCGAGGACTTCGGCTACGAGGTGATCGGCCCCTTCCCCGGGTTGCGCGAGGCCTTTGCCGCGCTGGGAGATCAGCGACCCGACATCGCGCTTCTGGACGTGCGCCTGAAGGATGGCGAGGTCTTCCCCCTCGCGGATCGGTTGCGCGACATGGGCGTGGGGCTGGTGTTCCAATCGGGCCATGTCTACGACGACGAGATCCACGCCAAGTACCCGCACGCCGGATGCTGCCTGAAGCCGATCAACCCTGCCGGGCTGCGCACGGCCCTGCAGACTGCCGAGACCGTGGGCGCCGCCTGAGCGGTCAGCCTGGCAGCACCGCCGCCATGCCGCCGATCGCGATGAGCCATGCGGCGCAGACTGCGCCTGAGATCCGCTTCAACCGCGCTTGGAGCAGGTCGAGCGCACCCCACACAAGCAGCACGAAGGCGGCGATCCCGAGGATGCCGCCGAGCGCGCCGAGCAACCCCTCGCGCGTGGCCGACGGCGCATCCCCCGAGAGCGCCGCAAGCGCCGCGCCCGCCATGGCGAGCGCCGCGAGCAATGCCCCCGGCAGCGCGATCCCCCAAAGCGCCAGCGCCCCCAGCGCAATCGTCAGAAGGGCACCGATCCGCATCGACGTCGCGACCTCCGGCCAGACCCCGTGCAGCACGAGTCCCGCCGCCCCCGCCAGCACCAGCGCCGGATAGGCGCGCCGCACCGAGGCCAGCGGCTGCCGGGCCAGAAGCAGCGCCACCGCCACAAGCAGAAGCGTCTGCAGCGGCGCCATCACCGGATGCAGCAGCCCCGAGTAGAACGGCCCAAGGTCTCCGACGGCGTCATGCGCGAGCGCGGCCCCCGGCGTCAGCGCAAACGCAGCGACCGCCGCGAGGGCCGTCCGCCTCACAGCGCGCCGGTCAGGAAGCCCGCGCCGAGTGCCGCGATCACACCGCCAGCGCCGCGCACGGCCAGCGTGCCGGGGCGCGAGCGGGTCAGCATGCCGAAAGCGATGCCGCAGAGGTGCAGAAGCCCGGTGCCGATCACAAAGCCGCCCGCATAGGCCAGCGGGCTCACCGCACCGGGCATCTCGGTCCCATGGGCATGGCCGTGGAAGACCGCGAAGACCGCGACGATCGCGGCCGCCACCGGCAGCGGCGGACGCGCGGCGAAGAGCACCGCGAGCCCAATGACCAGACCCGAGGCGGCGATCCCCGTCTCGATCCCAGGCAGCGGCACCCCCACCGCGCCCAGCATCCCGCCAACCGCCATGACCAGCGGGAAGGTCACCGGCAGCAGCCAGACCGCGGGCGCGCCGAGAAAGGCGCCCCAGAGCCCCACCGCCACCATGGCGATCACGTGGTCCCAGCCGAGGATCGGGTGCAGGAAACCCGTCACGAAGCCCCCCGCGGCAGCATCCCCCGAATGGGCCAGCGCCGGCGATCCCGTGCCGAGAGCCACGACGGTGAGCGCGAGCAGAACCGCGTAGAGATGTCTGGAATGCATGGCAAAATCCTCTCAGGCATCGAAATAGGTGGCCTGCCCGGAGAGTGCCATGCCCCTGCGCCTGTGGCGAGGTGCTTTCTGCCGGGTCGCGCGCGCGGCGGCCTCAGTCCCCGCGGCGCGACAGGATGTCGGCTAGAACCATATAGGAAGCGGCGACATGGCTGCGCATCAGCCCGCGCGCGGCCTCGGCGTCCTGCCGCATGATCGCTTCGGCGATGGCGTCATGCTCGGCGCGCGAGCTCGATAGGCGCGAGGCATCCACGTGGAAGTTCGCCTCCCTCCACGCTTGGGTGCGCAGGTTCAGCTCGTCCAGCACCGAGGCCAGCGCGGCATTGCGCGCGCCGGTCGTCAGCGCCGCATGGAACCGCGCGTTGATCAGCCCGTAGCGCTCCGGGTCTTCGCCGCAGGTCTTGCCTTCCTCAAGGATGGCCAGCATGTGGCGCCGCTCGATCTCGGTCATCCGGTGCGCCGCCAGCGCGGCCAGCACGCTTTCCACCTCTCCTACCGCTTCGAACAGTTCGGCGAGATCGCTGGCCTTCATCTGGCGCACCACGAAAGCGCGCCGCGCGCCGCGCTCGGCAAGGTTCGCCTGTTCGAGCCGGTGCAGGGCCTCGCGGACCGGGGTGCGCGAGACGCCGAATTGCTCGGCCAGCGCCTGCTCGGCCAGCGGCTCTCCGGGCTTCATCCGCCCTGCCACGATCTGATCCACCAGACTGTCGAAAATGCTTTCTGCCGTCCGAATAATCATATGCGGCCCGCCCCCGTCGAAATGAACACTTTTATCTTGCTTATGTATACATGTCCTCACAACCTGAAATTACGAGACAACAGGTCGGTACAGGAGGAAACACGAAAAAACGCCGTCCAATTGGGCTGTTAGCACCTCAGAGCCGGGACAACCGGACAGGCGGGGCCCGGTGGGTTTGTTTCGACATGGGAGGAGACCATGCCAACAGGAGAGACAAGACATGACGCAAGTCGACCACAAGAAAGTGCTGGCCGAGCGCCTCTCGGCCCGGCTCGGCCGTCGCGCCGTGCTCAAGGGTCTCGGCGCCGGCATCGTCGCCGCGACGAGCGCGGGATCCTTCCCCGGGATTGCCCGCGCCCAGCAGAGCGGACACCTCAAGATCGCTTCGGTCAAGGTGATCGACACGCTTGATCCGCATTTCACCGGCTTCCTGTCGGCGATCCAGATCATCAACAACATCCACAATGGCCTTCTGAAGATCTCCTATGACGGCGAGCAGGTGACCTTCGAGCCCGATCTGGCCGAGACCTGGGATCTCGAGGACGACAAGACCCACGTCTTCAAGCTGCGCGAGGGCGTCAAGTTCCACGACGGCACCCCCTGCGACGCCGAGGCGGTGAAGTTCTCGCTGCTGCGGGTCAAAGAAGGCGAGCCCAAGTCGCCGCATGCCTGGAAGCTGGAGTTGCTGGAAGAGATCGAGATCGTCGACGACCTGACCGTCAAGCTGCACTTCTCGCAACCCTATGCCTTCCTGCCCGTGGCGCTCAACGGCTCGACCGGCCGCGCCGGCACCATCGTCAGCCCCGCCGCCGCGCAGAAATACGGCACCGATTACGGCCGCAACCCGGTTGGCACCGGCCCGTTCAAGTTCGTGTCCTGGCGCGAGAATGACGCCATCGAGCTCGAGGCCAACACCGAGTACTTCGAGCCGGACATGCCCAAGCTCGAGCGCGTCACCTTCGTGCTGATGAACGAAGCCTCCACCGCGCTCGCCGCGCTGATGTCGGGCCAGATCCACGGCATGACCGACTGCCCGATGCAGCTGGTCGACCAAGTCGACGCCTTCCCCAAGGCGAAGCTCTACGGCGAGATCGAGGGCAACTACACCTTCGTGGGCATGAACTGCAAGAAAGGCCCCTTCACCGACATCAACCTGCGCCGCGCCGTCGCCTGGGCGCTGGACCGCGAGAAGCTGGTGAAACAGGCCTACTTCGGCCGTGCCCAGCAGGCCTATACCCCGATCTCCCCGCCGATGAGCGGCTTCTTCGACCCCGAGATCGCCACCTCGGGCCGCGGCCAGTGGTTCGACCTCGAGAAGGCCAAGGAATTCCGCGCCAAGGCGGAAAACCAGGACGAGATCGAAGTGACCTACATGATGGCCGAGCGCGGCCCGGTCGGCACGCGCATCGCGCAGACCGTGGCGCCGATGCTGGCCGAGATCGGTATCAAGGTGAAGCTCGAGCTGATCGAGCCCGCCGCCTGGGTCAAGCGCCGCAACGAGGGCGACTTCGACCTCTACGACTTCGAATGGGTGGCCGACCTCGACCCCGACGAGACGATCTACCCCGAGTTCAAGTCGGACGGCGCCTGGAACTTCTGCGGCTGGGTCAACACCGAGTTCGACGACCTGTGCAAGCAGGCGCAGGTGATCCTGGAAACAGAGGAGCGCGCCAAGCTCTACTATGCGGCAGAGGATCTGCTGATGGACGAGGCGCCGATCGCGATCATGGCGCATATGCCGATCTACAAGGTCTTCTCGGACAAGGTGCAGGGCTTCAACTACATCCCCGCCGACCTCGTGAACCTGCATTCGGTGAGCCTCGCCTGATGCTGCTGGTCCAGACCCTCGGAAAGCTCGGGCAGACGCTCGTCGTGCTGTTCATCGTCTCGGTTGCCACCTTCGGTCTGCTGAAGCTGGCGCCGGGCGACCCGGTGCAGATCATGCTCGGCTCGGAATACTCGCAGGAGTCCTACGAGTCGCTCACCGCCGAAATGGGTCTGGACCGGCCCTTCCTGGCGCAATACGCCGATTGGGCAAAGAACTTCGTGCAGGGCGACTGGGGCACCTCCTTCGTCGCCCGCACCGACATCTTCACCTATGCCTTCAAGGAAGCGCTGCCGGTGACGCTGACGCTGGCGAGCTTCTCGCTCGTCTTCGCGGTGCTGATCGGCGTCCCGCTGGGGGTTCTCTCGGCGGTCAAGAAGGACACCGCCTTCGATGCGGGCTCGGCGGTCTTTGCCCTGACCGGCACCGCCTTTCCGTCCTTCCTGCTCGGCATCCTGCTGATCTGGTTCTTCGGGGTGCGGCTCGGCTGGTTCCCGGTGATGGGCTATGTCTCGCCCTGGGAGGACTTCTGGACCGGCGTCTACCACATGATCCTGCCGGGTCTGACGCTTTCCACCTACTTCATCGCGATGATCACGCGCCTGACCCGCGCCACGCTGATCGAGGTGCTCGACCAGCCCTATATCGCCGCCGCCCGCGCGCGGGGCGAGCCCGGCTGGCGGGTGATCTGGGTGCACGGCGTGCGCAACATCGCCATGCCGCTGGTCACCATCCTCGGGCTGCAGCTCGGCACGCTGCTGCAGGGCACGGTGCTGACCGAGACCGTCTTCAATCTGCCGGGCATCGGCCAGATGCTGACCTCGGCGGTGCTGGGGCGCGAGTACATGGTGGTGCAGGCCGGAGTGATGATGACCGCCTTCCTCTTCATCGGGGTCAACCTGCTGGTCGACCTCTCCTATCCGATCCTCGACCCCAGACTGAGAGACCGCAAATGAGCGCAGAGGCCACCAACGCCCCGGCCCCCGCGACGCTGCCGCCCGCCGGGCCGGCACCGCAGGCGCAGAGCCGCAAGCGCCGCTCGATCTTCGTGCGCCGCCCCTTCTTCACCGTCGCGCTGGTCATCGCCGCCGCCTACCTGCTGGCCGCGATCTTCGCGCCGCATGTTGCGCCCTACGATCCGGTGATGCAGTCGATGGACGCCATGATGCAGCCGCCTTCGGGCGCACATCCGCTGGGCACCGACAGCTACGGGCAGGACATCCTGTCGCGGGTCATCTATGGCGCCCGCTATGCGCTGGTGATTGGCCTCTTCTCGGTGCTGATCGGCGCCGCCGGAGGGCTGGTGATCGGCCTTGCCGCCGGGCTTTCGGGCGGCTGGGTGGAATGGGCGCTGATGCGGCTCATCGATTCCATCCTCGCCCTGCCCTCGCTGATCCTCGCCGTCGCCTTCATCGCCATCCTGGGACAGGGCGTCGACAAGGTGGTGATCGCCGTGGGCCTGTCGATGATCGGGCCCTTCTCGCGCACCGTCCGCGCTGATGTCATGCAGGTGAAGGTGCAGGGCTTCGTCGAGGCGGCGCAGCTCATGTCGATCCCCTCGCTGCAGGTGATCCGCTGCCACATCCTGCCCAACGTGGTTTTCCCGCTTGCCGTGCAGGTCACCATCCGCATCTCCGAGGCCATCCTCGTGTCGTCCTCGCTGTCGTTCCTCGGCATCGGCGTGACACCCCCGACCCCCGACTGGGGGCTGATGATCGCCGAGGGCCGTGACTTCGTCAGCTTCGCGCCGTGGATGTCGGCCATGCCCGGCTTCGCGCTTGCCCTGCTGCTGATCGCCCTGTCGATCGTCGGCGACGGCATCCGCGAGGAATACGACCCCAAGAGCCGGAGGGGCGCATGATGTTGCAACAGATCAACGCCGAGGCGCTGCTGAACGTCTCGGAGCTGACCGTGCATCGCGGCCCGGCAAAGATCCTCGACCGGGTGAGCCTCTCGCTCGCCAAGGGCGAGACGCTGGCGCTGGTGGGCGAGAGCGGCGCGGGCAAGTCGACCATCGCCACCGCGCTCATGCAGCTTCTCGACGGGGCGGAGGTCGAGGGTGCCGCCGATTTCCAAGGGGCGGGCGACCTCTTGTCGATGCGCAAGCGCGAGATGGTGAAGCTGCGCGGCCAGCGCCTGTCGATGATCTTCCAGGACGCCGGCGCGGCGCTGAACCCGGCCTACACCGTGGGCCGGCAGCTGATCACCACGCTGCGCCGCAACCTCGGCCTGTCGCGCAGCGAGGCCCGCATCCGCGCCATCGAGCTTTTCACACAAGTTGGCATCAACGACGCCGAGGCGCGGCTCTCAGCCTTTCCGCACCAGCTCTCGGGCGGGATGCAGCAGCGGGTGATGGTGGCCATCGCGCTCGCCTGCAACCCCGACCTGCTGCTCGCCGACGAGCCGACCTCGGCGCTCGACGTGACCATCCAGGCGCAGATCATCCGGCTGATCCTGCAGCTCACCCGCGAACGCGGCGCGAGCTGCATCTTCGTTCTCCACGATCTGGCTCTGGCCAGCCAGTCCTGCGACCGGATCGTGGTGCTCTATGCCGGGCAGGTGGTCGAATCCGGCCCCTCCGAGGAGGTGCTGAAACGCCACAGGCATCCCTACACCCGCCAGCTCGAAAGCTGCGTGCTGGAGATCGGGCGCAAGGATCTGCAGGCGCCCGAAGGCACCGTGCCGTCGCACGATCAGATGCCCGCCGGATGCCGCTTCGCGACCCGCTGCCCCCGCGCGCTGGAGCGATGCGCGCGCGAAGCGCCGCCGCTCTCCCCCGCCGATCCCGCGCGCAGCGACGCGCGCGACCACCTCTTTGCCTGCTGGAACCCGGAATGATGCTTGATACCGCCGCCCCGGCAGCCCCGTCCCGCACCGCCCCCGTCTTCGAGCTGATCGAGGTCGAGAAGGTCTTCCAGGTCCGCCCGCCGGGCCGCCGTTTCACCCGCGAGAAGGTCGGGCTGCGTGCCCTCGACGGCGTCCGGCTCAGCGTCGAGAAGGGGGCCTCGCTGGCGCTTGTCGGCGAAAGCGGCTCGGGCAAGTCCACCCTGCTGCGCGTGCTGCTGGGGCTCGACGCCCCGAGCGGTGGCCGCGCGCTCTATCACGGCCGCCCGATCCGCGAGGTGCGCGCTGAAGGCACGCGCTTCGCCCGCGACGTCGCCATGGTCTACCAGGACGCCCGCGGCTCGCTCGACCCGCGGATGACCGTCGGCGCGCTGATCGCCGAGCCGCTGCGCCACTTCGGCATCGTGCCGAAGGCGCAGGAAGAGACCCGCGTGGCCGACCTGCTGGAGCGCGTCGGCCTGCCCGCCGATGCCGCCAAGCGCTACCCGTCGGGCCTCTCCGGAGGGCAGGTGCGCCGCGTCGCCATCGCCCGCGCGCTGGCCTCCGAGCCCTCGGTGCTGGTGGCGGACGAGGCGGTCTCGGGCCTTGACGTGTCGACCCAGGCGCAGCTCCTGACGCTGCTGCGCAAACTGCAGCAGGAGATGGGCCTCACGCTGGTCTTCATCACCCACGACCTTGGCGTGGCGAGCTATCTCTGCGAGCAGATCGCCATCATGTACCTTGGCCGCATCGTCGAGACTGGCCCGACCGACGCCGTGCTGAACGCTCCGGCGCACCCCTACGCCGCCGCCCTTCGGGGCGCCGCGCCGCGCTTCTTCGAGCCGATCCCCGAGCCGCTGCCCGGCGAGATCCCGAGCCCGCTTGACCTGCCGAAGGGCTGCCGCTTCTCAACCCGCTGCCCCATGGCGCAGGACGATTGCCGCGCCCGCGACCCGCAACTGGGAACGCTGGGAGCGGGCCGCGCCGTGGCCTGCCTGCACCCGCTTTCCCCATCAGACACTTGACGAGACTCTGCCGAGACCGCCATCACTCACGGACAACTAAATCTCGGCACTTTTTATACCCGACAGGACGATCCAAGCATGTTCGACTTCTTCTCCGCCAAACGCCCCAGCACGCTGGCCTCGCAGGCGATGATTGCCACCTCGCATCCGCTCTCGACGGCAGCCGGAATTGAGATCCTCTCGGCTGGCGGCAGCGCCGTCGATGCGGCCCTGGCCGCCGTGGCGGTGCAATGCGTGGTCGATCCGCTGATGACCGGCATCGGCGGTGACTGCTTCGCGCTTTACGCGCCGAAGGGCGGTGCGGTGAAGGCGCTGAACGGCTCTGGCCGCGCCCCGGCCGCCGCCACGGTCGCGGCGCTGAAGGAGGCGGGCCTCGGCGATGAGATCCCCCAGACCAGCCCGCATTCGGTGACCATCCCTGGCGCCATCTCGGCCTGGTGCCTGCTGCATGCCGACCATGGCACGATGCCGCTCGAGCGGCTCTTCGCCCGCGCCATCGGCTATGCCGAGAACGGCTACGCGGTGACCCCGCGCGTTGCGCAGGACTGGGCCGAGGCAGCCAAGCTGGTGGGCAAGGACGAGCACGCCGCCAAGGTCTTCGTGCCGAACGGCCGCGCCCCCGCCGCCGGTGAGCGCCACGCCCAGCCTCTGCTGGCGGACCGCCTGCGCGAGATCGCCTCCAAGGGCGCCGCGGGCTTCTACCAGGGCGAGACCGCCGCGAAGATGGCCGCGCACTTGCAGTCGCTCGGCGGGCTGCACACGGCCCAGGACTTCCACGAGGGCACCGATGCGGCCTTCTGGACCGACCCGATCTCGGCCAGCTACGCCGGTCATCAGGTGATCGAATGCCCGCCCAACGGCCAGGGCCTCGCCGCGCTGCTGATCCTGCGCATCCTCTCGAAGTTCGACATGGGCCGTCAGATGTCCGAGGCGGACCGCATCCACCTGCACGCCGAGGCCACCAAGCTCGCCTACCACCACCGCGACGCGCTGATCGCCGACCCGGCCAGCTGCCCCGACGTGGTGGAGACGCTGCTCTCGGACGAGGTGGTCGACACCCTCGCCGCGCGCATCGACATGACCCGCGCCATGGAGCCCGCGCTCTGGGACGAGCCCGAGCACAAGGACACGATCTATCTCTGCGTGGTCGATGCCGAGGGCAACGCGCTGTCCTTCATCAACTCCATCTTCCACGGATTCGGCTCGACCCGGCTCGACCCCGAGACCGGCGTGCTCTTCCACTCGCGCGGCGCGTCGTTCCGGCTGATCGAGGGGCACCCCAACGCCATCGCACCGAAGAAACGCCCGATGCACACCATTATCCCCGGCATGCTGCGCAAGGACGGCGAGGTGGTCATGCCCTTCGGCGTCATGGGCGGACAGTATCAGGCGGCCGGCCATGCGGCCTTCCTGTCGGGGGTGCTCGATCTCGGCCTCGACCTGCAGGCGGCGATGGATGCACCGCGCAGTTTCGCCCATGACGGCGAGTTGCAGATCGAGCCGGGTGTGTCGGCCGAGGCCCGCGCCGAGTTGGAAAAACGCGGCCACAAGCTCAAGGTGATGACCAGCCCGATCGGGGGCAGTCAGGCGATCCGCATCGACGCCGAGACCGGCCTGCTCTCTGGCGGCAGCGACAGCCGCAAGGACGGCATGGCGCTCGGCTTCTGAGCCAAGCCAGAGACGAAGACCCCACAGCATCGCGCCCCTCCGGCGCGGTGCTTTTCTTTAAGGCCCCGGCTCGCCCGAAGGGAGCGCTGGCGCGCGAAGGGCGCTGAGGCCGAGGATCTTGGCGCCCTGCTTTCGAAAGCCTAGAGATATGCCCCCGCCTCGTGCAGCCGCTGCTCGAAGCGGGTGATGTTCCCAAGCGCCCGATCCGATTGCACCACCATGCTCGCCACCAGCGCTTCGGCCAGGGCAAAGGCGCCGATCATGCTCGGCAAGGGCTGCGGCCCGTGCATCTCGGGCAGCATCACCACCTCTGTCCCACGCGCCAGAGGCCCCCGGGGATCGTCGGTGATGGCAACCGTCCGTGCCCCCTGGCGCAGCGCCAGGTCATGCGCCGCGATGGTCTCGACCGAGTAGTGCCGGAAGCTGATCGACAGGACCACGTCGCCGGGCCCCGCCAGGGCGATCCGGTCGCGGATGTCCCCCGGCGTGCCCGCCCGCGGCGCGAAATTGTCGAAGGCCATGCGGGCAGTATAGCCGAGGTAGTCGGCAATCGCGTAGCAGCTGCGTACCCCCACCACGTAGACCTGTCGCGCCTCGAGCATGATCCGCGCGGCCTTGTCTATCGCCACCCGGCTCTCGGGGGTAAAGGCCGACTCGAGGTTGCGGTGCCCCGCCTCGCGGATCGCGTCGAGCACCGAGGCGCTGTCACGCCCCGAAAGCTCTCCCGCCCGCTTGCCATAGAACTCGCCGCCCTGCCGCAGCGCATCCTGAAAGGCATTGCGGCAGGCTTCGTACCCGGCGAACCCCAGCGCCTGTGACAGGCGCACCACCGTGTTGGCATTGGCCCCCGAGCGCTCGGCGAGGCTTCGCACGGAATTCAGCGCGATCTCTTCGGGTTGATCCGACGCCCAGCGTGCCAGCGCCGCCACGCGCGGTGTGCCGCTGCGGCCGAGCTGGCGCAGCGCGCGGGCCAGATCGTCTAGCGAAGAAGCTGTCGGCAGTTCGGCCTCCCGGGTCTTTACTCGAAGGGGTTTCGACTTAGGTCGTGGGGTTGGCAGGCGTGATACATTTGTATTGTTTAACTTGACCCTTCGCAATGAAATGTTTCACTGACACGCGAGAGCCGAATCTCGGACACTTTCCAGGGAGACACACGACATGACCAAACCCCTCATCGGCGCCCTCGTGGCCGCCGCCACCGCGATCGGCGCGAGCGCAGCCACCGCGCAGGAGCAGACGTTCATCTCGATCGGCACCGGCGGCGTCACTGGCGTCTACTACCCGACCGGCGGCGCGATCTGCCGTCTGGTGAACCGCGGTCGCTCCGAGCACGGGATCCGCTGCGGCGTCGAATCCACCGGCGGCTCGGTGTTCAACATCAACGCCATCCGCGGCGGCGAGCTGGAATTCGGCGTCGCCCAGTCCGACTGGCAGTACCACGCCTACAACGGCACCTCGCGCTTCGAGGAACAGGGGCCGTTCGAGGGCCTGCGCGCCGTCTTCTCCGTCCACCCCGAGCCCTTCACCGTGGTTGCCCGTGCCGATGCCGGCATCGAGACCTTCGAGGATCTCAAGGGCAAGCGCGTCAACGTCGGCAACCCCGGCTCCGGCCAGCGCGGCACCATGGAAGTGCTGATGGACAAGCTGGGCTGGACCATGGACGATTTCGCTGTCGCCTCCGAGCTGCAGGCGGCCGAGCAGTCCCAGGCGCTCTGCGACAACAACATCGACGCGATGGTCTACACCGTCGGACACCCGTCGGGCTCGATCCAGGAAGCCACCACCGCCTGCGACTCCGTGCTGGTCGACGTCGAGGGCGAAGCGGTTGACGAGCTCGTCGCCGACAACCCCTTCTACCGCACCGCCACCATCCCCGGCGGCATGTACCGCGGCAATGACGAGGACACCCACACCTTCGGCGTCGGCGCGACCTTCGTGACCTCCGAGGATGTGCCGGAAGAAGTCGTCTACCAGGTGGTCAAGGCGATCTTTGACAACATGGACCAGTTCCGCGGCCTGCACCCGGCCTTTGCCAACCTCGATCCGAAAGAGATGGCAACCGCGGGTCTCTCGGCGCCGCTGCACGCCGGGGCCGAGCGCTATTTCCGCGAAGCCGGCCTGATCGAGTAAGATCACGGCTCCGCGTATGAGACCCGGCCCGGGCGCTGCGAAGGCGCCCGGGCCTTTCCGGAAGGCGGCATCAGAGGGGCGCGCAGCATGACCGACCACCCACAGCAGACCGGTCCCGACCACGGCGGTCGCCAGTTCAGCGACGAAGAACTGCAGGATCTCGTTGCCAGCACCGACAGCGGCGCGCGGGCGCCGACGAACCGGTTTGTCGGCATGCTCATCGCGGGTCTCGCGCTGGCCTGGTCGCTGTTCCAGCTCTGGATCGCACAGCCGCAGCTCTGGTTCGCCGACGTGCTGCCGGCGCTCAACTCGTCGCAGACCCGACCAATCCACCTGACCTTCGCCATCCTGCTGGCCTTCCTCGCCTATCCGGCGCTGAAATCCTCGCCCCGCGACCGCGTGCCGCTGACCGACTGGATCCTCATGGCCATCGGCGGCTTCTGCGCCTTCTACGTTTTCCTCTTCTCCAAGGAACTCGCGCTGACCGCCCGCTCGGGGCTTCCCACGCAGTTCCAGGTGATCATCGGGGCCGTCGGCCTTGTCATCCTTCTCGAGGCCAGCCGCCGCGCACTGGGTCCGGCGCTGACCATCGTCGGCGCGCTCTTCCTGCTTTACGCTTACATGGGCACCGGTTGGCTGATCCCCGAGCTGATCGAGCACGAGGGGCTGTCCTTCACCGCGCTCATCAACGCGCAATGGCTCGACACCGCAGGGGTCTTCGGCATCCCGCTCGGGGTCTCGACGGCGTTCGTCTTCCTCTTCGTGCTCTTCGGCTCGCTGCTGGATAAGGCCGGCGCGGGCAACTACTTCATCAAGCTCGCCTTTGCCGGGCTCGGCCACCTGCGCGGCGGCCCTGCGAAGGCCGCAGTTGTCGGCTCTGCAATGACCGGCCTTATCTCGGGCTCGTCGATCGCAAATGTGGTCACCACCGGCACCTTCACCATCCCGCTGATGAAGCGCGTCGGCTTCACCAGCGAACAGGCCGGTTCGGTCGAGGTCGCCTCGTCGGTCAACGGCCAGATCATGCCGCCGGTGATGGGCGCCGCTGCCTTCCTGATGGTCGAGTTCATCGGCATCTCCTACGTCGAGGTGATCAAGCACGCCTTCATCCCGGCGGTGATTTCCTACATCGCGCTGGTCTACATCGTGCACCTCGAGGCACTGAAGAAGAACATGCCCGCCCTTGGCGAGGCCAAGTCCTTCGGCGGCATGATCCTCAAGTTCTTCATCGGGTTTGCCGTCGCCGGCGCGGGGTTCACCGCGCTGATCTACGCGGTCGGCGCCCTGAAGTCGGTCGCCCCGGGACTGTCGGGTCCGATCATGATGGTGGTGCTGGCCGCGGTCTATCTCTGGCTTCTCGCCATCGCCGCGCGCCGCCCCGATCTCGAGGTCGACGACCCCAGCGATCCCAACATCAAGCTGCCCACCGTGGGCGAAGTCTATGCCACCGGGCTGCACTACATCCTGCCGATCATCGTGCTGGTCTGGTTCCTGATGGTCGAGCGGCAGAGCCCGGCGAAATCCGCGTTCTACGCCACCGCGCTGATGCTTCTGATCATCATCACTCAGCGTCCGCTCAAGGCCATCCTGCGCGGCGAAGGCGCCCGCGTGGCCGAGGAATTCCGCAACGGCTGGCAGGACCTGATCGACGGTCTCATCGCCGGTGCGCGGAACATGATCGGCATCGGCGTCGCCACGGCGGCGGCGGGGATCATCGTCGCCACGGTCACCAAGACCCCCATCGGCACAGAGCTCGCGGGCCTCGTCGAGCAGCTCTCGGGCGGCAGCCTGATCATCATGCTGATCCTCGTCGGGGTTTTCTCGCTGATCCTTGGCATGGGCTTGCCGACCACTGCGAACTACATCGTGGTGTCCTCGCTGATGGCCAATGTGGTGGTCTCGCTCGGCGCGCAGGAAGGCTTGATCGTGCCCCTGATCGCGGCGCATCTCTTCGTCTTCTACTTCGGCATCATGGCCGACGTGACGCCGCCCGTGGGGCTTGCGTCCTTCGCGGCCGCGGCGGTTTCGGGCGGTGATCCGATTAAGACGGGCTTCACCGCCTTTTTCTACAGCCTGCGCACCGTCGCCCTGCCGTTCCTGTTCATCTTCAACCCAACGCTGATCCTCTACGGGGTCGATCTCGGCACCGCCACGGGCATTGCGCATGCGGTCTTCGTCTTCATCGTCGCAACCTTCGCCATGCTGCTCTTCGCTGCCGCCACGCAGGGCTATTTCTTCGCCCGCTCGCGCATCTGGGAGAGCGCGGCGCTGCTGCTGGTGGCCTTCACGCTCTTCGTGCCCAACGTCTGGCTGAACATGGTGCAGAGCCCCTTCCACAATATCCCGCCGGCCGAGTTCGAGCAGGTGCTGGCTGAGCTGCCGGAGGGCAGCCGGATCCGGCTGGAAATCGAAGGGCCGGATTTCAACACCGGCGAGACTGCCTCGACGACGCTGGTGATGGACGCCCATGGCGCCAACGCGCAGGAGCGGATCGACAATTCCGGCCTGATGCTCTTCCCCGAGGGCGACGTGGTGAAGCTCGACGAGCCGATGTTCGGCACCCCCACCGCCGAGAAGCTGGCGAGCTTCGACTTCTACGCCGACGAGCCGGTGCAGATCGCCTCGGTGCTGGTCCCGCAGGAACGGCTGCCGGCGCAGCTCTTCTACATCCCCGCGCTGCTGCTGCTGGGGCTGGTGATCCTGATGCAACGCCGCCGCCAGACCGTGCCGGCCTTCTGAGGAGCCTTGCGATGTACAAGACGATCCTTTTGCCCATCGATCTCTCGGCCCCCGCGAGCTGGACCAAGGCGCTGCCGACGGCCCTGCACCTCGGCGGCGAGGGCATGGTGCTGCACGTGGTGACCGTGCTGCCCGACTTCGGCATGTCGATGGTCTCGGGCTACTTTCGAGAGGGCTTCGAGAAGGGCGCCCTCAAGGAGGTCGGCGCCAAGCTCAAGGACTGGGTGAACGCCAACGTGCCGGACGCGGTCGAGGTGCATCCGCACGTGCTACACGGGCGCATCTACGACCAGATCCTCATCGCCGCAGACAAGCTCAAGGCCGATGCCATCGTCCTGTCGTCGCACACCCCCGAGCTTGCCGACTACCTTCTGGGGCCGAACGCCGCCCGGGTGGTCCGCCACGCCAAACAGTCGGTCTTCGTCGTGCGCGGCGAATAACCAAAGACCTTTGAAATGGATCTGTCTGCGAGGGCTACCACGTGCAGCCTCCCCGGCCGGTACCCCGCACGTTCTCAGGACGCTGAAGCATAACTACGGTCACGCAGCGCTTGCGCCCGAAGAGGAGATGTGCCGCCCGGCCGCGGCGGGGACAGCCTGTGTGCAGGGATTTTCCACGCGTCCGGCCGATCCGCCCTTGACGACCGGCCCGCGCGCGTCACTCTGGCAGCCATGTTCCCGATCCGAGATCACAACCCCTCGGGGCGCACGCCCTATGTCACATACGCGCTGATCATCGCCAACACGGTGATCTTCCTGGGGTACTGGGTGCTGTTCACCGACCCCGCCGCGCTCGATGTCTTCTTCGAGCGGTGGGCGCTCTTCCCCGCGCATATCTCGCAGGGCTACGGATACACCGGCATCCTCACCTCGATGTTCCTGCATGGCGGCGTCATGCACCTCTTCGGCAACATGTTGTTCCTGTTCATCTTCGGCGACAATATCGAGGATATGCTGGGGCACCTGCGCTACCTGCTCTTCTACCTCGCCTCGGGCGTCGCGGCGGCGCTGCTGCAATATCTGGCCGATCCCGGCTCGGCGGTGCCCACGGTCGGCGCCTCGGGGGCGATCGCCGGGGTCATGGGCGCCTACCTGCTGCTCTTTCCGAAGGCGCGGGTCGACATCCTCATCATCCTGATCATCATCTTCAAGGTGCTGCCGATCCCCGCGTGGCTGCTGCTGGCGGTCTGGTTCGGGTTGCAGATCTTCAGCGGCATCGGCAGCGCCGGGGCCGAGGGCGGCGTTGCCTATTGGGCGCATGTGGGCGGCTTCGTCGCGGGCCTCCTCATGATCGCCCCGGTCTGGCTGGCGCGGGGCGGCCCGGCGTTCTGGAACCGCACCCACGGCCAGCCGCCGCATCCCGCCGCCAAATACGCCATCGGCCGCACACATATCCCGCGCGCCGGAACACGCCAGAACGGAAGGAAGGGCCCATGGTCGGGAGTTTGACGAGCGCGCCGGTCACCGTCACCTGCCACTGCGGCGCCTGCGCGCTGCGCGTGACGCTGGCGGACGGGCTGAACACGGCCCGTCGCTGCGACTGCTCATTCTGCCGCCGCAGGGGCGCCGCCGCCGTGACCGCGCCGAAAGACGGGGTCGAGGTGGTGAAGGGCGCGGACAAGATGACGCTCTACCAGTTCGGCACCAACACCGCGCAGCACTACTTCTGCTCGGTCTGCGGCATCTACATGTACCACCGGCGCCGGTCGAACCCGAATGAGTTCGGGGTGAACATAGGGGGCATCGAAGGGGTAAACCCGGCAGAGCACGAGCCAATCCCATGGTCGGACGGGGTCAACCATCCATCCGACCGCTGAGCGGGCGGCTCCGGCGGGCGTATTTCTGCTTCAAAACAAGCGCGGATAAAAAAAGGGAGCCATGCGGCTCCCTTCCTGTTCCGGTCGCCCGCGGTTGCGCGGGCTGCGCGCGCCCCGTTCAGACCTCGCGAATGGTCTTGGCGAAGGCGTCGAAGATATTGTTGCTCGCGCAGAGGATCGAGCCCGTCTCGTAGGGGTCCTGGTCTTCGCGGATGCCTTCGACCAGCGCGCCCGCCTCGGAGGCAATGAGACCGCCCGCGGCGATGTCCCAGATGTTCAGCTCGCGCTCCCAGTAGCCGTCGTAGCGGCCCGCGGCCACATAGGCCAGATCGAGCGCCGCCGCCCCCCAGCGCCGCACGCCGGCGCATTCGGGCATCAGGCGGGCGAGGTCCTTGAGGGTCGCCGGCAGGGTCTTCTTCGCGGCGAAGGGCACGCCCGTGGCGAAGATCGCCTCGATCATGCGGTGGCGGCCCGAGACCCGCAGGCGGCGCGAGTCGTTGAGCCAGGCGCCGGCGCCCTTCTCGGCGTAGAACATCTCGTCCTTGGCCGGATCGAACACCACACCAGCGACGATCTTGCCCTTGTGCTCGAGCGCGATGGAGATCGCCCAATGCGGCAGGCCATGCAGGAAGTTGGTGGTGCCATCCAGCGGATCGACGATCCAGCGGCGGGTCGGATCTTCGCCGTCCTGGCCACCGCCCTCTTCCCCAAGCCAGCCGTAGGTCGGGCGGGCGCCCAGCAGCTCGTCCTTGAGAATCTTCTCGGCGGCGATGTCGGCGCGCGACACGAAGTCGCCTGCACCCTTCATCGAGACCTGAAGGTTCTCGACCTCGCGGAAGTCCTTGACCAGCGACCGACCCGCCTTGCGCGCGGCCTTGATCATGATGTTGAGATTGGCACTGCCCTGCATGGCGACGGTTCCCGGAATTGGTTCAAGCCGCGCGTATACGCGGCTCGCCGGAAAAAGCCAAGTCCGTATGGCCTTGAGAGGTGCGTCGAAGCGACGCCTTACTGCCCGGCCGGAACATAGGCCCGCGGCAGCGGCGCGCCCTGCGTGCCCATTGTGCTGCGGCGGGCGCGTTGGGCAGGCTCCGCGTAGAGGCCGCCGGTGGGGGTGCCGCACCAGATCTGGCCGCCGAGGATCACCGGCTGTTGCTTGCCCGCGCACATGCTGGGGCCGGGGTAGGCCTGTACCAGCGGCTGCGCGTTGCCGGCGCCCGCCACGAAGCCCGCGGAGCCGGGCATGTACATGTCGCCGGGGTATCCCTGGCTGCCCGCTTGTGCTGCGCCCGCAAGGGCCACCAATGCCGCTGCCGCGGCGCAAACGCTGAGAACTCGCATATTCATCCCTCACAAACCCGCACTTCGGGAAACTCTTGGCCCGAGGCTAGCAGGCGATGGGGTTATGTCAATTTTTCGCCGTATTTCGCCGCACCACTGGGGCCGAGAGCGACATTACCGCGCTATCCGGCAAATTGCGCACCGTAGGGAAACAGCGCGCAGGCGAGAAGCGCCACCGGCCGGCGCAGTGCTGCGCCGGCCGGCCCATATGACCGCATCCGCTTCATTCAGCGGGCGGCATCTCCACGGTCACCGAGGGCACGCCGTGGCGCGCGCGCAGACCGTCGCGGTAGATTGCCTTGAACAGGCCGAGGCACATCAGCAGCATCACCACCGAGAAGGGCAGCGCGCCGATCACCATGGCGGTCTGGATCGCGGTCAGCCCGCCGACCAGCAGCAACGCCCCGACCACGAGGCCGAGCGTGACGCCCCAGAAGATGATGTGCGGGCGCGCTTTCGGGCCCTCGTCGCCCGCCGCGTTGATGGTGTTGACGATCAGCACCGCCGAGTCGGCCGAGGTCACGAGATAGGTCATCAGCAGAATCACGATGATCACCGCCATGCACCACCCCAGCACGTCGCCCAGCATGAGGCCGGTCATGGTGAAGATCTTAGCGCCGTCGGTGGAGCCGAAGATCGCGCCGTCTGCGACCCCCGAGAGTTCCATTTCGATCGCCGTGCCGCCAGCGAAGGAGAACCACACGAAGCACATGATCGACGGCACGATCATCGCGCCCAGCACGAACTCGCGGATGGTGCGGCCGCGCGAGATGCGGGCGAGGAAGAGACCGACGAAGGGGGCGAAGGCCACCCACCAGGCCCAGTAGAACACCGTCCAGGCGCCCTGCCAGCCCGAGAGCGCGTCGCCGGTCTCGGTGCCGTCTGGACGGTAGACCGTGAACAGCATCTTCGGCAGCGCGATGATGTAGTCGATCATGCCGAGAAAGAGCGCCTGCATGCCGAACCAAGTGGAGCCGAAGATCATCAGGAAGGCCAGCAGGAAGATCGACAGCCCCATGTTGATGTTGGACAGCCACTTGATGCCCTTGCCCACGCCCGAGAGCGCCGAGAGGGTCGAGGCGCCCATGATCACCACCAGAGCCACGATGATGCCGGCGGGCGAGGCGTTGCCCTCGGCGGTGACGAGCCAGTCGCCGATGCCGATCTTGCTCATTCCGGCGACGAACTGCTCGACGCCGAAGCCCAGCGTCTGCGCAACGCCGAGGATGGTGGCGATCACCGCGACGATGTCGACGATGTGGCCAAGCGGGCCCGAGAGCGCCGAGCCAAAGAGCGGCGTCAGCGACGAGCGGATGGTCAGCGGCAGGCCGCGGCGGTAGGTAAAATACCCCAGCGCCAGACCGGCGATGGCGTAGGAGGACCAGGCAGAGAAGCCCCAGTGCAGGTAGCTGTATTGGTAGGCGTTCATGAAGTTGTTCATGCTCTCGCCGTCCGCAAGCCCCTGGATCACCTCGGGGTTGTTGCGGAAGTGGTAGATCGGCTCGGCCACCGCCCAGGTCAGCATGCCGACCCCGATGCCCGCGCCGAACATCATGGAGAACCACGAGAAGTTGTCGAACTCGGGGGTTTCGTCGTCATGCCCGAGCTTGAGCTTGCCGGCCGCAGGCCAGATCGCCAGCGCCAGGCAGACCAGCACGAAGAACGCCATCACGTAGATGTACCAGCTGGCGAAGTTCGCCAGGATGAAGGTGTTGAGCCCGCCGAGCACGCCGCCCGCCTGCTCGGGGAAGGCGACGGCCCAGAGCACCAACCCGCCCACGGCAAGCTTGGAGGTCACGGTCACGTCGAGCGAGAAGCCGTTGTAGAAACCCTTGTCGGCGGTCTTGATCGGCAGGTCTGAGAGAGGAGGTTCAATTTTCGCCATGCGGCTCTGTCCCTGTTGGTCGGGCGTTGGGATTACTCCGGCCGCAGCGCCCATTGGCGGCCGGGTTTTGATGGGTCGGACCGCAATCGCGGAAGGGACGCGGGGTCACTCACCGCGGGGGAAGCGCGCGTTCTCCTCGACAACGTTGAGATCCATGTGGTTGCGCATGTAGCGCTCCGAGGCCTTCTGCAGCGGCTGGAAGTCCCAGGGGAAATAGCTGCCGTTGCGCAGCGCCTCGTAGACGATCCAGCGCCGGGCCTGGCTCTGGCGCACCTCGGCGTCGAACCGGGCAAGATCCCAGCGGGCATCGGCGGCGGTGCGGAAGGTGCCCAGCGTGGCCGCGTGCTGCGGGTCTTCGGCGAGGTTGGTCAATTCGTGCGGGTCCGTCTCGAGATCAAACAGGAGATCGGGATCTAGCGCGCAGCGGATGTACTTCCAGCGCCCTTGCCGCAGACAGACCAGCGGCGCGTAGGAGGCCTCGGCGGCGTATTCCATGGCGACCGGCGTGCCGCGCGCCCCGCCCTGCCCCAGCGGCACGAGGCTTTCGCCATCGGTCCAGGGGGCGATCTCGTCCATTGCCACGCCGGCGAGGTCGCAGAGCGTGGGGCAGACGTCGATGTTGCTGACCGGCGTGTCGGCCCGGCCCGGCGCCATCTGCGGCGCGGCGATCATCAGCGGCACACGGGCCGAGCCCTCGAAGAAGGACATCTTGAACCAGAGCCCGCGATTGCCGAGCATGTCGCCATGATCGGAGACCAGCAGGATGATGGTGTTGTCTTCCTGCCGCGTGCCGCGCAGCGCCTCCATGACCTCGCCGATCTTGTCGTCGAGATAGGAGATATTGGCGAAATAGGCGCGTCGCGAGCGGCGCACATCGTCTTCGGTCAGCTCGAAGCTGCGCCAGTCGTTGGCGTCGAAGATGCGCTGCGAATGCGGGTCGTGCTCTTCGTAGGGGATCGGCCCGACCTCGGGAAGCAGGTGCTCGCAGTCCTCGTAGAGATCCCAGTACTTGCGCCGCGCCACGTAGGGATCGTGCGGGTGGGTGAAGCTGACGGTCAGGCACCACGGCCGGTCGTCATGGCCGCGGCCAAGATCGTAGACCTTGCGCGTGGCGTTGTAGGCGACCTCGTCGTCATACTCCATCTGGTTGGAGATCTCGGCGACGCCCGAACCGGTGACCGAGCCCATATTGTGATACCACCAGTCGATGCGCTCGCCGGGCTTGCGGTAGTCCGGGGTCCAGCCGAAATCGGGCGGGTAGATGTCGGTGGTCAGCCGTTCCTCGAAGCCGTGCAGCTGGTCCGGTCCGACGAAATGCATCTTGCCCGAGAGGCAAGTCTGGTAGCCCGCGCGGCGCAGATGGTGCGCGTAGGTGGGGATCGACGAGGCGAATTCGGCGGCATTGTCGTAGACCCCGGTGCGCGAGGGCAGCTGGCCGGACATGTAGCTCGCCCGGCCCGGCGCGCAGAGCGGAGAGGCGGTATAGGCATTGCGGAAGCGGGTCGAGCGCGCCGCCAGCGCCTTGAGGTTGGGGGCGTGCAGCCACTCGGCTGGCCCGTCGGGGAACAGGGTCCCGTTCAGCTGGTCGACCATGAAGATCAGGATGTTCGGTCGGCTCGTCTGGCTCATGCGGGGCGCTGTCCTTTCCACGCGGCGTTGCGCCCGCCAAAGGGCGGGCGTCTCTGTCGCAACGCCGCCCGGCCCGCCGGTTGGAAAAGCGGGGCGCGCAGCGATTGCGCATTGTATGCTGATATAAGTTTTGAAGAGAGTAGTTGACTTCAGACAATAAGCATCGCGAAATTACCTAATGCCTGACATTGATAATCCTTATGGCATCTTCGCGCGCTACAGCGCCGATCTCAGCCTCTTCCTGCTGGTGGCGGACTGCGGCCAGCTCTCGCGCGCCGCCGAGTTGGCGGGGCTCTCGCAGCCGCGTCTGAGCCAGCGGATGAAGTCGCTCGAGGAAGCGCTCGGGAAGGGTCTGCTGCGGCGCGAGCGGCGCGGCGTCGCGCTGACCCGCGACGGGCAGGCGCTCCGCGCGGCGCTGGCCCCGCATCTCGGCGAGGCCGCCGCCGGCTTTGCCCGGTTCCAGCGCCCCGCCCGCCGCCGGACGGTGGTGATCGAGACCGACCTCGCCTTTGCCAGCCTGCGCTTCCTGCCGGTCTTTCCTTCGCTTTGCGCCGCCTTCCCCGAGCTCGGCCTCTCGCTGCTGACGCGGCAACTGCCCGAGGCCGGCGCCGATCGAGAAGCTGACCTGCGGATCCGCATGGAGCCACGGCAGGAGGAAAGCGAGCGCACCTGCTGTCTCTTTCCCGAGCGGGTCATGGCCGTCTGCAGTCCCGGCTTCCTCGCGGCGCATCCGGGTCTTGCTCGCCCGGACCCGCTGCAGGGGCTACCGCTCATCGAGCTGACCTCGGAGCACGGCGCACCCTGGTTCACCTGGAGCAACTGGCTGGAGCAGCTCGGGCCGGAACCAGAGGTGCGCGGAGGCGGCGAGCGGATCAGCTTTAACAGCTACGATCACGTGATCCAGGCTGCGGAAAAGGGGCTGGGCGTGGCGCTCGGCTGGCGCGGGCTAATCGACAGCCGGCTGGAGACCGGGGCGCTGGTGCCCGCCCTGCCCGCCGCCGCGCGGGCCGAGATCGAGAGCGGACATGGCTACATGCTGCGAATGCTGGCCCGCCAGCCGGGCGAAGAGCTGCGCGCGGTCTACGCCTGGATCCGCGACAATTTCAGCGGGTGAATTGCTGCCGAGTTCCGGGCTCAGCCCTCGCGGCTGAGCTTCTCGGCCCGGCGGCGCACCAGCACGCCGCGCAGGTCGTGCATGGCCAGCAGCAGCGCGTCGGTGAGCTCGTCCAGTTCGGTATCGGAGGCCCTGGACTGCGCCCATTGCGCGGCGGCGTTGAGCTGGTCGACGGTGCGCTGCATCTCGTCGAAGCCGCGCCGCGCCAGCAGCGCCTTGCGCTCTTCGATCCAAGCGCCGATCGCCGCCAGTTCCTCGGGGGTGAGCTGGTGCTCGCCATGGGCGCGCACCTCGCCCTTGCCCAGGTTGACCACGGCAATCTGGGTCATCTCGATGCGGCGCTGCCGGTTCTCGCTGTCCACGCGGAACACGAGGGCCCCGTTGTCGCGAGTCCGGAAAAAGAACTCCGGCAGCGCCCCGGCCATCAGCGGAGCGCCTCGCAGAAGGCCGCGATCCGCTTGCAGGCCTCGGTCAGCGCCGCGTCCGATGTGGCGTAAGAGATGCGGAACGCAGGCGACAGGCCGAAGGCCGCACCGAAGACCACCGCCACGCCGTTTTCCTCCAGCAGCGCCGTCGCGAAATCCTCGTCGGTGTCGATCTTGCGACCACCTGCCGAGGTCTTGCCCAGCAGGCCGTTGATGGTCGGGTAGACGTAGAAGGCGCCCTCGGGGGTCGGGCAGGTGATGCCGTCGATGGCGTTCAACGCCTCGACCACGAGGTCGCGGCGACGCTTGAACACCTCGACCCATTCGCCGAGGAACTCCTGCGGCCCGTTCAGCGCCTCGACCGCCGCCCACTGGCTGATCGAGCAGGGGTTGGTGGTGCTCTGCGACTGGATCTTGCGCATCGCGGCGATCAGCGGCTCGGGCCCGCCCGCGTAGCCGATGCGCCAGCCGGTCATCGCGTAGGCCTTGGAGACGCCGTTGCAGGTCAGCGTGCGCTCGTAGAGTGCCGGCTCGACCTCGGCCGGGGTGCAGAACTCGAACCCGTCATAGGCGAGGTGCTCGTACATGTCGTCGGACATGATCCAGACATGCGGGTGCTTCATCAGCACGTCGGTCAGCGCCTTCAGCTCGGCACGCGAGTAGCCCGCGCCGGTGGGGTTCGACGGCGAGTTGAACAGGAACCACTTGGTCTTGGGGGTGATCGCCGCCTCGAGCTGGTCGGGGGTGATCTTGTAGCCGCGCTCTAGCGCGCCCTCGATGATCACCGGCTCGCCCTGACCGAGGCGCACCATGTCGGGATAGCTCACCCAGTAAGGCGCGGGGATGATCACCTCGTCGCCGGGGTTCAGCGTGGCGAGGAAGGCGTTGAACAGCACCTGCTTGCCGCCGGTCGAGACCGAGATCTGCGACGGCACGTAGCTCAGCCCGTTCTCGCGGGCGAACTTGGCACAGATCGCCTG
The DNA here is from genome assembly GCF_003111685.1 of Alloyangia pacifica. NCBI lineage: Bacteria > Pseudomonadati > Pseudomonadota > Alphaproteobacteria > Rhodobacterales > Roseobacteraceae > Alloyangia > Alloyangia pacifica. The sequence goes on along the minus strand of NZ_CP022190.1, from coordinate 487,421 downwards.
CTTCAGCTCGATGATGCCGTCGGGGGCAGTGTAGCGGGTCTTGCCCGCGTCGATGGCCGCCTTCGCCGCGTTCCGGATGTGCTCGGGCGTGTCGAAATCCGGCTCCCCGGCGCCAAGGCCGATCACGTCCTTCCCGGCCGCCTTCAGCTCGTTGGCAAGCTGGGTCACTGCCACGGTCGGCGAGGGTTTCACGCGGGAGAGGGTCTCGGAAAGAAAGGGCATTATGGCACCGTTTGTATTGCTGCGCCTCATGTCATAGGCTGCGCCCCGACACCGTTCAAGCGGCTTCCCCCGCGTCGCCAGCCCCGGTGGCACGAATGCCGCGAAAGGAGAGTCATGATCGACGACAACGATTGGTACGGCCCCGATGCGGCCACCTTCGGCGACCGGCTCGCCGCCGCCCGAGAGGCCGCCGGCATGGAGCAGGAGGCGCTGGCACGGCGGCTCGGCGTGCGGCTGAAGACGCTGCAGGGCTGGGAGAACGACCTCTCGGAGCCACGCGCGAACCGGCTGCAGATGCTGGCCGGCTTGCTGGGGGTGCCCATGGTCTGGCTGATCACCGGCGAGGGCGACGGCGTCTCGGCCCCGGACGCGGAAGAGCCGCAGATTTCCCCCGATCTGGACGAAACGCTGCTTGAACTTCGCGCCCTGCGCGGCGAAATGCGCGCGACGGGCGAGCGTCTGGGCCGCCTCGAGAAGAAATTGCGCAAGATGCTCAAGGAAGGGGCCTGAGATGACGGCAGAACTCACTGGCGAGACCCGCGAACACCGGCTCAAGCGGCTGCGCATGCGCTCGATGCGCCGCGGCACCAAGGAGATGGACATCATCCTCGTGCGCTACACCGATGCCCGGCTCGAGGTGATGACCGAGGCCGAGCTCGACGCCTACGAGGCGCTGCTCGACGAGTATGACCCCGATCTCTACCAGTGGATTTCCGGCCAGCGCCCCGCGCCCGAGGAACTGCGCCCGCTGATCGCCGAGATCGCCAGGGTCGCCGCGAACGGCTGAGACCCGGGCCGGACTGGCCGACGCCGAGATCGAAAGGCGCGGCCTCCGCGCTTTTCGCCACATGTGACTAGATTTAACCACTTCTTGGTCTTTTCGCTCCAGAACCTTCGGTCATTCGGCATTGGGCCGCATGGCACTGGCGGAGACGATCATGAGCATCCACGCCCCCCTTGGAAGAAAACCCGCCACCGGCTACGTGGCGGGCTACCTCGAGTCCCTCTCGCTGCTCGAACGGCTGCACCGATTGCTGCTTGACGTGATCAAGGATGAGTTCGAGCGCGTCGGCATCCTCGAGATCAACGCGGTGCAGGCGCTGCTGCTGTTCAACATCGGCGACAATGAGGTGACAGCCGGCGAGCTCAAATCGCGCGGCTACTACCAGGGCTCGAACGTCAGCTACAATCTCAAGAAGCTGGTCGACATGGGCTACATGCACCACCAGCGCTGCGAGATCGACCGCCGTTCGGTGCGGGTGCGACTGACCGAGAAGGGGCGCAATATCCGCGCCTTGGTCGACGATCTGTTCCAGCGCCATTCCGAAGGCATCGAGGCGCGGCAGATCCTCGATCTGCAGGGGCTCGAGGACGTCAACAGCGGGCTGCGGAGGCTGGAGCGGTTCTGGACGGATCAGATCCGCTACATCTACTAGGTCGGACGACCGCCACCAGCACCGGTGAGGGTCAGCTCCAGGGCCCTTCATCCCCCTCACGCCGCTTGCGCGGTACCGGACGCGGACGCCCCGCGACACTGGATTTGCGCGGATCATCCTCAATCACCTCGCGCCCCTGGGCCCGACCGTCGAACTCGCCGCCCGCCCCACCCCAGTCGCCGGAGATGCCGCCGCGCTGCGCGCCGCGCGGCTGACCGTAGCCGCCCTGTGCCGCAAGCGCCTGCAGCGCCGCGATGCGGTTCTCGGTCGAGGGGTGCGTGGCGAAGAGGTTGTCGCGCTTGTGCATGTGCAGCGGATTTATGATGAACATATGCGCGGTGGCCGGGTTCGCCTCGGCCCGCAGGTTGTCGATCCGCGACGCCCCGCGCTGGATCTGCCCCAGCGCCGAGGCCAGCCACAGCGGATTGCCGCAGATCTCGGCCCCGGCCTTATCGGCGGCATATTCGCGCGTCCGGCTGATCGCCATCTGCACCAGCCCCGCCGCCATTGGCGCGAGAAACATCATCGCCAACGTGCCGACAATCCCCATGCGGTTCTCGTCACGCGAGCCGCCGAAGAAGAAGGCGAAGTTGGCCAGCATCGAGATCGCCCCGGCAAAGGTCGCGGTGACGGTCATGATCGCCGTATCGTGGTTGCGGATATGCGCCAGCTCATGCGCCACCACCCCCGCAAGCTCCTCCCGAGAGAGGCTGCGCAGCAGCCCTGTGGTCACCGCCACCGCGGCGTTCTGCGGGTTGCGCCCGGTGGCAAAGGCGTTGGGCTGCGGGGTGTCCATCAGGTAGACCTTGGGCATCGGCAGCCCGGCGTTCCGCGCCAACTGCGCCACCAAGTCGTGAAGCCCGAAGCGATCGCCCGGCGAAAGCGGCTGCGCGCCGTGCATGCGCAGCACCATCTTGTCGGAGTTCCACCAGGTAAAGACGTTCATCCCCCCGGCGAAGATCAGCGCGATCACCATGCCGGAGCTGCCGCCGATCAGGTAGCCGAGCCCCATGAAGAGGGCCGTCATCGCGGCCATCAGAAGGGCCGTCTTCGCATATCCCATGGCGTGTCTCCGTCAGGCTGGATCGGGGGAGCGTCTTGCTCGACATATAGGCCCGCGGCCATGCCGAACCAAGACGGGCTCAGCGCAGCGCCGAGTCGAGGGGTCCCTCGGGGCCGGGAATGGGCACCAATTCGCCCACCATCATGTCATTGAGCTCGCGGAAAAGCTTGCGCGACATAGCGCGCAGGAAATCCCTGTAACCCGACGCCACCTCGACGAAGGCGCCCGGCCCGTGCCGCACCTCGCCCTCGAAATACTCGACCACCCGCGGGTCCGAACCCATCACCGCCAGCCCGTTCACCGTCACTCCCTCGAAGGGGTAATGGCTGTAGGCCTGCTGCGGGCGAAACCCGTCGTTGGTGATCCCGTCCCCCGAGACATCGATCACTTGCCGCTCGCAGTCCGGGGCGGCCTCGAGGATGCCGGCGCCGAAGCCAAGCGCGTAGCCCATGGCGGTGGGATAGCGGTTGTAGCTGCGCGGCGCGCTGAGGAGCCGCACCACAACAGCGTCGATCGTCGCCTCGTCGCGCAGCATGGTCCAGTCGAGCACCAGCTGCGACTGGTTGCGCCCGCTCCATTCATAGGCCGAAAGCGCCACGCCGCCGCCGCCCTCGAGGATCGCGCGGCGCACGTCGGGATCGCGCAGCGCCCCCGCGAGCCCCTCCTTTTGCAGCCGGTATTCCTGATCATCGACCGAGGAGGAGACGTCGAGCGCCAGCAGCAGCGCAAGCCGGCAGGACGACTCCTGTGCCATGGCTGCGGAGCCGGACCAGAGGCCCAGCCCCAGAGTGAGCGCCGCGGCAAGACGCCCGCCCATGCGCTTACCAGTGGCCGGTGTTGGGCATGCTCGCCCAGGGTTCCGCCGGTTCCTTGGCATCGCCCTGCTGCAGCAGCTCGATCGACACGTTGTCAGGCGAGCGTACGAAGGCCATGTGGCCGTCGCGCGGCGGGCGGTTGATCGTCACCCCGGCGTCCATGAGCGTCTGGCAGGCCGCGTAGATGTCCGGCACGGAATAGGCAAGATGCCCGAAGTGCCGCGAATCCGACGGCAGCCCCTCGTCGCCGTCCCAGTTGTAGGTCAGTTCCACGTCGGCCGTGCCATCGTCCTGATCGGGCGGGCAGAGGAAGACCAGGGTGAAGCGACCCTTCTCGCTTTCCGTGCGGCGGCGTTCCTTCAGCCCCAGCAACTCGTAAAATGCGATGGATTTATCGAGATCCTTCACGCGAACCATTGTGTGCAGATAGCGGATCGGCATTTCTTGCCCTTTCCTCTTAGTCTTGGGTCTTTGACCCCTAGGCTAGCAGGCCGCGCCCACTTGTCGAGACTTCACGTTCAGAAGCGCGACTTGAAGCCGAGGCTGAGGGCTAGGGTCTCGGTCTCGAACCGGCTCACGTTGCTCTCGGAGCGCTCGGCGCTGAGATCGAGCACCGGCAAGAACCCGGCGTAATCGAGCTTTTCGAATGTGACCTGCACCTCGGCCCGCCAGACCTGGTCCGCGCGCCCGCCGGGCACCGCGAAGAGCACGCGGTACTCGGGGTAGCGGTGTTCGAAGGCCGAGACTGCAAAGGAGAGGCGCAGTGGTCCCAGCGGCGCACTGGGCTCGTAGCCGAGCCGCAGCCCGCGGGTGTCACGGGTGATCTGGCCATTCTGCGACTCCGCCGCGCCGCCGATCAGCATAGCCGAAACCGTTCCCGGCGTTCCGAGATCATGGATCACCCCGAGCTGGTAGCCGACCGTATCGACATCATTGTAAGCGGTATCCGCATCCTGCTGGTGCTGCCACGACAGGCCGGCGGTCAACGCGGTGACCACTCCCAGCGGCTGCACAAGGCTGAACGCGGCGCGGCGGTAGTCGTAGCTGTGCAGCCCGCCCTGCCAGGCACGCCCCAACGTGGCGCTGCCAGACACCACCGGCCCCTTTTCGCCGAGCCGGCGCCGGTGCTGCAGGCCGATCTCCATCGAAGAGGCGCCGAAGTCGGAATTCTCGACGCTCGGGGCCTTGTCCCGCGCCTCATCGCTGAGCCAGACCCGCCGCAGCGTGCCGTAGCCGCGCAGCGTGGTCTCGGACTGCGGCCCGCGCTGCACCGCGTAGCCCAGCGACAGCGCGCCGCGCGCGGAAAACCCCGAGAGAGCCTGTGCCGAGGGCGAGAGGATGCCGACCAAAGGCAGCCCATCGACAGTGCTGATCTCTTCCGACGCGCCGCCGTTGACGTTCGACGAGGGAGCGGCCGAGAGCTCGAGCGACAGGCTGAGCCGCGACAGGGTGCGCAATGCCTTGTATTCGCGCCCCGCCCGCTGCTCGAAGGCCTCGCTGGGCACGACCATGAACGCGCGGCGCATCCAGAGCTGCGACAGGAAGTAACTCTCGTCTTGCGCATAGGCTGCCGCCATGACCCGTGCCGCCTCGTGTTTCTGCACGTCGGTTCGGGCATAGCGCAGCGTCTGCCGGGCCGCCTTGCGCGCGGCGTTGGTATTGCCACGGCGCAGCTCGGCCTGGGCGATGACGAAATGGCCGTAGGGGTCGGAGGGATCGGCCCGCAGCAGCAGCCCGCCAAGCTCCGCCGCCAGCGCATAATGCCCCGTCTGCACCGCCCGCAGAGCGGCAATGCGCATCTGCGCTGCGCTCAGGGTCATGCCGCCAAGTGCCGAAGCCGTCTCGGAGGAGACGGGCGCGGACGCGGCGGTCGGCGGCGCGGCGCGGAGCCCCTCCCCGCACAGGGCGAGCGCCAGCGAGAAACCCAGGCTCCGAAGCAGCGCGGACGTCACGCTACGGGCAGAGCGCCGCGACCGCACCGGGCGTGCCGCATTGGGTCAGTACGAACATCCCGATCTCCTGCGCCTGGCCACTCGCCGCCCCCAGGACACCGGCGCCATCCCACTCCAGATTGGTCAGCCCCGCCACGTAGGACGCATTTTTGCCCCCGAAGATGCCGCCATAGGAGCCCGAGACCGTCGGACTGTCGCCGGCCGCATTGGCCGCTGAGCCGAGGAATTCGCCGGACTGGTCGATTTCGGCCAGCTCGAGCATCACGTCGTTGAGCCGCTCGGTGGTGCGGGTATCCCGCGGATCGATGATGTCGCGGTTGAAGATCTGCCCGTTCACCTCGTTGTCGACGAAGCTCACGTTGAGCAGGATCGCGCCGCGGATCATCGCCGGCTGTCCCGGCAGGTCGAACTCGTCGTAGCCGTCGGGCAGCGTGCCGGGATCCAGCAGCTCGGTTCCGTCGCGGGTACTGAGGTTGGTCAGCGCCGCGTAGTCGCCGGAATAGGTGACCTGCTGGTCTTCCCCTGCGCCCGGCGGGTCGTAGCTGCCATCCCGCGCGTAGGTGCCGCCCTGATAGACCGTGTCGAACTGCGCGCCCGACCCCACGACCGCCGCTGCGACGCTGCCGTCGAGGCTGCTTGACCCGAGTGACATGAAGAAGCGGTCGAGCGAGTCCTCCTGCAGCGAATAGGCGATGTAGTCATCGATCCCCAGCGCATCGGTCAGCGCGTCGTCGCGCATGTAGACCGCGTCGGCGCTGCCCGAGTCGAGGCCGTTGATCGTCACCGTGACGCTTCGCATGTCGGAGGCGAAGCTGAACTTGGCGAGGTTTTCGGACAGCGCACCGGGAACCCCATCGGGGTCGGCTGTGCCGCCGTCGCCAATGTCGCTGCCGTCTTCCCCGTCGCCGCTGCTTTCGCATGCCTGCAACGGGTTATCGCGAACGCAGTCGACATCGCTCTGCAACGGGTTCTCGCCACTGCCGCTGCTGCTGCCGCAGGCCGCGAGCAGCGCCAAGAGTGAGAGCGCAATACCAAGTGTTTTCATGAATCTGCCCCGGCTCCGGCCCGTGTGTTTTGCGCCGAAGGCTAGGATCAGCGCGCGGTTCAATCAATCTCCCTCACTGGCGATAACGGCCGTGTGAGACAATTCTGCCGCCACATCATATCGACCGCCGGTCGCGACATGCCCCAACATCTTGCAAAAAGCCCGCGGTTCTGACTTTGCCTCGCCGCCCTGATCCGCTATCTCGGAGGGGCAACACGACCAGTCCGGAGGCCCCATGCGCCAGTATCTCGACGCCCTGCGCACCGTGCGCGATCTTGGCACCCGCTCGACCGACCGCACCGGCACCGGCACCATCTCCTATTTCGGAATGCAGTGTCGCTACCCGCTCGCCGAGGGCTTCCCGCTGGTGACCACCAAGAAGCTGCACCTGCGTTCGATCATCCACGAACTGCTGTGGTTCCTCGCCGGCGACACCAACATCAAGTATCTCAAGGACAACGGCGTTTCGATCTGGGACGAATGGGCCGACGAGAACGGCGATCTCGGCCCGGTCTACGGCCACCAGTGGCGCCACTTCCCGACCATCCGCAAAGAGATCGGCGACGATGGCGCCACCCGCCTTCTGCTCAGCGAGGTCGACCAGATCGCCCAGCTCGTCGAGATGATCAAGACGAGCCCCGACAGCCGGCGGCTCATCGTCTCGGCCTGGAACCCCGGCGAGATCGGGCAGATGGCCCTGCCCCCCTGCCACACGCTCTGGCAGGTGCGGATCATCGGCGGCAAGCTGCACCTGCAGCTCTACCAGCGCTCGGCGGACATGTTCCTCGGCGTGCCGTTCAACATCGCCTCCTACGCGCTGCTGACGGTGATGCTGGCGCATGTAACCGGCTACGAACCCGGCGATTTCATCCACTCGATCGGCGACGCGCATATCTATCTCAACCACCTCGAGCAGGTGGAAACACAGCTTGCGCGCTCACCGCACGCGCTGCCGACGCTGCGCCTCGCGCGCGACGTGCCATCGCTCTTCGACTTCCGCTTCGACGATTTCATCATCGAGAACTACGCGCCCGAGCCCGCGATCAAGGCACCGGTGGCGGTCTGATGCTGAGCCTGATCGTCGCCCGCGCCCGCAACGGCGCCATCGGCCGAGACAATGACATCCCCTGGTTCTCGCCCGAGGACCTCAAGATGTTCCAGCGCGAGACCTCGGGCGGCGCGCTCATCATGGGCCGCCGCACCTGGGAGAGCCTCCCGGTCAAACCCCTGAAGAACCGTCTCAATATCGTGGTCTCTCGGGACAGCTCGCTGACCGAGCACGTGGTGGGCTCGCTGGACGAGGCTTTGGATCTGGCGCGCGAGTTGGGCTATTTCCGGGTCTACGGCATGGGCGGGACAACGGTGTACGAGGGGCTGCTGCCCAAGGCCGACCGGCTGCTCGTCACCGAGGTCGACCTCGAGGTCGAGGGGGCGGACGCCTTCTTCCCGGCCTTCGACGAGGCGGAGTGGCGTGAATTGGGGTGCAAGGAATTGGGCGGTGAGGGGCCGCGCTGTGTGGTGCGAGAGTTGGTAAGGCCATTTGCAGACAACCCCGAACCCAGATGACTTCGGGCTGGCTCTGCTCCACAAATCGCGTGGAGGATTCATCTCGTGAATCCAGCGTGCTCGCTGAGATGCATGGAATGACCCACGCCCCCGACCCACAGAACCAGGAACTGGCCAACCGACAACGAAGCGTTCAAGCGCCGAGGTTCGCTGACCATTTGGTTCGATTCCACTGCGACCTGGGATGCCGCACCGACCGGCCCAGCGACCCCATAGCGATGCCGCGATCCAGATCTGCCTTTCGATGAAGCTGATTTCGGCATGGCTCTCCGCCAGACGGCAGGCTTCGTGGAAAGCTAGCTGCGGCGGGCCGGTCTCGATTGGACGGTGCCCGAGTTCGGCACGCGGTCGCGCGCTCAGTAGACTCTGGCTGTCAAAATCCCACATCGCGGGTCCAAGGGCATGCTGCATCTGTTGATTTCCTCTCGTGACATTGCTTCGCAATGCACTGCCGGGCAGCGGACATCTCCGCCACGCAAGCCGCGGGATATATCCGTCCGGGGAAAGGGGAGCCCCAGCCATCAGGCTAATGTGCAAAAGGGCCCCTTGCGCCCGTCGCCCCATTCCGTCGCCTCCCGCCGCGCCTCTTCCTCGACCCCCTAAGCCCTAAGCGCGCGTGGCCGGTGCCTGCGGGGGTGCCTGAGTCGTGTGAAATGCGCTGCCGGGCGGGTCGCCGGCTCTCGCGCTGCTCACGGGGCCGTGTGAATCCTGACGTTGACGCTGCGTCCCCCGCACAAAAAAGGTTCCAAGCCCCTGCAATCATGAGCCAGTTTTTGCCTGTTGGCACTCACGCTACGGCTGCATTTGGCCGAGCCCCCGCGGTGAGGCCGTTTTTCGTGGTGGTTCCGCCACAGCACGTTCATGTGACCACTATGTGTGGATCGTTCCGGACGAAAGTTTGGTTGTATCCTCAGTCACACGCTCCGAAACGAGAGTGGACAACACATGATGAAACATGAAGAAATTGGAGCAGACCCAATGAAACTCGCACGCATCGCCCTCCCGGCCCTCCTGGCAGGCACCGTGGCAGTTCCGGCGTTCGCCGGCAGCATCGCACCCACCGTTGTCGAGCCCGTCGTGACCCCGGTTCCCGTGCCCGTCGCAGCTGGCCGTGACTGGACCGGCTTCTCCGGCGGTGTTCAGCTGGGCTACGGCGCCTTCGACACCGATGGCACCCCGGACGACTACGAAGAAGCGATGACCTACGGCCTGAAAACGTACTATGACTACGACTTCGGCAACTGGGTCATGGGCGGCGGCCTCCAGTACGACTGGAGCGACGCAGACCTCGGCGCGGCCGGCGACCTCGACGGCATCATGCGCGCAGGCCTTCGCGCCGGCTACGACATGGGCAACACCATGGTGTACGGCACGGGCGGCTATGCCAAGGCGTTCACCAGCGGTGGTGACATCGACGGAGGCGACTCCAACGGGTACTTCGCAGGGATCGGCACCGAAACCTTCCTGACCGACAACTGGACCGTCGGCACCGAGATCACCTACAACGAGTTCACCGACTTCGACGCCGACGACATGGAACTGAAGAACACCCAGTTCAACGTCTCGCTGAACTACCGCTTCTGATCCAGACGCGTTGCGGGGCCGCTGGCCCTGCGACCGATGCCCGGCCTCGTGATGAGGCCGGGCATTTCGTTTTTCCCTCGGGCTCCTGCGCCCGACGAAACTTTTCGCAGCCACCCCTCCCGTATTAGGGATTTCGTCATGAAGACGTTACACTCTTCCGCATGTGGCGCAGCGTTTCGATTCCCCTTCCGGCGATTGTCGCGGCCTGTACGGCCGCCCTGTCCGGCAGCCTCTTCGGCCTTCCCGCCGCGGCCACCTCACCCATTGCCGAGGTGATCTGCGAACCCTCGTCACGCATGACGCAGCGCCTGAAACGCCAGCAGGGCGCGACGCTTGCCTCCACCGGCCTGCGCAGCCCGGACGAAGTGCTCGAGCTCTGGCTCGACCCGCGCGACAACTGGACGATGGTCATCACCTATGCCTCCGGAACCTCCTGCATTGTCGCCATGGGCGCCCATTGGTCGCGCATGGAACCACAAGATCCGGCCTGATCCTCAGCGTCATCCCCATGATGATGGGGTGCGGGGCTTTTCCCGCAAGCCGCGCTCTGCCATAGTTGGCAACAACCAGAATCCGGGAACGAGCAGCAACACATGGCCGACGACCTCCTCGCCGCAACCGAATCCGCTTCCTATGACGCCTCTTCGATCGAGGTTCTCGAGGGGCTCGAACCGGTGCGGAAACGCCCCGGCATGTACATCGGCGGCACCGACGAGCGGGCGCTGCACCACATGGTGGCGGAGATCCTCGACAACTCGATGGACGAAGCGGTGGCCGGCCATGCCAACCGCATCGAGGTCGAGTTGCACGCCGATTATTCCGTCTCGATCCGCGACAACGGCCGCGGTATCCCGATCGACCCGCACCCCAAGTTCCCGGGCAAGTCGGCGCTCGAGGTGATCCTCTGCACGCTGCACGCGGGCGGCAAGTTCTCGGGCGACGCCTATGAGACCTCGGGCGGCCTGCATGGCGTCGGCGCCTCGGTGGTCAACGCGCTGTCGGACTCCATGGTCGTGCAGGTGGCGCGTAACAAGGAACTCTTCGAACAACGCTTCTCGCGCGGCATCCCGCAGGGCCCGGTCGAGAAGGTCGGCGCCGCGCCGAACCGCCGCGGCACCACGGTGACCTTCCACGCCGACGAGGAGATCTTCGGCCACCACCGCTTCAAGCCCTCGCGCATGCTGAAGATGGTGCGCTCCAAGGCGTATCTCTTCTCGGGCGTCGAGATCCGCTGGAAGTCCGCCATCCCCGACGGCGACACGCCGATGGAGGCGACCTTCCACTTCCCCGGCGGCCTCGCCGACTACCTGACCGAGAGCCTCGGCAGCGCCAGCACCTATGCCGACAAGCCCTTCTCGGGCACCGTCGACTTCCGCGAGAAGTTCAACGCCCCGGGCAAGGTGGAATGGGCGATCAACTGGACCCCGTCGCGCGACGGCTTCATCCAGTCCTACTGCAACACGGTTCCCACCCCCGAGGGCGGCACCCATGAAGCGGGCTTCTGGGCCGCGATCCTCAAGGGCATCCGCGCCTATGGCGAGTTGGTCAACAACAAGAAGGCCAACAACATCACCCGCGATGACCTGATGACCGGCGGCTGCGCACTGGTGTCCTGCTTCATCCGCGAGCCTGAGTTCGTCGGCCAGACCAAGGATCGGCTCGCCACCACCGAGGCGCAGCGCCTTGTGGAAGGCGCGGTGCGCGACCATTTCGACAACTGGCTGGCCTCTGACACCAAGTCGGCGGGCGCGATCCTCGACTTTCTGGTGCTGCGCGCCGAGGAGCGGCTGCGCCGCCGGCAGGAAAAGGAAACCGCCCGCAAGTCGGCCACCAAGAAGCTGCGCCTGCCGGGCAAGCTGACCGACTGTACCGCCAAGAGCCGCGAGGGCACCGAGCTTTTCATCGTCGAGGGTGACTCGGCCGGCGGCTCGGCCAAGGGCGCGCGCTTCCGCGAGACCCAGGCGCTGCTGCCGCTGAAGGGCAAGATCCTCAACGTGCTCGGCGCAGCCTCAAACAAACTGGGCTCCAACGCCGAGATCCGCGACCTCTGCGAGGCGCTCGGCGTCGGCATCGGCACGAAGTTCAACGTCGATGATCTGCGCTACGAGAAAATCATCATCATGACCGACGCGGACGTCGACGGCGCGCATATCGCCTCGCTGCTGATGACCTTCTTCTTCACACAGATGCGGCCGCTGATCGACAATGGCCACCTCTATCTTGCCTGCCCGCCGCTCTACCGGCTGACGCAGGGCGCCCGCCGCATCTATGTCGCCGATGACGCCGAGAAGGAGGCCATGCTGGCCAAAGGCCTCGGCGGCAAGGGCAAGATCGACGTACAGCGCTTCAAGGGTCTGGGCGAGATGGACGCCAAGGACCTCAAGGAAACAACGATGGATCCGGCGACGCGCAAGCTGATCCGCGTCACCATCGACGAGGACGAGCCCGGCGAGACCGGCGATCTGGTGGAGCGGCTGATGGGCAAAAAGCCCGAGTTGCGCTTCCAGTATATCCAGGAAAACGCGCGGTTCGTGGAAGAACTGGACGTCTGAGCCGGCGCAAGGCCGCGCGCGGCGGCGAAGAAGCACCCAAGGTGGTTGTTTTCCGCCCGCGTATGGCACACCCTATGGCTGTTCCATTCACGACAGACGAACGCCGAGCCCCATGACCAAAACGACGCTCCTGCGCCTTCAGATCACCAGCTTCGCGCTGGTTCATATCCCTCTTGTTGCCCTCGTGATCTATGCGCTCACCAATGGCGTCGCGGGCCACCTCGAGCTGCTGCTTGTGGCCCTACTTGCGACCGTGGTCGCCGCGATCGCGATCTGGATGACGCTCGGCCGCGCGCTTGGCGGTGACAGCCTGTCGGCTCAGAAGAGCGCGTAGAGCACCAGCGCAATCACGCCCAGCTTCACCGCGAGAACCAGCACCAGAAGGCCGCGGTTCTCGGGGGCAAGGAGGTCGCGCCAGACGCTGCGCGGTTCCGCGTCTCCGAAAAGCCGCGCCTGCAGCGCGGTGAAGACCCGGGGCGGCGGAACCTCGTCCTCGACCGGCCCCATGAAGCCGATGAAGCGGCTCTGCCAGAAATCCATCTCGCGCAGAAGCTCGGGGTCGCGTGCCACGGCACGCAGACCTTCGTCCTGCTCCTTCGCGGGCAGCAGGCCAAGCGCGAGCTCGGCGGCTAGCAGCGATTTCTCGGGGCTGGTCATCTGGCGAGTCCCACGGTGATCCTCCGGTGCGACGGCCTGCATCCCTGTCGGAGCCAAAGGCCAGACCGCACACCGCCAGAGTGCCGCATCCGGCGCGACGGTGCAATCTTGCCGTGGCCTACGGGCCTGTGACTTTCTTTTGCATCCGAGCGGTGGCAGGCTGGTGACCGTGCCTGCAACGCAAGGAGCCGTAGATGCGTCCCCTGGTCCTGAGCCTCGCCCTTGCCTGCCCTGCCGTTCCCGCCCTCGCTCAGGACACCGATCTGGAACTCGTGCTGCTGGCCGACGCTTCCGGCTCGATCACCCCCGGCGAGCTGCAGTTCCAGCGCGAGGGCTACGCCCAGGCGATCACCGACCCCGAGGTGCTCGCAGTCATTGCCGGCACGGCATATGGCCATATCGCCGTGACCTACGTGGAATGGGCCGCCAACCAGGCGCAGGTGGTGGACTGGACGCTGATCGACGGACCCGAGGCGGCGCGGGGCTTTGCTGCCGCGCTGCTGGACCAGCCGCGGCAGGCCTACGGGCGCAATGCCATCGGCGCGGCGCTGCTCGAGGGGCTGCGGTTGATGGAAGAGAACGAGATCAACGGCTGGCGCCGGGTGATCGACTTCTCGGGCGACAGCGCCAACAGTTGGGCCGGCCCGAGCATCGAGCAGGCCCGCGCGCAGGTGGTGCAGGCCGGAGTGACGATCAATGCCCTGCCGATCCTGCGCCCCGATGATCCGGGTCGCGCCGAGGGCGGGCTCGAAACGCTTTACGAGGAACTGATCATCGGCGGCACGGGCGCCTTCGTGGTCACCGCTGACACCCGCGACAGCTTTGCCGAGGCGGTGAAGAAGAAGCTCATCCTCGAGATCTCCTCCCTGCCCGGAGAGACTTTCGCGGCGGCGGAGTAACCCCCTTGCATAAAAGCGGAAAAGCAGCGCACGCTGCGTCCATGCGTATCCTGTTCTGCCTGTTGCTCCTGTCCGCCCTCTCCGGCTGCGGGCGCCCGCTCACCGACAATGAGACCAGCTTTCTCGAAGCCATGCAGGGGCCCCAGCTCGACACGGGCCGGGTGCGCTTTCACGACGGGCTCGCGTCGCGCGCGGTGACCTTCGAGCGACCGATCCGGCCTCGGCTCGCCTGCACCGAGCGCATCTGGCCGCCCTCCTCGGGCGAAACCGTCACCGTCTCGCCGGCGGCGCTGACGCTGTTCAACCACATCTTCTACCGAGAGGATGTCTACCTCGACGATTACCTGCCCCGCTATCCCGAGCGGGTGAATCTCTACGCCGCGATGCTCTTTGCGCATGAGATGACCCATGTCTGGCAGTGGCAGAACCGCAAGCGCACCGGCTACACCCCTCTGAAGGCCGCCACCGAGCACCAGACCCATGTCGATCCCTATCTCATCGACCCGGACACTTCGGCGCGGTTCCTCGATCACGGCTACGAACAGCAAGGTGCCATCGTCGAGGAGTACGTCTGCTGCCAATTGCTCGACCCCGAGGCGCCACGCACCGCCCGGCTGCGGGCGATGATCTCGGAGGCCATGCCGATCGGCGGGCTGGACGCTGCGCTGAGTGGCACCGACGTGGTGATCCCTTGGAAGGGGGCCGAGATCGAGAACATCTGCCACTGACCCGCGATCCACACATCAAAAAGCGGGACCGTAAGGCCCCGCTGACGTTGCTATTAGCGATCGCCTCGCGCGATCAGAGGTCGTTCTGCCAGGCAGAGACCTGTCTTTCGGCCTCTTCCTTGGCGACGCCGTATTTCTTCTGGATCAGGCCGGCAAGTTGCTCGCGGTCGCCTTCGGCCTGCTGAACCTCGTCATCGGTCAGCTCGCCCCACTGCTCGCGGGCCTTGCCCTTGAATTCCTTCCAGTTGCCTTCGATTTGGTCCCAGTTCATAGCGGGTCCTCCTGAGGTTACGTCTGCAAAGGAAACCCCCGAGGCCGGGCTGGGGTTCCGCATCCTCCGCGCAGGTTTCGCGCGGCTGAGCGCCACTCCGCCCAATGTCTACCCTGACTCACTCAGCGCGCTGGATTTCCTTCAAATAGGCCACGAGATCGGCCACCGGCTGCACCGTGGATGCGCTGCCCTCCAGCGCCGCCTCGGCGTCGTAGCCGAAAAACTGGCCGTAAACCGGCATTGTCGAGCCGTGGCTGACGAGCGGATCGCGCCCGTCGATGCGCTTGATTACCCGCTCCATCGGGAAGCTGCCGCCATTGGCGGCACCGAGCTCGGTCAGGTTGACCGGCTTGATCATCAGCGCCCCGGCCATCGGCCCATCGCCGCGCCCGTCAAGCCCGTGGCAGGTGGCGCAATATTCAGTGTAAAGCGCCGCCCCGCGGTCGGCGTCCTGCGCCAGCGCAGTGCCAAGCGGCAGGACGACGGCCAAGAGCGTGGCTCGGAAGAAAACGATCGGCATGGTCGGGCCCCCTCTCTGCCCCGATCCTGCGCCTGTGGCGCTGCGTGCACCTTGATCGGCGTCAAGCCGCGGCGGGATCGCCGCAGAAGAACTTGGCGCCGGGCTCGAAGCGAACCCGGCGCCAGAAAGAGGCTAGGCCTGTGGTTGTGAGGTGAGGGCCGCTCCCGCGGCCCCTGCCCTTGGTCAGATCGTCGGCAGGTCGCTGACGAAGACATACTCCAGGAAGTCGATGCGCAGCGGCTCGCCCCCGTCCGGCATGCCCGAGAACTCCAGCCGGTCCCCTGCCTCGATTGCGAGGCCGGTGATCTCGCGTTCGGCGTAGGACGTCTCGTTGACGATCGAGGCGCCTGCATCCGCATCCCAGATGAAGCTGTCGACCGCCTCGCCGTTCAGCAGCAGCGAGAGCTGCGACTGCCCGTCGGATTCGTCGAAATAACCCATCTTGATGTTGTAGAGCCCCGTTGCGCCGCTGAAGCCGAAGCCCGCCACATGCGGCCCGCTCCCGGTGGCCTGGATCAGCTGGTCGTTCGAGCCGTGGCCGTTGTTCAGGACCTGGAAGCCCTGAAGGTCCATCGCCTCGGCTTCCACGCGCACCGGGTCCGCGCTTGGCGGCGGGGTGACCGGCACCACGACGTTGAAACTGGTCAGAGCTCCGTTCGCCGCCACGGCGTTGCCGCTGGTGTCAACCACCTGCCCCGACTGCAAAGCCACCGTGTAGGCGCCGTTGTCGGCGGTGTCCCAGGTCCCGCCCGGCGCCGCCACCGTGTAGGTCGCGCTGCGCGGGCTGCCGTCGGTGCCAACATTGACGCTCACCCCGGTCACCGACAGGGCACCGCCCGGGCCGGTCACCGTGATGTCGCTCACGTCGATGCTCGAGGCATCGATGGCGACATTGTCGGCATAGGTGACCGTCACCGTGGTGGAGCTGCCACCCCCGACACCGATGCCCGCCGCGCTGACGGCGCTGACCGTGGGCGCCTGCAGGTCTTCGACCGGCTCCCCGCCGCCTTCCACCGGCGTGAAGTCGAGGTAGTCAACCCGCAGCGGCTCGCCGCCGTTGGGCACACCCGTGATGGCCACCACGTCCCCCTCCGCCAGCGTCACAGCGGCAAAGCTGTGCTCGGCGAAGGACGAGGTGTTGGCAATCGCGTCCCCGGCATTCAGGTTCCAGGTGAAGGTCTCGCGCACCTCGTTGTTCACCATGAGGCTGAGCACCGAGTTGCCGTCGGATTCGTCGTAATGGCCGACGGTGATCTGGTAGGTGCCCGGGGCCTCGGCGAAGACCAGGCTGGCGACATTCGGCCCGCTGCCCGGCGCCTGGATGAAGGCATCGTTCGAGGCATGGCCGTTGGCGGTGGCGACAAACCCCTGCAGCGTCAGCGTCTCGGCCTCGACCCGGAAGGTCTCGCCGATGCTCGTGGGCGGCGGGGTGACCGGCACCGCGACGTTGAAGCTGGTCAAAGCTCCGTTCGCCGCCACGGCGTTGCCGCTGGTGTCAACCACCTGCCCCGCCTGCAGCGCCACCGTGTAGGCGCCGTTGTCGGCGGTGTCCCAGCTCCCGCCCGGCGCCGCCACCGTGTAGGTGGCGCTGCGCGGGCTGCCGTCGCCGGCCGCGTTGAGGCTGACACCCGTGACGGTGAGCGGCCCGTTCGGCCCGGTCACGAGGATGTCGCTCACGTCGATGCTCGAGGCATCGATGGCGACATTGTCGGCATAGGTCACCGTCACCGTGGTGGAGCTGCCACCCCCGACACCGATGCCCGCCGCGCTGACGGCGCTGACCGTGGGCGCCTGCAGGTCTTCGACCGGCTCCCCGCCGCCTTCCACCGGCGTGAAGTCGAGGTAGTCAACCCGCAGCGGCTCGCCGCCGTTGGGCACACCCGTGATGGCCACCACGTCCCCCTCCGCCAGCGTCACAGCGGCAAAGCTGTGCTCGGCGAAGGACGAGGTGTTGGCAATCGCGTCCCCGGCATTCAGGTTCCAGGTGAAGGTCTCGCGCACCTCGTTGTTCACCATGAGGCTGAGCACCGAGTTGCCGTCGGATTCGTCGTAATGGCCGACGGTGATCTGGTAGGTGCCCGGGGCCTCGGCGAAGACCAGGCTGGCGACATTCGGCCCGCTGCCCGGCGCCTGGATGAAGGCATCGTTCGAGGCATGGCCGTTGGCGGTGGCGACAAACCCCTGCAGCGTCAGCGTCTCGGCCTCGACCCGGAAGGTCTCGCCGATGCTCGTGGGCGGCGGGGTGACCGGCACCGCGACGTTGAAGCTGGTCAAAGCTCCGTTCGCCGCCACGGCGTTGCCGCTGGTGTCAACCACCTGCCCCGCCTGCAGCGCCACCGTGTAGGCGCCGTTGTCGGCGGTGTCCCAGCTCCCGCCCGGCGCCGCCACCGTGTAGGTGGCGCTGCGCGGGCTGCCGTCGCCGGCCGCGTTGAGGCTGACACCCGTGACGGTGAGCGGCCCGTTCGGCCCGGTCACGAGGATGTCGCTCACGTCGATGCTCGAGGCATCGAGCGCCACGTCGTCGCTGAAGGTCACCACGACGCTGGCCGTGGCCGCCCCGGCGACGGTGATGTCCGCGGCGATCACCGCGTCGACCACCGGCGCCACGGTGTCCTCGGGCGGCGGGGTGACCGGCACCGCGACGTTGAAGCTGGTCAAAGCTCCGTTCGCCGCCACGGCGTTGCCGCTGGTGTCAACCACCTGCCCTGCCTGCAGCGCCACCGTGTAAGCGCCGTTGTCGGCGGTGTCCCAGGTCCCGCCCGGCGCCGCCACCGTGTAGGTGGCGCTGCGCGGGCTGCCGTCGCCGGCCGCGTTGAGGCTGACACCCGTGACGGTGAGCGGCCCGTTCGGCCCGGTCACGAGGATGTCGCTCACGTCGATGCTCGAGGCATTGAGCGCCACGTCGTCGCTAAAGGTCACCACCACGCTGGCCACGGCCGCCCCGGCGACGGTGATGTCCGCGGCGATCACCGCGTCGACCACCGGCGCCACGGTGTCCTCGGGCTCGACCGAGACCTGCTCCAGACTGAAGGAGCGGAAGTCGAGGATGTAGCCGTTCGACGCCGGCGCCCCTTCGAAGGTGAAGCGCAGCGTCTGCAGCCCGGCCCCGAGCGCGACGTTGGTCGCTGCCGTCGCGGCGAAGACCGTGCCGTTGAACGAGGTCGAGGTGCCGTTGCTGTCGGGCAGCGCGAAGGTGGCGAGCGGCGTGCCGTCCTCGAGGGTCACGACCACCGAGTTGCCGCCGATCGGGGTCTTGGCGTTGACGCTCAGCGCGTAGCTGCCCGCCTGGGCCACGTCGATGGTGTATTCGACCCATTCGCCGGACTGGATGTAGCCGATGTCATTTGTCGAGCCCACCAGTTCCACGTCCGTGTCCGCCCGCAGCGGATGCGTTCCATCGCGGCCCGGATCGTCGTTCCACGAGATGCCCTGACCGCCGCTGTCGAAGTTCGCGGCGAGCACGGTGAGAGTGTCGTCCAGCACCGGGGCCGGACCCGGGTAGGCCTCCTGCACCGGGGTCGGGCTGTTGTCGGCATCGAAGAAGTCCGGTGTACCGTCGAGGTCGCTGTCGGTCACCAGCGCATCGTTGATCCCGTCGCCATTCGCGTCCTCCTCCGCAGAGAGCTCGTAGCCCTGCACGTTGGTGATGAGGAACATGTGGTCGTTGTAGTCGAAGTTCGACCCGCCGGGATAATCCTGGATGCCGATAAAGGTGCCCTCGATGACGTTGCCGAGCGCGTCCTTGGCCTGGAAGAAGCGGATGTAGTGGCCCTCGTTCGGCGGCGAGATGTTGTAGGTGTCATCCGCCACGTTGGCATCGGGATCGGTCCAGGCCGAGAAGGTCGGACGACCGTCCACCGTCACCCGCAGCCCGAAGGGGTCGTCGCGGTCGATGCTGGCCCGCGCCACGCTCGATTGCGCACCCGCCCCCGATATGAGCCCGTCCGGCAACAGGGTCTGGTACTGGTTGTCATCCTGCGCGTAGAGCTCTGTCAGCGCGCCGTTGGACACGTCATGCAGGCTGAGCCGGCTCACGCCCGCGCTCAGGTAGGCGGCAAGCTGGATCACCTCGATCGGCTTGCTGTCATCGAGCCGCTGCAGGTAGGGCAGCAGCACCTCATCGCCCACCGTCTCGACCACGCCACCGTTGGACAGGAGCCCCTGCGCCACGTCGGTCGAGTAGCCGAAGGCCTGCACGATCTGCGCGACGGTTGGCTCCTCGCCGCCCTCGGACTGGACCTGCGCGAGGCCGGCGAGCGCGATCTGCCGCACCTCGCCATTGCTGCCGATGGTTAGCGTGCCCTCGTGGGACGTCGCCTGGCCGTCGTCGTTCGGGTCGATGCCGATGAAGGTGACCGTGAGCTGCGCCGAGGCTCCGGGTGCGAGCACCTGGCCCTCGGACAGACCGCTGATGGTGAAGTTTCCGCTCACCGCGAGGTCGTCGATGGTCAGGTTGCTGATGCCGTCATTGGTGATGGTCAGCACCGCAGTGTCGCGGAAGGCCTGATCGCCATTGGCGGGATTGTCGATCCGCGAGAAGACCAGCCGGTCGTCCGCAGCCGCATCGTCGAGCCCTTCGATGGTGGTCACCGCGCCATAGTAGACCGGCGCAACCCCTTCGATGATGAACATGTTGTCGTTGTAGTCGTAGTTGATACCCGTGTAGTCCATCACGCCGAGGAAGACGTTCTCGATGGCGACGCCATCCTCGTCGACCGCCTGGAACATCCTCACGGTGTAACCGTCCGAGATCTCGTTGCCCTCGGCATCGAAGACCTGCCCGTTCACAACCGTGTAGCCCGCGCCGGGATAGCGTGCGTCGAGCTGTGCCTGCGTCGGGGTGCCGGCGCCGGTCGGGTTGAGGCGCGGATCGGTCGACTGATTGTTGATCTCGATCCCGAAGAGGTCATTGCCCGCCCAGCCATCGGGAATATCCGCCGCGGAGAACACCCGCGTCGCAAAGGCCCCGTTGCTGTTGCCTAGGGGCAGCAGGCTCTGGTTGTTGGAGCTGATGTGGCTTGTCATCCCCACATCGGTGCCTGTGTCGCCCGGCGCATGGAAGCGAACGCCCGCGCCGGAGGGGCTGTGGAAGGCCGCGATCTGGGTGATCCGCGCCTCGGTCACCCCTTCGGCGATCCGCCAGTAAGGAGACAGCACCTCGGTCTCGTCGGAGGAGAGGTAGAGGTCGAAGAAGTCCAGCACACCGCCGCCCCCGCCGGAGGCGTAGCTCAGACCGGAGATTTCGTTGCCGAAGCCGAAGACGTCCCAGACCTCGTTGAGGTTGGGCTCCTGTCCGCCCTCGTCCTGGGACTGCCAGAAGCCGGCCAAGTCGACCCGTGCCACCGGCGTGTCGGCATCGTTGGTGCGGATGTCGAGCGCCCCCTTAAAGACGCCGCTGACGTTGCCGCTGCCCGCGGTATAGGCAGAGCGGTCAAAGAGCACCTGCACGTTGATCGACTGGCCGGCCGCCAGCGTGAGTCCCTCGAAGATATCGGGATCGGCCAGCTCGAACGGGCCGGTGATCGTGGCCTCGAGGACCTCCAGCGTCTCGGTGCCGGAGTTCGAGATGGTGACCGTCGCGCTCTCCTTGTAGTCGCGATCGGTGCCGGCCACCGCGTCGGGATTGTCGATCCAGGAGAAGTGCAGACGGTTGTCGAAATAGGTCGGATCGTTGCTCTGTATCTCGATGTCGGCATTTTCGTTGCCCGGCGCCGGGCGCACGTCGAGATAGTCGAGCGCGCTGGCCCCCGCCTGGTCCGACAGGACCGTTACCTTGTACTGCACCCCGGCGAGCAGCTCGACATAGGCAGAGGTCTCGCCCGCGTCCCCCTGCCCGGGGAAGGCGATGTCGCCGATCTCGACAGGCTGTGCGCCATCGGCGCTGAGGAAGACCGTCAGCCCGGCGCCATTCGGCGCCCCCGCGTTGGCCGCGAGATCGAGCGCGTAGGTGTCGTCCGCCGAGACGGTGAAGTAGAACTCCACCTGTGTCGCGCCGAGCGTACGGGTGGTGTCATCGGTCGCTTCGAGCTCGATCCGCCCCTCGCCATCGATCACCGCATAGGCGGGCACGAAGGTGTCGACAGGCGCGTCGGAGACGCGCAGGTAGTCGATATTGGCACCGTTGGCGTCGGGCACGCTGATCGAGATCGTGTTGAGCCCCGGATTCAGCGAGATCTGCGCGCTCTGCGGCCCCCAGACATCCTCGGCGGCCGAGCTGTTGGGTTCGAAACCGAGAATGCCCTGATCGACACCATTGACGAAAAGCGAAGCAGGACGCGCCGCCTTGGTGGTGGCGAGCGCATAGAGGATGTCGATGCCGTAGATGCCCGCCTCGGTGACCGAGACCGTCCAGGTGATGCTCTGCGTGCCCGTGCCATCGAAGTCGACGAAATCGCCGCTCTGGTTCCGGTCATCACCCGCGATCACCGCTCCGTCGAGCACCGCATTCTCGGCCTCGTACTTGAGGTAGGTGACGCCGCCCACCGTTTCGCTGCCATCGTTCGGCGCGGTGGGCACGTTGGCGATCACCGCCACGCTGTCGATATTCGGCCCGCCGTTTGCAGCAAGCTGCTCGATCACCACCGTGTTCGGCCCCTCGGAGAGGTCGAGCGTGACCGAGAACTCCTGCCATGCAGCGAAGCTGCCGGTGTCGGTGGTGGGGATCTGCACCGTCTGGATGCCCGCGATGATCGCGACCGGGCGCGGTGTGCCCGAGCCGTTGGCCATGCGGAAGGTCAGCGTGTAGGAGCCGGCACTCGGCGCGTCGTAGACGAAGGAAGCCTTGTCCTCGGCTCCGCCGTTCATGTCGAGATAGCCGGCGCCGGTGTAGCCGTCGTTCATCCCGTCGCCGTTGGTGTCGTATTGACCGCCGGCCGCTTCATGGGTGGTGGGATCGGTCAGCAAGCGGATCAGCGTGCCGTCGTCGGTGTCGAGCACGGTGAAGGCGCTGGCGTCGATGAGGTTGCCGCTGGCGCTGTCGCCCGGGGTGAAGCTGGTGCTGGTGGAAGCGCTGTTGCCGTCGTCGTCATTGACCGTCAGCGTCGCCGAGACCTGCTGGGTCTGCCCGCTGAGATCGAGGCTGAACCGGTTCTGCGCGTCGAGCGTCACCGCCTGCGCAGGGCCGCCGTCGAAGCTGATGGTGAGGCTCTGGATGTCGGGATCGAGCCCGACCACCTGGAACAGCACCGCCGAGGCATCCGCGGCGCTGATCACCAGCAACCCGAGGTTGCCGCCCTCGTCGGCGGTGATGTCCTCGACCTCGCCGCCCGGAGCCGCCTCGAGCCGGATGATCTGACTGACGCCGTTCGCGCGGTTGAGGGTCAGCATGTAGAGCCGCCCGTCGGCACCCTCGATCACGTCGAGCGGATCGACGTAGTTGATCTCGTTGCCGTCGACATCGGTGAGGATGAAGTCCTCGGCGATGGTGCCGTCCTCGTTGAGCAGCACCGCCCGCAGGTTGTCGCCCGAGGAATACTGGGTGAAGATCACCGCGTTCTTCAGCGAGCTGCCGAAGACACCGCTCATGTACTCGATGGCCCCGTTGGGCGAACGGTTGTTGCCGAGATTGTAGGCGCCTTCCAGATCATAATCGGGGTCGGGATTCGTGCCGACCGGGTAGTTGCTCACCTGGTTGGGGTCGGTGCCGGAGGTCGGGTTGGCGCCGTTCAGGATGTACCTGTCGCGCAGCGGGTTCGGGTGTCCGTAGTAGCCGTCCTCGACCATCCGGAACAGGTAGTCGGACTGCAGCCCAACGCCGTCGATGCTCTCGTCGACGTCGGGGGTCGAGGGATCGTCTGGCACGTTGCCGCCTGCCGCCGACCCGTTGGTCGGCACGTAGAGGTAGCCGTTGCTGTGCCACACGAGGTCATAGGCGTTGCGGTTGCCCTCGGCGAAGATGCTGAGCACGGCGCCATCGGCGAAGGGATCGTAGTAGCGCACGATCAGGTCGGAGGACGCATCCTCACCGGTGCGCACCTCGGCCACGCCATCGGCATCGAAGTGCAGGAAATTGCCGATGTATTCCCCGCTGGTGATCGCGATGCCGCCGTTCTTGAGATCGTTGTCGGTATCGGCGAAACGGCGGTTCTGCCCGTCTGCCGGCAGCGGCTCGGTGGAGACGTCAAAGCCCCCCTCCGGTGCCTCGCGGGAGCGGTCGATCTCGAGGATTGCGGCGTTGAGCAGGCGCTCGGGCCGGTTGCCCCAGGCGCTGTCCGGCTCGCCCATCGCCGAGTTCGACCCCTGGGTGAGATAAAGCAGGTACTGAGGCGCATCTCCGCCCGGCACGTAGTCGGGGTTGAGACGGAACTCGAGGCTGTTGGTCACGTGGTCGCCGTTCGAGCGCGGCAGTCCGGTGATATAGGTCTCGATGGTCGCATCCTCGAGCGATCCGCCCTCACCAAGGGTGACCTTGGAGATCCGGCCCGAGAAGTCCGGCACCGAGTTCGACCGGCCGTTGAGCGGGATCGGGTAGTTGTCGGTGATCCAGATGGTGTTCTCATCCTCGGGATCGAAGGCGATGCCGATGATCCCGCGGCGCTCGGCGCCGACCACGAAGTCTCCCAGCGGGGTGTAGACTTCCTTGCTCGCGTCATCGAGCGAGCCGTCCGCATTCAACTCCCAGCGCGTGATCGATCCGGTGATCGAGGTGACATAGAGGAACTGCTTGTCCGGCGACATCTCGATAGATGTGTAGCTCTCGCCAAGCATCGGGTTCGAGCTCAGTTCGACAGTGTCGACGAAGGCCACCTCGCGCGCCTCGACCAGCGGCGCGGCGCCGGTGGTGAAAGTCGTGGTGAACTTCTGGAACTCGCGGGTCAGCGCCGCGCTGTTGTCGTTGTCGCCGCGGTCGCGGAAGCCATCGATGACCACGGTGTAGCTGGTGTAGGGCTTGAGGTCCGAGACCGGCGCGATGGTGACCGAGTCGAAGCCGCCGGTGGTGTTGGCGTTATAGGCGACCTCGGCGCCGGTCAGCGTCTCGTAGATGCGGATCGAGCCGTCTTCGAGGCTTTCGAGCAGCACGCCGCCGCGCCCGTCCACCACGCTGACGCCAAGCACGATGTCCGAGGTGGGATCGATGTCGGTGGGCAGCACGCCGTCCTGGATGCCGAGCTCAACCTCGCCATCGGTCGAGACCGCACGCGGGTTGATGAAGGCGGCATAGTCGTCGGGCGCCTCGTTGCCATCGCCCGGGGTCAGGTCGGGTAGCGCACGGATCTCGAGGTACTGCATCTCGGTGATGGTGCCGCCCTGCGCCGAAAGCGTCAGGTGTCCGTCCTGCACATGCGCCAGGGTGGTCAGCAGTTCGGTCTTGAACGCCGAGGTGCTGCTCCATTCGGTGACCAACGCGCCTTCGACGAAGAGTCGGTTTTCGCTGTCATTGGGGCCACCCGTGTCGCCGACCGAGACCGTGACCTCGTACCAGCCATTCTCAAGCTCGATCTCCCAGGCAGTCCGCTCGGGGAAAGAGCCGAGGTCGAAATGGGCGTAGCCTGTCAGGCGCGCATCCATCGCGTCGAAATTGACGGTCAGCTTCTCGGTGGGCAGCGTTCCGTCATCCGGCAGAGTGGCCGACCCCGTGCGTTCGTTGATCGCGATCGCCGGGAAGGACGAGCCGGTGGGATCGTTGGCAGTGCCGTCGGCATCAAGCGCCGACTCCTCGGTGATGAACCCGTAGGTCAGCCCGTTCGATTGCTGCCCATAGTCGGTGAAGTTGCCGACAAGGTAGTCGGGATCGACCGGCGTGCTGCCGTCCTGGAAGTTGATGCGGATGGTCTCGCGCACCCCCGGCTCCGAGGGGGGCGGCGGGGGCGTCACGTCGTTGAAGATCGTCACGCTGTCGATGTTCGGGCCGTTGGTCACGGTGTTGGCCAGCGTCACCGTATTGGCGCCTGCAGCCAGAGTCACCTCGACCTCGAGGTCTTCCCAGACGTCCCAGTCGGGTGTCATGCCGAAGGGCACGGTCACCGTCTGGCCGTTGACCTGCAACTGCATCGGACGGTTCGGAGTGGTGGTCGAGCCGTTGGCGTAGCGGAAGCTCATCGTGTAGGTGCCCGCCTCGGGCACATCGACGTCGAACTGCACCGCATCCCCGATGTCGCCGCCCATGTCGAGATAACCGGTGCCGGTATAGCCCGACCAGATACCCTCGGGTCGATCGACGGTCACCCCCTCGATGTTGTCCGCGTCGCGGAACTGCGTGGAGGCGGGATCGCCCTCGCCGGCGCCGGTGTCGTCAAGAATGAGGATCGAGCCGTCGCGGTTCTCGAGCTGGATCGTGGTCGAGAAGGCCTCGGGCGCGTCGCCGATGGCAATCGCGGTGGTGGCCTCGGCCGTGTTGGCCGCCTCGTCGGTCACGCGGAAGATCACGGTCAGAGCGGTCTCGGCGGCAAAGGCCGAGAGGTCGAGCGTGACGATGTCGCCCACCGGCACCACCGTCTGGAAGCTGGCGCCGCCGTCGGTCGACACTTCGATGAGCGTGATGTCGTCATCTACCCCGGCGAGCGCGAACTCGACCGAGCCGAGCCCGGCGGGCGCGATGGTCGCGGCCTCCGGCGCGGCGGCAAGATCGCCGCCCTCGTCGGCGGTGGTGTCCGGCTCGGGGATCGGGCCGGTGCCCGCCTCGGTGATCTCGATCCGGTCGACATTGGGGCCGGTGTTGGCGCCCGCAGGGATCGCCAGCGAGATCGTGTTGCTGCCCGCAACGAGCGTCACCGTGGTGGTCTCGAAGAGCCAGTGATCGAAGCCTTCCTCGGGACCGGTGCCATCGGGATCGGTGCTCGCGAAGGGCAGCGAGACCGCGCCGCCGCTGTTGACCGAGAGATCGAGCGGCCGCCCGGTGTTAGAGGCGTAACGCACGTTGAGATCATAGTTGCCGGCGGTCGCGACGGTCACGGTGAAGGTGATCGCATCGCCCGGTGTGTCGCCGAAATCGAGATAGCCGTCGCCGCTGAAGCCGGGGCGCAGCCCGTTGACCAGGTTGACGTTCGACTCTGGGTTGTCGGCATCCCGGATCTGCGTGTCGTTGGTGTTCGTGTCATTGTCGAGGACGGTCAGCGCTGCGAGGACCTCATCCTCGGCCTCGATCACGATGGGCTCGAAGGTCGCACCGGGATCGTTCACCGTGATCACGAATGTCTGGGTCGATTGCTGTCCGGTCTCGTCGAATGCGGTGACCTCGACGCTGACCGTCGGCTCGGCGTTAAAGTCGAGGGTCTCGCCCGGCAGGAGGGTGAGCTGGTCGTCGCCGTCGATCTGGAAGCGCGCGTCGTCGACCGTGAAGGAGACCGCCGTGCCCTCGGGGTCCACCGAAGAAACCGTGCCGATGATCGCGCCCGCGACGCCGGAGTCCACCGTCAGCCCTGTGATCTGGGGCGCCGAGGGGGCTTCGTCCACGTCGCCGACGGTGATGGTCAGCGTGGTGGTGGTGGACTCGTTCGCCCCATCGGTGGCGGTGATTTCGACATCGACCGAAGGCGTGGCTTCGAAGTCCAGCGCCACGCCGTCCTTCAGCTTCAGCTGGCCGCCGACCACTTCGAAGTCCGAGGCCGGATCGGCGCTGAAGGTGATGGCCGCATCGTCGCCGTCGGGATCAACCGCCGAGAGCGTGCCAATCACCGCGCCCGCCTCATTCTCGGCGACCGTGCTGGTGTCGAGGGCGATCGAATTGGGCTGCGTTGCCTCGACCACGTCGGTGACGGTGACCGAAATGTCCTGCGAGGCGGTCAGCACACCGTCGCTCGTGGTCAGGGTCACGTCGTAGACGTTGTCCCCATCGAAGTCCGCCGGATTCTCGAAATCAGGGGCGGCTATGAAGTCGAGCGCGCCGGTGGTTTCATTGAACTCGAAAAGGGCGGCATCCTCGCCGGTCAGCTCGAAGCTGAGCGCGTCGCCCTCGCCATCGGTGGCGGTGAGACCGGCGGCCACCTCGGTCGAATTCTCGGCGATCGAGACGGCACCCGCCGTGGCGTCGAACTCGGGCGCGGTGTTTACCGGCGGGAAGGCCGGAGTGTCGCCGACGCTGGTGATCGCGACGGCGTCGATGTTGGGCCCGTTGCTCGAGCCCGCGGGGATCGCAAGGGTCAGGGTGTTCTCACCGGACTGCAGCGCGATCTGCACCGGGGCGCGCACCACCCAGGTGTCAAAGCCGTCGCGCTCGGGGAAGCCGATGGTCCCGCCCACCGCGTCCGCGCCATTGACCAGGACAGCGACGGGCCGATCGGTCTGGGTCGATTCCACCGATGCAAAGCGGATGTGCAAGTCGTAAAGGCCCGCATCGTCCACGGTCAGGGTCCAGGTGATGAGTTCATCGCCATCCGCCCCGGCGCCATCGAAGTCGGTGTAGCCAAAGCCGCTGTATCCCTCGCGCAGTCCATATTGGTCCTGCGGCAGGTTACCGGCGCCTTCGGCAGTGGTCGGATCGTTCTGCACCCGATGGAAGGTGCTTGCTCCGTCGGGGATCACCCCGGCTTCGCTTTGCAGCACGATCGGTGCGATGGTCGGAGAGGGGAGTTCGGGATCGACGTCGGTGACCGTGATCGACAGCTCCTGCGTCACGCTGCGTACGCCATCGGACACCTCGAGGCTGACCTGGAACACGCCGTCGAGGTCGGCATCGGTTCTGGTCTCGAAGTCGGCCGGGTCTTTCAGGGTCAGAAGACCCGTGGCGCTGATTTCAACCTTGTCGGCATCATCGCCGGTCAGCGTATAGGTGAGCATGTCGGGGTCGAGGTCCGACAGTTCGGGGTCGTCCACCTGGACCTGGCCGATCTCGGTGGAATTTTCGGCAATGTCGAAGGCGCCTGCCGAGAGAATTTCGGGCGCGGCAAAGCTGATTGCGGCGCCGGGAAGCGCGATGGCCACGGCGTCGATATTGGGCGCACCCTGCGTGCCTGTCTGGGCAAGGACGACGGTATGGGTGCCGTCGCCCACGGTCACCGTGAAGCTGTGGCTCGCCCAGGTGCTCCAATCGCCGGTGTTCGTATCGGACAGGGTCTGCGCAGCGCCGCCGTCGACACTCAGCGAGATCGGTCGGCTCTGCCCGTCGGAGCCATTGGCATAGCGCAGGGTAATGGCATAGGTGCCGGCGGGGGCGTCGAAGCTGAAGCTCAGCCGGTCCCCGACCGCACCGCCATTGATATCGATGTAGCCGCTGCCGCTGTAGTTGTGGCGCAGACCGGAATCGTCGAACTCATTGCCGGCTTCCTCGGGGCCTGTGTTGTCGTTCAATCCCCCTTCCACAGCCCCGCTCTCGGGATTTGCGTCGACGGTGCGCTTTAGGGTTCCGGTGCCCACGGGATCGAGGACTTCGATGTCCTCCACTCCGAGATAGATCGGCTCGAAGGGCGGTACGACGGTCACGGTGACCGCCTGCTGGGTGGTTCCGCCCTCGGCATCGGTGGCGGCGATGGTCAGTGCGTAGCTCGGCTTCGCGTCGAAATCGGCTTCATCTTTCAGCGTCAGCGCGCCGGTATCGGAATCGATCTGAAAGGCCCCGCTATCGGCCCCATCGACGATCGAATAGCTCATGCCCACTCGGGCCGGCGCATCGTCGGAGGTGTCGTTGGCAATGTCGGACGCAAGCGCCGCACCGACCGAGGTTGTGCCGTCGGCGACAAGGAAGGTGGTGTCGGACTCGAAGGTCGGGAGCGAGAAATTCGGTGTCACGCCCACATCGTGGATGGCGATCGCGTCGATATTGGGCGCGCCGGTGCCGTCAACCTGGTTGATGATCAAGTCGTGCGTGCCGCTGCCCGAAAGCGTCACCTGGACCGTGCGGGTTTCCCAGAAATAAAACTGGCCGGTTCTCGTGTCAGCAATCGTTTGGGTGACGCCGTCGACGGTGATCGAGATTGGTCGCGCGGCCGCCGACCCATTCGCGATGCGGAGAGTTATTTCGTAGGTGCCCGCCACCGCGTCGAAGGTGGTCGCGGCCTGCGCGCCGGTGTCAGTCCCGTTGATGTCGTAGTAGCCCCAGGTGTCCTCATCGCCGGCGCCGGTATAATCCGGGCGCAGGCCATATTCATCGAAGTTGGGCAGACCGGTGTTGGTGGAGGTGGAGGTGCTGCCGATACCGGCTGCTTCCTGATTGCCGCTCCGGGTGCGGGCGACGTTGGCATTTGTTCCGGTCTGTTCATCGACCGTGTCCGTAATGAGTGCTTCACCCTGAATGAAAATGGTGTCGATCGGCATGTCAAACCTCCCCCAGAGACTACGAGCACTCTTCAAGGCCCGGAAAAATGGACTTTGCGCTAGCGCGCACGAATGAAACCGCCCCCCGCCGCACAGGCCGAAAAGGGCGCAAATATAATCCCGGCCCCATGGCCGAGCAAAATTGCTTGGGTCAATTCATCCGAATTCAGCGAACCGGAAAAAATCGAGACGCACCCGAAACACCGGATACCGCCAAACTTTGGGATGTTTCAGATCGCGGCGAATGAAATGGTCGGGCCGCAGGAATGATCCAAAATGTCAGAACTAAAATGAAAACTGCACAAATTCATACGCTACAACGCGCGGAGGACTAGACCCCCATGCCCAAAAAAAGGGCGATGCGCGTCCACAAAGTGTTACCATAGAGCGTCCTTCTTGCAATAGATTTTTAACTTTCCTGAACCACTTTCGACGCTCCGCGCGCGTCGGGCGCGCCATTGGACAGTCCCCCGAGCTGGGAGAGTTCTCTGGGCATTTTTCGAAAATACTGAATTTTCAGCTCGTTATATCGATGTTCTCATCCGAGGGAGCTTCGGTCCTGCGCGCCTCACGAATAGCCGAAGGCCAGGGAAACACCGGCAAGCCTGCCTTTGAGGTGCCCAGAATGCTGCTTGTGCAAAAGGAACTTAGCAACGCATTGCATCTCTCTATTCCACCTGTCGTTCGCGCAAAAGATGCGGGGCTTAGGCAGCGGAGTCGCCTCGAGGTCCAGAAACAAGATCAGACGTTAAAAATCTTGGCGCCGTCCGAGAATCATTGTACGACCCTGAGACAATTCGGCGACACTCGATCATTTAGGAAGTGTATCGGGAGGTATAGTACAATCATAACGCGAAAGGGCGATTGACAGGTTCCCGCCAACCGCCCTTCATCGTTGCGTCGGGACCAGGACCTATGCCGGTTCGGCCACCCCTTCCGGCACAGAGGCGCCTGTCATGTAGGCCACCGCGTCGGACATCGTGTGCTCCTTTGGGTCGATCACGCAGAGCCGCTTGCCGAGGCGGTGGATATGCACCCGGTCGGCGACCTCGAAGACATGCGGCATGTTGTGCGAGATCAGGATGATCGGGATGCCCCGCGCCCGCACCTCCTGGATGAGGTCGAGCACCCGGCGGCTCTCCTTCACCCCGAGCGCGGCGGTCGGCTCGTCGAGGATCACCACCCGCGAGCCGAAGGCCGCCGCCCGTGCCACGGCCACGCCCTGACGCTGGCCACCCGAGAGCGTCTCGACCGGCTGGTTGATGTTCTGGATCGTCATAAGCCCAAGCTCCGAGAGTTTCTGGCGCGAGAAATCCTCCATCCGCTTGCGGTCGAGCTTGCGGAAGATCTGCCCCATGACCCCGGGCATACGCAGCTCGCGGCCCATGAACATATTGTCGGCGATCGACAGCGCCGGAGACATGGCGAGGGTCTGATAGACGGTTTCGATCCCCTCGGCCCGGGCGTCATTGGGCGAGGCGAAGGAGACCGGATTGCCTTCGAGCAGGATTTCTCCCGCGTTTGGCTGGATGGCGCCGGAGAGCGCCTTGATCAGCGTCGACTTGCCGGCGCCGTTGTCGCCGATCACCGCGAGGATCTCGCCCGGTCTCAGGTCGAAGTCGCAATGATCAAGCGCGGTTACCTTGCCGTAGCGTTTCACGAGGCCGCGGGCTTCGAGAACGGGGGTGTCCTGAGTGTCCATGCTCATGCCGTCACCTTTCTGATCCATTGGTCCACGGTCACGGCGGCGATGATCAGCACGCCGATGAGAAGATAGGTCCATTGCGGGTCGGCCCCGGCCATGCGCAGGCCCAGTTCGAAGACGCCGACGATGAGCGCCCCGAAGAAGGCGCCGAGGATCGAGCCCCGCCCGCCGAAGAGCGAGATACCCCCGATCACCACGGCGGTGATTGCCTGGATGTTGCCGATGACGCCGGTCGTGGCCGAAGGTGAGACCGAGCCGAAGCGGCCGATCATCACCCAGCCCGCGAGGCCGCAGATGAAGCCCACCAGCATGTAGACCGACATGATGGTCTTGTGGCGGTCGACGCCGGCGAGCTGCGCCGCCTCGGGATCGTCGCCGACGGCGTAGACATGGCGACCCCAAGCGGTAGAGCGCAGCACGTAAGCCAGCACCAGCACGAGCAGCAGCATCAGCACCACGCCGAGCGTGAAGACCGCGCCGCCAAGCGTGAACTTGGTGCCGAGAAACTGCAGGAAGGGCGCTTGCGTCTCGATGTCCTGGGCGCGGATCGTCTCGTTGGCGGAATAGAGGTAGTTCACCGCCAGCACGATCTGCCACATGCCCAACGTGACGATGAATGGCGGCAGCTTGACCTTGCTGACAAGCCAGCCGTTGACCGCGCCGATGGCGGTGCCAAAGGCAAGACCGATGGGCACCGCGAGTATGGCGGGCACCCCATAGCGGAAGGTCACCTGCCCCATGATCACCGAGCAGAGCACCGCGACCGCCCCCACAGATAGGTCGATCCCCGCGGTCAGGATGATCAGCGCCTGTGCCGCGGCCAGAACGCCGACGATCTGGACCTGCTGAAGGATCAACGTCAGAGCGAAGGGTGAGAAGAACTTCGAGCCGAGGATCATCCCGAAAACGATACAAGCCGCCAGCAGAACGATCAGCGGCACGATGGCCGGGGTGCTGTGCAGCAGTTCGTGGAACCGGCCCCAGAGACCTTTCCCGCTGTCCTCGAACTCGGCGAACTTCTCGTCGTTCCGTGTTCGGACAACGTCTTCGTACCTGTCCGCTTCGGCCATGTCGTGCCCTCCTCTCACGTGCGCGGGCGCGGCCCCTCACCGGCCATGGTCCGCGCAGGTTGCGATAACTTCAAAAGGGCCCGCCCCGCCGCGCGGCGCGGGCCCGGATTGCGAAGGTTCAGCCCCAGCAGAGGCTCTTGCCCTCTTCGACCGAGATCGAATCCACGCCCTCGACCGGCTGGTCGGTGACCAGCTTCACGCCGGTGTCGAAGAAATTCTTGCCCTCGGTGGCCTCGGGCTTGGTGCCGTCCTTGGCGAAGGCGGCAATCGCCTCGATGCCCTTGGAAGCCATCAGCAGCGGATATTGCTGCGAGGTCGCGCCGATCACCCCGTCGGCGACGTTCTGCACACCGGGGCAGCCGCCATCGACCGAGACGACCAGCACGTCGTTCTCGCGCCCGATGGCCTTCAGCGCCTCGTAGGCACCGGCTGCGGCGGGCTCATTGATCGTGTAGACGACGTTAATCATCGGGTCCGTGGCGAGAAGGTTCTCCATCGCCTTGCGGCCACCCTCCTCGTTGCCCTGGGTCACGTCATGGCCGACGATGCGGCTGTCACTCTCGTCACCCCATTTGTTCGGGTCACCAAGGTCGATGCCGAAGCCCTGCATGAAGCCCTGGTCGCGCAACACGCCGACGGTGGGCTGGCTCACGTCGAGGTCGAGAAAGGCCACCCGCGCGTCGGCGGCGGCATCGCCAAGCTTGGCGGCGGCCCATTTGCCGATCAGCTCGCCAGCAAGGAAGTTGTCGGTGGCAAAGGTCATGTCGGCGGCCTCGATCGGGTCGAGCGGCGTGTCCAGCGCAATCACCAGGATCCCCGCATCGCGCGCCTGCTGCACTGAGGGCACGATCGCCGAGGTGCTGGAGGCGGTGATCAGGATGCCATCCGCCCCGTTGGCGATGCAGGTCTCAATCGCGGCTACCTGGCTCTCGTTGTCGCCATCCACCTTGCCCGCGTAGGAGTTGAGCGTCATGCCCAGCTCCTCGGCCTTGGCCGCGGCGCCTTCGCGCATCTTCACGAAGAACGGGTTGGTGTCGGTCTTGGTGATCAGGCAGGCGCTGCCGCCGTCCTGTGCCTGGGCGCCGAGGGTCGATGCGAGCAGCGCAAATGCGCTGACGGAAATCAGCTTCTTCATGGGGTCTCCTCCTCCCTAACGTGTCATGGGACGCCAAGCGCGACGGCCCGTGAAACCTCCGTTCTGCAACGGATTACCCATGTTGATACCGGCGATTCTGACCTCACGTCAATAAATAAATAAATTTGATTTATTAACGCCAGTCTGTAATCTGAGCCACGTCGGAATGGGGGAGACGGCATGCACACGCAGGAGATTGGACAGGAGATCAGGAAACTGAGCGACGGCGCCAACCAGATCGGCGTCAGGGCGCACAACGAGCGGCTGATCCTGTCGATGATTCAGCGCCACGGCGCCCTGCCTGGCAGCGACATCGCAAAGCACAGCGGGCTCTCGGCGCAGACCGTGTCGAACATCCTACGCAAGCTCGAGGCCGAAGAGTTCCTGCTGCGCCGCGAGCCGACGCGCGGGCGGGTGGGCAAGCCCTCGGTGCCGATGGCGCTGAACCCCGACGCGGCGCTCTCCTACGGGCTGAAGATCGGGCGGCGCTCTGCGGACCTCGTGGTGATGAACCTGATGGGCGATGTGCTGGGATCGTCGCAGACCACTTACCCCTACCCGATGCCGGCCGAGATCTTCGCCTATCTCGAGAGCGGCATGGCGGACCTGGCGCACAAGCTTTCACCCTACCAGCGCGAGCGGCTCTGTGGAATCGGCATCGCCGCACCCTCGGAGATCTGGAGCTGGACCGACGTGCTCGGCGCCCCCATCGACTTCAGCATCTGGGCCGAGATCAACGTGCAGCAGGAGGTCGCCAAGCTCAGCGACCTTCCGCTCTTCACCGAAAACGACGGCACGGCCGCCTGCCGCGCCGAACATGTCTTCGGACGGGGACGCGAATTCGCTGACTACGCCTATTTCTTCATCGGCTCCTTCATCGGCGGCGGCCTGGTGCTGAATTCCAGCGTCACCGTCGGCGCGCAGAACAACGCCGGGGCCTTCGGCTCGCTGCGGGTGCCCGCGCCCGGCGGCGGCGAGCTGCCGCTGATCGACGCCGCCTCGCTGCACCCGCTCGAGGCCGCCATCGCGGAGGACGGGCTGGACACCACCGCGCTCTGGACACAGCCTCAGGACTGGCGCGCCTTCGAGCGGCAGATCGACCCTTGGGTCGCGCGCACCGGCGACGCCCTCGCACATGCAATCCGCTCGATCGGCTCGGTCCTGGATTTCGAAGTGGCGCTGATCGACGGTGCCATGCCTCCCGACGTGCGCGCACGCGTGGTGGCGCGCAGCCGGCAGGCACTGGATCGGCTCGATACGCGCGGCATGCTGCCGCCCCGCCCCGAAGAGGCCCGCGTCGGCGCCAATGCCCGCGCGCTCGGCGCTGGCTGCGCCCCGATCTACGCGCAGTATTTCTTCCAGTAGGACCGGCGGGCCCACCCGGACCTCCACAGCCGTGCTCCTCCGGCTCGCGCGGCGCGCAAACTGTCGCACAGGTGTCATGAAATCATCACGCGACTGTTATCCCGTTCCTGTCTGAAGCGCCCGACACCCTCAACCGTGTAACGGGCCCCGCCCTTCAGACTTCGGAGCATCCCTGTCGTGAAAACGATCTTCTCCACCACCTCGCTCGCCCTGATCCTCGCCGCAGGGAGCACTGCCGCGCAGGACATCCCGCAGGCCAATGACGCCTGGTTCACCGCCGGCCAGGAGGCCATCCAGGCCATCATCGACCGCGAGATGAACACCGGCCGCGCCAAGAACGTCATCCTGCTCGTCGCTGACGGCAACGGCGTCGGCACCAACTACGCCACCCGCCTCTTTGCCGGTCAGCAGCAAGGCCAGCTCGGCGAAGAGCACGTGCTGCCCTACGAGACGCCGGACTTCCACAGCGCCCTGGTGAAGACCTACAACATCAACGCCCAGACCCCGGACTCGGCCCCGACCGCGGGGGCGATGAACACAGGCGTGAAGCAGCGCTTCAACCTGATCAACCTCGGCGGCGACGCGATCCATGACGATTGCTCGACCGTGGCCGGCAACGAGTTGACCACCTTTGCCGAGATCGTCACCGGCATGGACAAGTCGGTGGGCGTCATCTCGACCGCGCGGCTGACCCACGCCACCCCGGCGGGCGTCTACGCCAAGACCGCCAACCGCAACTGGGAAGACGAGGTCCCCGAGGGCTGCACCGCCCAGAAGGACATCGCCAGCCAGCTGATCGACCAGATGGAAGCCGGTGTCGTGGACCTCGCCATGGGCGGCGGCCGCCGCTACTTCGCCGGCACCGACGTGACCCTCGACGAGGGCGGCAAGGGCCACCGCCCGGATGGCATTAACCTGATCGAAACCGCCACCGGCATGGGCGCGCAATACGCCTGGAACACCGAGACCTTCAACGGCCTGAGCCTCGACGGCTCCGCGCCGGTGCTGGCGCTCTTCAACGACAGCCACATGGAGTACGAGGCCGACCGCGCCGAGGACGACGAGCCCTCGCTGGCCGAGATGACCAAGGCCGCGATCGAGTACCTCAGCAGCAACGAGAACGGCTACTACCTCGAGATCGAGGCGGGCCGGGTCGATCACGCCAACCACGCCGGCAACGCCAAGCGCACCATGATCGACGGCATGGCCTTTGCCGACGCCGTGGCCATGGCCGACGAGCTGACCGACGACGCCGACACGCTGATCATCGTCACCGCCGACCACGAGCACTCGATCGCCTTCAACGGCTACTGCGGCCGCGGCACGCCGATCGAGGGCCTGTGCTACGACGTCGCAAAGACCGGCGAGATGCACTCGGACGAGCTGGTGCTGGCCGATGACGGCAAGCCCTACACCGTGGTGGGCTACCTCAACGGCGCCGGCTCGGTGCTGACCAAGGGGGAGGGCGAGAACGACTACTCCGGCTCGCGCCCCGAGCTGACACAGGAAGAGGCCACCGACATCGACTACGTGCAGCAGGCGCTGATCCCCAAGTCCTCGGAAAGCCACTCCGGCGAGGATGTCGCGGTCTATGCCAAAGGCCCCTGGGCGCATCTCTTCGACGGCACCATCGAGCAGAACGTGATCTTCCACGTGATGCACCACGCCGTCACCGCCGAGTGATCTTCTTCTGACAGATTTGGCGGGGGCGGACTGTCCGCCCCCGTCGCCGTTCCTGCTCGAAAGCCTCTCGCCATGCTCACCCGCCGAACGTTCCTCGCCTCGACGCTCGCCACCCCCTGTCTCACAGCGCCCGCCGCGGCCGATCCTTTGAAGCTGCGCGAGCTCTACCAGACCAAGGGCCGCGGTCTTTCCGAACTCGCCCAGCAGAGCGCCGGCCAGAGGCTGGAAGTCGAGGGGTTCATGGCGCCCCCGCTCAAGGCCGAGAGCCGCTTCTTCGTGCTCACCAAGATGCCCATGGCCGTCTGCCCCTTCTGCGAGACCGAGGCCGAATGGCCCAATGACATCATCGCGGTCTACGCAAAACGCGTGGTCGAGGTGAGGCCCTTCAACGTCAAGATCGTCACCAGCGGCGTGCTGGAGCTCGGCGCCTACACCGATCCCGACACCGGCTTCGTCAGCATGATGCGGCTTGTCGATGCGACCTACGGCTGAGCCGCCCATGTCCCTGCCCCTTGTTGTCAAGGACCTGCGGCTGCACAGCCCGCGCGGCCGCCTGTTGCTCGACCTGCCTGCCCTCGACGCAGCGCCCGCTGCGCTGATCGGCATCCGAGGCGTCTCGGGTGCGGGCAAGACCACGCTGCTCTACGCCCTCGCCGGGCTGCTGGACCGCGCCGAAGGGTCTGTGCGCTGGGGCGAGACCGAGCTTCTGGCGCTCAACCCAGAGGGCCGCGCCCGCTTCCGCGCTGCCAATATCGGCATGATCTTTCAGGATTTCATGCTCTTCGAAGAGCTTGGCGCGCTCGACAACGCCGCGCTGACCGCGCTCTTCCGCCCCCGTGCCGAACGCGAGGCGTTGCGCACCCGCGCGCAGGCCCGACTCGCGGCGCTGGGGCTGACCGAAATGGGCCGCGGCGTCACCAGCTTCTCCGGCGGCGAGCGCCAGCGCGTCGCCATCGCCCGCGCCATGGCGGCCGAAGCGCCGGTTCTGCTGGCCGACGAGCCCACTGCCAGCCTCGACCGCGCCACTGCGGACAGGCTGATCGACGACCTCGTGCAGCTCGTCCGCACCCAGCGCACAACGCTGATCGCAGTCAGCCACGACGCGGCGCTGCTGGCGCGCATGGACCGGGTGCTGACCATCTCTGGCGGGCAACTGCTGGCCGACGAGGGGGCCACATGCGGCTGATATGGGACGCCCTCCCGGCACTGGCTCAGGACGTCGCGCTGCTGGCGCTCCTGCTTCTGCCCGCGCTCGTCACCGGGCTCCTCGTTCTGCGCGGCTACGCCCCCTGGCCGCTGCTGCGCGGCTTTCTCGGGCGCTTTCGCTGGAGCACGGGGCTCTTCGTGCTGCTCATCGGCATCTCGACCGGCATGGGCATCGGGCTGCTGGCGCAGGAGCGCGGGCTGCGCCGCGGCACGGCACAGGCGGCGGACAAGTTCGATGTCATCGTCGCAGCGCCGGGCAGCGAGCTGACTGCCCTCTTCGCCTCGGTCTTCCTGCAGCCCTCGGACATGGGGCTGGTTTCGGGCACCGCCTACGCCGAGATCGCCGGTCACCCGCAGGTCTCCATCGCCGCGCCGCTGGCGTTCGGAGACAGCTACGGCAGCGCGCCGGTGGTCGGCACCACTGCGGACTTCCTGCGCCATCTTTCCGAGGACCGGATTGAGGGGCGGCTCTGGGAGGATCACGCCGAGGCGGTGATCGGCGCGCTGATGCCGCTGGAGATCGGCGCAGGCTTCACCCCCGCGCATGGCACCGGAGACGCCGCCGATCCCGAGGCGCATGGCGGCAGCCACCAGGCGGTAGGGGCAGAGGACCATGATGGAGACACTCTCCACGACGAGGCCCACGACCATGGCGCAGCGATCACCGTGGTCGGCCGCATGGCGCCCACCGGCACGCCCTGGGATCGGGCGATCCTGATCCCGGTCGAATACGTCTGGGAGATTCACGGGCTCGCCAACGGCCACGCGCCGGACAATGAGGCCCGGATCGGCGCGCCTTTCGATCCCGAGTATTTTCCCGGCACCCCCGCCGTGGTGGTGCGAGCGCAGGAGCTCTGGGCCAATTACGCGCTGCGTTCCGAGTTCACCCGGGACGGCGAAACCATGGCCTTCTTCCCCGGCGCGGTGCTTTCGCGGCTCTACCGAGTGATGGGCGACGTGCGCCAGGCGATGTCGGTGATGGCGCTGGTCACACAGGGGCTGGTGGCGGCGAGCGTGCTCACCGGGCTCTTCATCCTCACCCGCCTCTTCCGCCGCCAGATCGCGCTGCTGCGCGCGCTCGGCGCGCCCCGGCGCTTCGTCTTCGCCACGGTCTGGGCCTTCTGCGCGGTGCTGCTGCTCGCGGGGGCGCTGCTCGGACTGGCGGTTGGCTGGGGCGCGGCGGAGCTGCTGTCGCGCGTGCTGAGCGCCCGCACCGACATCGCGATCTCGGCCCTGCCGGGCTGGACCGAGCTGCACCTGCTGGCCGGCTTCGTCTCGCTCGCCCTGCTGCTGTCCCTGCTGCCCGCCGCCGTGGTGCTGCGCCAGCCGCTCCTGGACGGGCTGCGGAGCTGAGCCCGCGCGCCTCAAGGTGTCCGACCGTTTCTGATCATTGCGCGCCGCGCGGCGAGTCGCTATGCCGTCCCTGCTTCGGTTCCGGGCGGCTTGCTGCCCGGTGAATAGGGAATGCGGTGCGGGCGGCCTGCCCAACTCCGTGACTGCCCCCGCAACTGTAGGCGGAGAGCGACGCCGGACCTAAGTCACTGCCTTTCGGGGCGGGAAGACCCGGCCAAGCGATGACCCGCGAGTCAGGAGACCTGCCGAAGCCGATCACCCAGTCCCGGCGCGGGGAGCGCCGCGGGCGACGGACCTTCCGTAGAGGTGGCATCACGCTAACCGTCTGCGGCAGGGGACTCCCTTCCGGCGACAAGAAAAGAACGGAAAAGGGACCATGAAGCCATCGCAGCGCGCAGCGCTCTTCACAGCCACCGCCCTCACCACGCTCGGCCTGACCGGCACCGCCTTCGCGCAGGAGGCCACCGACCTCGGCACGCTGACCCTCAGCGCCAATCGCGGCGAAAGCACCGAGCTTGCGCGCAGCGGCGTGACGGTGGAGGTGGTCACCAATGAAGACCTCGAGCAAAGCGGCGAGACGCTGCTCGCCGACCACCTCGCGCGGCTGTCCGGCGTCAGCGTATCGAGTAACGGCGGTATCGGCGGGCTCACCTACATGCGCATTCGCGGCCTCTCGAGCCGATATGTTGGCGTCTACATCGATGGTATCGACGTCACCGACACCTCGGCGCCTCAGATCCAATACGACTTCGGCACCTTGACCACCGGCGGCATCAGTCGCATCGAGGTGCTGAAGGGCTCGCAATCGGCGCTCTACGGCTCCGAGGCGATCGGCGGCGTGGTGAACATCACCACCAACCGCGCCACCGAGGAAGGGCTAAGCCAGAGCGTCGAAGCCGAATACGGCAGCTATGACACCCGCAAGCTGGGCTACAACCTCAGCTACCTTGGCACGCGCGGCAGTTTCGCCTCGTCGCTGAGTTACATCAAGACCGACGGCTATTCCGCCGCCGACGAAGACGACGGCAACGACGAGGCCGACGGTCACGAGGCCACCCGTCTTAGCTTCTCGGGCGACTACGCGCTGACCGACACGGTGACCCTGGGCGGCGCGGCCTTCTGGGAAAAAAGCAGCCACGATTACGACGAGTTCGGCCCGATGGACGGCGTCACGCACGACGAGAAGGTTGAGGGCGAGCAATACGGCGCGCGGGCTTTCGCGCGCGTGGAAACCGGCGGCGTCAGCCACGAGTTTTCGGCGCAGGCCTTCGAGACCGACCGCACCGACACCTACGAGGGGTCGGATACTGACTATCTCGGCCAGCGCCGCGGCCTCGGCTACGAGGGCCAGACCGAACTTGGCGCCGCAACCCTCACCTTCGGCGCCGATTACATGCGCGAGGAGTTCGAGGTGCTCAGCGCATGGGGTGACAGCGAAGGCGACTACGCGACCTTCGGAATCTGGGCACAGGCCGACTGGCACCTGAGCGACAAGCTGGAACTGGTCACCGCCCTGCGCCACGACGACCACTCCGAATTCGGCGGCAAGACCACGGGCCGAATCTCGCTGGCCTACCTTCCGAACCCCGACCTCACGCTGCGTGCCAGCGTCGGCACGGGCTTTCGCGCGCCCTCTCCCTACGAGCTCTACTCAACCGGCTCAGGTAACCCGGTTCTCGAGCCCGAGACCTCGGTGAGCTACGAGCTCGGCGTCGAACAGCGCTTCGGCGCGGGCTACCTCGGCGCGGCCCTCTTCCGCACCGAGATCACCGACCTCATTGACTACAACTACCCAAATTACGTGCAGATCGACGGCACCAGCTGGACGCAGGGCGTGGAACTGACCGGCGGGGTGAACCTGTCCGAGGCGCTGTCGCTTGCCGCCGCCTACACCTGGACCGACAGCAAGGACGCGCAGACCGGCGACCGCCTGTCCCGCGTGCCGCTGCACGACCTGTCGCTGTCGCTCGACGCCGATGTGACCGATGCTTTCCGTGCCGGCCTGACGGTGCAGCATGTCTCGGGCCTCGAGGATGCCGACGAGACGCTGGACGATTACACCGTCGCCAACATGAACCTGCGCTACGCCCTGTCGGACCAAGCCGAGCTCTACCTACGGGTCGAGAACCTCTTCGACGAGGATTACCAGGTGGTGAAGGGCTACGGCACCTCGGACCGCGCCGCCTATTTCGGCGTAAGGGCGAGCTTCTGATGCTGCGGCGCGCGCTGATCCTGCTGTCCCTGCTCGCGGCTATGGGCTTCTCCCCGGCCGCCGCGCAGGAGGCCCCCGCGCGCGTCGTGTCGATGAACCTCTGCACCGACCAGCTGGCGATGCTGCTCGCGGCCCCGGGCCAGTTGCTCTCGGTCTCGAAGCTGGCCCGCGACCCGATGAGTTCGGCCATGGCCGATGCGGCGATGGCCTACCCGGTCAACCACGGCCAGGCCGAGGAGGTCTGGCTGATGCAACCGGACCTCGTGGTCGTCGGCAGCTATACGGCGCAGGCGGCGGCGCAGATGCTCGAACGGCTCGGAACTCGGGTACTGCGGATTGCCCCCGCCGCCTCGCTCGCCGACGTGCCGGCGCGGCTGCGCACGCTGGGCGAGGCGATGGGCCGGGAGGCGCGCGCCGAGGCGCTGATCACCGAATTCGAGACCCACCTCGCCGCCCTCCGCGAAAAGGTGGACCGCCGCCCCTCTGCCGCGCTCTATTACGCCAATGGCTACACCACCGGCGACCAGACGCTCGCGGGGGAGATCCTGCTCGCCGCCGGTTTCAACAATATCGCCGGGGCGCGGGGCGGCGGCCAGCTGCCTCTCGAGGCGCTGGCCATGGCCCAGCCCGAGGCGCTGATCACCGCCCGCCCCTACCCCGGCGCCTCGCGCTCGGAGGAGATCCTGATGCACCCCGTTGTCCGCCAACTGCGCGCCGCCCAAGCTGCCACCGCCAACACCGGCACCGACTGGGTCTGCGGCACACCCTTCGTGCTGCAGGCCATCGAGGAGCTCTCGGAGTTTCGCAAAACCCTCGAAACGGAGACCGAATGACCCGCGCCCTCGCGATCCTCCTGCCGCTGGTGCTGGCGCTGGCGGCGGTCTCGCTGTCGCTCGGCCCGGCGGACGTCAGCCTGCCCGAAAGCCTGCGCGCGCTGATCCTCGGCCGGGACGGCCCGTTGCCCATGGTGATGCGCGAGATCCGCCTGCCCCGGGTGCTGCTGGCGCTGATGATCGGCGGCACGCTGGGGCTGGCAGGGGCGGCGATGCAGGGCTACCTGCGCAACCCGCTGGCCGAGCCCGGATTG
Organism: Alloyangia pacifica; assembly: GCF_003111685.1. Taxonomy (NCBI): domain Bacteria; kingdom Pseudomonadati; phylum Pseudomonadota; class Alphaproteobacteria; order Rhodobacterales; family Roseobacteraceae; genus Alloyangia; species Alloyangia pacifica. Next base: position 445,108 of record NZ_CP022190.1, on the reverse strand, counting down.
CTGGGCGTCTCGGCCAGCGCCGCGCTCGGGGCCGTGCTGGCGATCCAGACCGGGCTGTCGGCGGCCTTTGCGCTGGCGTTGCCGCTCAGCGCCCTGGCGGGCGCGGTGGTGGCTGTGCTGATCCTCATCGTGCTCGCCGGGCCGCGCGCAGAGACGCTGACGCTGATCCTGGCCGGGGTGGCGCTTTCGGCGGTGGCCGGGGCGCTGACCCAGCTTGTCCTGAACCTTTCGCCCAACCCCTTCGCCGCAAGCGAGATCGTCTTCTGGATGATGGGCTCGCTCGCCGACCGCTCGATGCTGCATGTCTGGCTGGCGCTGCCCTTCATGGCCCTGGGGGTGCTGCTGCTGGCCGGGGTGGGACGCGGGCTCGATGCACTGACGCTGGGCGAGGACGCCGCCTCCTCGATGGGTATTGACCTCGGGCGGCTTCGGATGCGCGTGGTCTTGGGCACCGCCTGCGTCGTCGGCGCAGGGACCGCGGTGGCGGGGGCGATCGGCTTCGTCGGGTTGGTGGTACCGCACCTGCTGCGCGGTGCCGTCGGTGGACGGCCCGGGCCGCTGCTCTGGGTGTCGGCGGCGGGCGGCGCGGCCATGCTGCTTGCCGCGGACATCGCAGTGCGGGTTGTGGCGCCGGACAGCGACCTCAAGCTCGGGGTGCTGACCGCACTGGTTGGCGCGCCCTTCTTCCTGCACCTCGTCTGGCGCAGCCGGGGGGAACGGGCATGAGCCTCCTGTCGCTTCACGATCTCTCCGTAACCTTGCGGGGGCGCAGCGTCTTCTCTGGCATCACGCTGGAGATCGGCGCCCGCGAGGTGGTCGGCCTCATCGGCCCCAACGGCGCGGGCAAGACCAGCCTGATGCGCGCCGCGCTGGGGCTGATCCCCTCGGGCGGGCGCAGCTCCCTGTCCCGGCTCACCCCGCAGCAAAGGGCCAAGGCCGTCGCCTGGATGCCGCAGGCGCGCGAAATCGCCTGGCCGGTCAAGGTCGAGGACCTCGTGGCGCTCGGTCGCCTGCCCCATGGCGATCACGCGCGCGACCCTGTCGAGGCCGCAATCGCAAAGATGGGGTTGGAGGGTCTTCGCAAGCGCCGCGCCACCAACCTCTCGGGCGGCGAGCAGGCGCGCGCGCTTCTGGCCCGGGCGCTGGCGCAGGAGACGCCGCTCTTGATGGCTGACGAGCCCACGGCGGGGCTCGACCCGGCGCATCAGATCGCCACCATGGAGGTCTTCGGCGCCCTTGCTGCCGAGGGTCACGGCGTTCTGCTCTCGCTGCACGACATCGGCTTGGCGGCGCGGCATTGCACGCGGCTGGTGATGCTGGCCGAGAGGCGGCTGCTGGCGGACGGGCCGCCGGAAGAAGTGCTGACCGACGCGTTGCTGGCGCGGGGCTTCGGCATCACCGCCTACCACGCGCAGACGCCCGACGGGCCGGTGTTCCAGCCGATGCACCGGGCGCGCTGAGCGCAGGTCTTGCCCTGCGCGCCCCGGGCGATACCTCCGGTGCAAGCACTGACCGGAGGAGCGGCGCAATGGATACCTACGAAGGCGGATGCCTCTGCGGCGCAGTCCGCATCCGGGCGGAGGGGGAGCCCTATCGGGTCGGCCTCTGCCATTGCCTCGACTGCCGCAAGCACCACGGCGCGCTGTTCTACGCCGCAGCGATGTTCCCCGAAGCCGCGGTTACCGTGACCGGGGAAACCCGAGGCTACAAGGGGCGGCATTTCTGCCCGCTCTGCGGCTCTTCGGTCTTTGCGATCGACGGGGACGAGGTGGAGCTGCATCTCGGCGCTCTGGACGCACCTGGGCAGCTGGTACCGAGTTACGAGAAATGGACAGTCCGGCGTGAGCCCTGGCTGCCGGAGCTGCCGCTCGCCCATCACTACGCGGGCAATCGCGAAGGCACCGGGCGCGGCGAGGACTAGAAGATCCGGGCGACGCATCGCCCGGATCATTCAATGGCTTCGAGCCTTCAGCTGATATCGACGCCGAGGTGCTTGGCGACGGCGAAGATGTCCTTGTCACCCCGCCCACACATGTTCATGACAATGATGTGGTCCTTGGGCAGATCGGGCGCGATCTTCATCACGTGGGCCAGCGCGTGCGACGGCTCGAGGGCCGGGATGATGCCTTCGGTCGAGCACGACAGCTGGAACGCCTCGAGCGCCTCCTTGTCGGTGATCGCGACGTATTCGGCGCGGCGGGTGTCATGCAGCCAGGCGTGTTCCGGCCCGATACCCGGATAGTCGAGACCGGCCGAGATGGAGAACCCCTCGAGGATCTGCCCGTCGTCGTCCTGCAGCAGATAGGTGCGATTGCCATGCAGCACGCCCGGGCGGCCCCCGGTGAGCGAGGCGCAATGCTCCATCTTCTCGTTGACGCCCTTGCCGCCGGCTTCGACGCCGATGATCTTCACGTCCTTGTCGTCGAGGAACGGGTAGAACAGACCCATGGCGTTCGAGCCACCGCCGATGGCGGCGATGATCGTGTCGGGCAGACGGCCCTCCTGCTCGAGGATCTGCTCCTTGGTCTCCTTGCCGATGATCGACTGGAAATCGCGGACCATCGCCGGATAGGGGTGCGGACCGGCCACCGTGCCGATGCAGTAGAAGGTGTCGCGCACATTGGTCACCCAGTCGCGCAGCGCGTCGTTCATCGCATCCTTCAGCGTACCGCGACCGGAGGTGACGGGCACCACTTCGGCGCCCAGAAGGCGCATGCGGAACACGTTGGGCTGCTGGCGCTCGACGTCATGCGCGCCCATGTAGACGACGCACTTGAGGCCGAACTTGGCGCAGACCGTCGCCGTCGCCACGCCGTGCTGACCCGCGCCGGTCTCGGCGATGATGCGGGTCTTGCCCATGCGGCGGGCAAGGATGATCTGACCCAGCACATTGTTGATCTTGTGCGCGCCGGTGTGGTTCAGCTCGTCGCGCTTGAAGTAGACCTTGGCGCCGCCGAGATGCTCGGACAGCCGCTCGGCGTAGTAGAGCGGCGAGGGGCGGCCGACGTAGTGCTTCCACAGCCAGTCCATCTCGTCCCAGAAGCTCTGGTCGGTCTTGGCGCGCTCGTACTGTTCCTCAAGCTCGAGGATCAGCGGCATCAGCGTCTCGGACACGAAGCGCCCGCCGTAGATGCCGAAGCGGCCCTTTTCGTCGGGGCCTGTCATGAAGGAATTGACCAGATCGTCCATCGCGCCTCTCCCGCAGAATTTCCCCCTCTCTAAAGCAAGCGCGCATCTAATGACCAGAGGTCACGCGCCGCGCACGCCGAATTGTCCCCGATGAGCCGACGCCGTTTCGTCCCGGACCTCCGCCCCCGGGCCGCGCGGCCTCGCTGCGGTGGCGATTGCGCAGTCGGGGCGCAGTTCTCCGGCAGGCGTCCCGCTTTCGCCCGCGGTTTCCAATGTGCCCCTTGCAAAATAAAATTTGCCTTCCTAACCTCCGATGAGCGCCGCGCTTTTTTGCGCGAACCACGCGCTTCAAAAGGATTTTTTGCGAAGCCATTTTCCGCGCGTCCACAGGTTGGCGCCGCGATTACGATTGGACCCATGTCGATGCGTTTGAAGATCTACACGGACCCGGCGTTCGCCTCCCCCGCAAACCCGATGCAATGTGCGATGCTGCTGCCCTTTTTCGGGCGCGAAGAACGGGCATTCTGGTCCGCAGACACCAATGCCTTCGACAGCTACAAGAAAAGTGGCCTGGGTTATTTCGAGCTGGCCGGGTCGATGGACGAGGCCGACGTCGTGGTTCTGCCAGGCACATGGCACCGCTACCTTCAGGACGGCACGACCAATGTCGCGCTCCGCTTCGCCCAAAAGGCGGCGGAAGCGGGTAAGCAGATCGTCGTTTTCCACGAGCGCGACTACGACTTCAAGTTCCCGGCCGCCAATGCGCTCCTGTTTACGCCGACGGTCGAGAAGGACCGGCAGCCGAACGAATTCGGCCTGCCCGCCTGGGTTCCCGATCACACCAACGGCCCCGCCCCGCTACGCCAGAAACAGCAGCGCCCCTCGATCGGCTTCTGCGGGCAGGTTAAAAGGCCGACCGCCAAGACCCGCCTCAAGCAGTTCGCCCGCACCTCGCTGCCCTATCTCTCCGATATTCGCATGTCGGGGCATTCCGCGTCCCTGAGGGAGAATTTCCAGCACAAGTTCCTGCGGGCCCAGGCGGTCCAAACCCTGCTCGACCACCCCGGCGTGGACACCCATTTCGTGCTGCACGGCGATTTCTTTGCCGGGGCCGACCAGAAATCCACCGCCGACGAGAAGACCGTCGCACGGCAGAGCGCGCTCGAGACCTTTCTGAGCAATCTCGCCGACAGCGACTACAGCCTCTGCGTGCGCGGCATCGGGAACTATTCCCTGCGCTTTTACGAGATCATGGCGGCCGGCCGTCCGCCGCTGTTTCTCGACACGAACTGTGTTCTTCCCTACGACTTCCTGATCGACTGGCAGAAAGAGCTGGTCTGGGTTCCCCAAGCCGAGCACCAGCGGGCGGGGCAGATCCTCGCCGATCACCATGCCGGGCTCAGCGCCGAGCAGTTCGTCGACCAGCAGCGGCGGGCACGGGAAATCTGGGAGGATTGGCTCTCGCCCGACGGGTTCTTCCGCAACTTCTACCGCCACTTCCGCGCGCCCTGAGCACCCCGGCGTCGAAAGACAGGCGGTCAGAAACGGCGCCGTCTTTCGCAGCCCGCGCAAGCCACGCCGACCGTGATCACATGGCCCAGGCCTCGGTGAAGCTCTCGACACCGAATTCGCGATCGAGGCGCGGCAGGTCGTGCGGGCTCAGCAGAAGCACCCCGGTGGTCGCGGCGAGCCGCTGCGCGCTCGGCGTGAACCCGGCGGTGGCGAGCACACCCGCCCCGGCCAGCCCATAGTAATTCTTGCCGGTGAAGGCCTCCTGGATGGCCTTGTTGCCGACCGGCGAATTGTATCGCTTGACCTGCAGGCCGATCACCAGCGCGCCCTTGCGCGCGACGATGTCGATGCCCTGGTCGTAGCCGCGCTTGGTGACATCCGCGTCCCAGCCGAAATGGCGCAGTTGCGCGGCGCACCAATGCTCGAACTCGGTGGGATCGCTCGGGTAATCCTCGGCGTCAAAGCCGCCCTCCCGCGCCTCGTTCTCAATCCGGTCGATCTCGTCCATGACGAAGTCGACGACCGCCGGCTCGATGCGGTGATAGTCGAAGGACAGCTCGATGCTGTCGAGGAACTCGAGCACGATGTCGTGCCGCTCGTCGGCAATCACCCGGTTGTAATCGTTCTTCTTTACCGCCAGCCGCAGGTTGCGCGAAAGCGCCGGGGCATGGGCCTTCACGTGCCGGGTGAGCTCCTGCCGCCGCGAGCGGGTCAGCGACAGCCCCAGCCCCTTGAACACCAGCACCAGCACCGCGACATAGCCTGCAAGGATCACCGGAAGCGCCCGCGTGCTGGCCGCCGACACACCCAGCTCATAATAGGCGTAGCCCAGGCACAGCAGCGCCAGGAAGGTCACTGCGCCAAGGATGGTTTCGTACTCTCTTTTCATCTGCTGCCGCCTCGGTACGTTGTTTTCCGGCCTCCTACCGCGCGCGGAACATTACAGCAACATGTGACGTGAGAGTCGGCGCCTAAGCGCTTATCACTAAGGGGTGAATCCTGCTTGTCGACGCAGGGATCCACGGGCGGACAGGCGGCGACCTGGTGCAGCTGCCGGGTCCGCCGAACTCATGACTTGGCCGCGAGCCCGCCCGCACGGATTTCCGAGAGCGTGCGGTAGGGGGTCAGCGCTTCGGCAGCGATATCGAGCTCGAGCACCGCGCCATGCGGTGCCGCCAGCGCGCGCTCGAAGGCGGCGGCGAACGCCTCGGTGTGCGCGACGTGTTCGCCATGCATCCCATAGGCCCGCCCCAGCGCCGCGAAGTCGGGATTGACGATCGAGGTGCCACTCACCCGTTCGGGGAACTCGCGCTCCTGATGGGCGCGGATGGTGCCATAGGTGCCGTTGTTGAGCACCAGCACGATCACCGCCGCCCCGGCCTGCCGCGCCGAGGAGAGCTCTTGCCCGTTCATCTGGAAATCCCCGTCCCCGGCAAAGCAGATGACGGTCGCCTCGGGGCGCGCGAGCTTGGCGGCGATGGCCGCCGGCACGCCGTAGCCCATAGCCCCGGACTGCGGCGCAAGAAGCCGCATGCCGGGCCGGAAACGGAAGAAGCGGGTCGGCCAGACGGTGAAATTGCCCGCGCCATTGGTGAGCACAACGTCGCTGCCCAGCACTTCGCGCATATGTTTGCAGACCGCCACCATGTCGACCGGCCCGGGCTGCGCCGGGGCCTTGTCGATGAAACCAAGATAGGCCGCCCGCGCCTCGGCCCGCCATGCCTTCCAATTGCCGGTCACCTTGGCGGGCAGCGCCTGGACGAAGCGCCCGGGGTCCGCATGCACCCCGACCGTAGGCCGGTAGACCTTACCGATCTCACGGTCCGAGGCATGAACGTGGATGATCTTCTGCTTCGGCGTCGGCACCTCGAGCAGCGTGTAGCCGTCGGTCATGTTCTCGCCGAAGCGGGTTCCCAGCGCGAGCACCACGTCGGCATCCTCTAGCAGCGCCTTGACCCCTGCGGTCATGCCCACGCCCGCGTCGCCGCAGAAGCAGGCGCAGGCGCTGTCAACCTGGTCCTGATAGCGGAAAGAGGTGATGATCGGGATGTCCGAAGCCTCGGCAAAGCCCTGCAGTGCGGCGCGGGCGGGGCCGGTCCATTCGGCGCCGCCGATCACGATCAGCGGCCGCTCGGCATGCTGCAGCAGCGCGACCGCGTCGCGCACGGCGTCGGCGGCGGGCTCGGACGCGTAGACTTTCACCGGGTCGGTCAGCGGCGCGACTTCGGTCTGCGCCATGAGCACGTCCTCGGGCAGCGCGACGACCACAGGGCCGGGCCGGCCGGTCGTGGCGGTGATCCAGGCACGAGACAGGATCTCTGGGATGCGCTCGACGTTCTCGATCTCGGTCGCCCATTTCGCCATGGTGCCGAAGACGGCCCGGTAGTCGATCTCCTGGAAGGCCTCGCGCTCTTTCATGTCCGTGGCCACCTGGCCGACCAGCAGGATCATCGGCACGCTGTCCTGCATCGCCGTGTGCACGCCGATCGCAGCGTTGGTCGCCCCCGGCCCGCGGGTCACCATGCAAATCCCCGGGCTGCCGGTCAGCTTGCCATGCGCCGCTGCCATGAACGCCGCGCCGCCCTCCTGACGGCAGAGCACGAAGTCCAGCTTGCCCGCCGTGTCATGCAGCGCGTCGAGCACGGCAAGGTAGCTCTCTCCCGGAACCCCGAAAGCCCGCGTGGCCCCAAGCGCGATCAGGCTTTCAACCACCAATTGACCACCGTTGCGCATCTCGTCCTGCTCCCTGCCAGATCGCTTTCGCGAATTTGTGCGCGCTGCGCACCGCGGATGCAAGCGCTGGCCGTGCCGTCTTCGCGGAATGCCGGGGGAGGCGCAAAAAGGCCGGGCGCCAGAACGCTTTGTTAAGACCCCGGCTGTAGTTCTCGAACCCGTCCCGGGAGCGGCCGGCGAGTCTGGGGGGCGGTCCGGACCTGATCTGCGCGTGCCCTGTCACGCGTCCTCCGCCGGCCTCGGGACAAAGGCTCAACACTCCCACGGGGACCGGCAGCCCGCTGGCCGCGGCTGCCCCCGCTCTCCTCTGGCAAAGGACAGATTTCGCGATGACTGAGCTTCACAGCCATGTGCTCGACCCGGGGCGCAACCGCAATGGCGAAGACCCCCTCGTGCCCTTCCTGCTCGGGGCGCGGCACATGCCCGTTTCGATCAGCGTGCAGGACGTTCTTCGGCTCGATGCCCACCGGCTGCAGATCCTGCTCGTGGCGCAGAAGCAATGGCAGCAAGAGGGGCTCGCCTTCCGCCTGACCGACATCAGCGAGTCGTTCCGCGGCGGGCTCGATCGGCTCGGTCTGCCGCCCACCCATTTCGACGACAGCGGCGCGGGCGCCGGACCCGGTCTCGCGGACGGCAAGGAGGCACTGCAATGACGACGAAAGTCCTCGCGATCGACGATTCCCGGACGATCCGCAACCTGCTGCGCATCTCGCTCGAAGGCGCCGGCTTCGAGTTTCACTCTGCCTGCGACGGCGTCGAGGGGGTCGAACAATTCTCCGAGGTCGAGCCGGATGTGGTGATCACCGACATCAACATGCCCAACATGGACGGCTTCGGCGTGATCGAGACGCTGCGCAGTGGTCCCAACCGCACGACGGTGCCGATCATCGTGCTGACCACCGAAAGCGGCGCCGACCTCAAGGCCCGCGCGCGCGCCGCCGGGGCCACCGGCTGGATCGTGAAACCTTTCGACGACGCATCATTGGTTTCGGTGCTGCGCCGGCTCACAGGACACATGGTGTAGAGATGTCGGGAAATTCGATCCGCGATACGTTTTTCGAGGAATGCGAAGAGCTGCTCGAAGCGCTCGTCGAGGGGCTTTCCTCGATGGAACAGGACCCCGAGGACATGGATGTGGTCAACGCCGTGTTCCGCGCCGTGCACTCGATCAAGGGCGGCGCAGGGGCCTTCGCCCTCGACCGGCTGGTGAGCTTTGCCCACACCTTCGAGACGGTGATGGACAAGGTGCGCAGCCAGGAACTGAAGGTCAACGCAGAGCTGATGCACCTCTTCCACCGCTCCGGCGACCAGCTTGCCGACCTCGTGGAAGCGGCGCGTGACGAGCGCGAGCCAAACGCCGAGTCCGAGGCCGCCATCCTCAAGGAACTCGACAGCTATCTCGGCGAGGCGGACAAGGACGACAGCTTCAGCTTCGATGCCCTCAGTCTGGACTTCGACGCGGCACCGGCGGATCTCGACGGGTCCGGCGACGCCGCCGAGGAGAGCGCCCTGCGCCGCTTCCACATCCGCTTCAAGCCCAGTCCCGCGCTTTATGCCAACGGACACGAGCCCCTTCTGCTGTTCGACGCGCTTGCCGAGCTTGGCGAACTGCGGGTCTCCGCCGACCTCTCGGCGCTGCCCGAGTTCGATGCCTTCGACCCCAATGGCGCGGTGATGTCCTGGAGGCTCCAACTCGAGACCCCGGAACCCGAGACAGTGCTGCACGAAATCTTCGAATTCGTCGAGTCGCTCTGCGACCTCGACATCCGCGAGGACGACGGCGGGTCGGCGCCCGCGCCCCTCGATCCGGCCCCGGATCTTCCCGGACTCGCGCCCCCGCCCCCGCCGTTCGACCTTGACGGTCCCACCGCCGCGTTGGAGCCCGCCGATGCCCGCGGCGACGCCCAGCGCGGCGAGGCGCGCGGCCCGCGCCCGACCCTGCGCGTCGACCTCGAACGGGTCGACCGGCTCATCAACACGGTAGGCGAGCTGATCATCAACCAGGCGATGATCTCCCAGCGGATCGAGGAACTGGAGCTTCCCGCAGTCGCCCATCTCACCAACGAGCTCGAGGCCTACAAGCTCCTCGCCCGCGACATCCAGGAAGGGGTCATGGCCATCCGCGCGCAACCGGTGAAGCCCCTCTTCCAGCGCATGTCCCGCATCGTCCGCGAGGCTGCGGAGGCCACTGGCAAGAAGGCGCGGCTCGTCACGATCGGTGACTCGACCGAGGTCGACAAGACGGTGATCGAACGCCTGGCTGACCCGCTCACGCATATGGTGCGCAACGCGGTCGATCATGGGCTGGAAAAACCTGCTGCCCGCAGTTCCGCCAGCAAGGAGGCCATTGGCACCATACGCCTCTCCGCCTCACACCGCTCGGGCAGCGTCTTCATCGAGATCGGGGACGACGGCGCCGGTCTGAACAGGGCGCGAATCCTCGAAAAGGCCATCGAGAAGGGCCTTGTCCTTCCCGAAGCCGAGCTGTCAGAATCCGAGATCGACAACCTGCTGTTTCTGCCCGGGTTCTCCACGGCGAGTGAGGTATCGAACCTCTCGGGCCGCGGCGTCGGCATGGATGTCGTTAAAAACGCCGTTTCCGCGCTCGGTGGGCGGGTTTCCATTGCCTCTACGCCCGGCGCCGGCACCACCTTCACCATCGTGCTGCCGCTCACCCTCGCGGTGATGGACGGCTTCGTCATCTCGGTCGCGGATCAGACCATGGTGATCCCCATCGCCTCGATCATCGAAACGATCCGCCCCAGCCAGCGCGACCTGCACGCGGTGGGCACCAAGGGCGTGGTGATCCTTGTGCGCGGCGCCTACGTGCCGGTCGTGGACGTCGCCTTCAACCTCGGTCTCTGCCCCGCGCGGAAGGAGGCGGGAGACGGCGTGCTGCTGCTGGTGAGCACGGAGAGCCAAGGGCTCACCGCGTTGCGGGTCGAGGCGATCCACGACCAGCGTCAGGTGGTTATCAAGAGCCTCGAAAGCAACTATGCCGCCATCCCCGGCGTGTCCGCGGCAACGATCCTCGGGGATGGCAAGATCGCCCTGATCCTCGACCCCGAGGAAGTGGTCAAGCTGCAGCCCGCCGCCCCCTATTTCCCGGCCGTAACCCCCCCGAAACTGGAGCTTCGCCATGCTTGACGCCGACGAGGGACAGACTGAGACGCAGTTCGAATTCATCACCTTCTCGGCGGGAAACCAGAGTTTCTGCCTTGAGATCATGCAAATCCGCGAGATCCGCCGCTGGACCCCGGTGACCAAGCTGCCGCATACGCCCGACGATGTGCTTGGCGTGATGAACCTGCGCGGTGCGGTGATCCCGATCTTCGACCTTTCAGCTCGCTTCGGCCTCGGTGAAACGCCGGACAACGAGCGCAATGTGGTGATCGTCGCCGCTGCGGGCGGCACGACCATAGGTCTTCTGGTGGAGTCCGTGTCCGAGATCCTCTCGGTCGCGAAATCCTCGATACAGGAAACCCCTGACATGAAGTCCGACGCGGCGCGCCAAGCCATCCTCGGCGTGATCTCTGTCGGCGAGTCCATGGTGCGCGTCGTTAATCTCGACGCGGTGCTCGACCAGGAAGGCGGAGCCGCCGCATGAGCCTTGCCAGCGCCGACACCCTGCCGGGGGAGTTCGCCTTCACCGATGCGGATTTCGAGGCGCTCGCCCGCCTTGCGCGGAGCGAGTACGGCCTCAGCCTCGCCTCGAGCAAGAAGCCCCTCGTCTATTCCCGCCTCGCAAGGCGACTGCGCGCCCGCGGGCTCGCGACATTTCGCGACTACATGTCGCTGCTCGACCGCGCGGAGGAGGCCGCGGAACGGCTCGAACTGGTCTCCGCACTTACCACCAATGTCACCAGTTTCTTCCGCGAGAAGCACCACTTCGAGACACTGCGCAGCGCGCTCGTCCCCGAACTCGCAACGCAGAAGCGCATCCGCATCTGGTCGGCCGGCTGCTCCTCGGGACAGGAGCCCTTCTCGATCGCCATGACGCTGCTCGACGGCCTGCCCCCCGGGGCGCGCGACATGCGCATTCTGGCGACGGACATCGACCCGGCGATCCTGCGCAAGGCGCGCGCCGGGCGCCACCCGGCAGAGGAGTGCGCCACAGTGCCCGACGAGTTTCGTGCCCGCTGGCTGCGGCCCGTACCGGGCGAGCTGGACTTGGTCGAGATGAGCGCAGAGATCAAGGCCCTGGTCAGCTTTGCCGAGCTCAACTTGATCTGCGACTGGCCCTTCGCCGGCCCCTTCGACGCGATCTTCTGCCGCAACGTTGCGATCTATTTCGACCAGGAGACACAACAGCGGCTCTGGTCACGATTCGCTGACAAGCTCCGCGCCGGCGGCTTCCTCTTCATCGGGCATTCCGAACGCCTCTCCGGCGCCGCCCTACCGGAGTTCGAAACCGCCGGTGTGACCACCTACCGCAAGCGCGCCACCCCCGGTCCCGCGCGGCCGACCTAGGAGAATGAAATGAGTTTGAAGGATTCGCTGCGCATCATGGTCGTCGACGACATGGCCACGAGCCGCGGGCTGATCACCCAGGCGCTCGACGAAATCGGCATCAAGAACTACCTGACCGAGAACGACGGCAGTAAGGCCCTGGCGCGGATGGCCGGAAACCCGGTGCACCTGGTCCTCTCGGATTACAACATGCCAAACATGGATGGACTGGCCCTGCTGAAGGCCGTGCGGCAGAATCGCGCCACCCAGAAGGTCGGCTTCATCCTGGTGACCGGCAAGCCCACACCCGACATGGTGGCGCAGGCGAAACAGCTGGGCCTCAACAACATGATCAAGAAACCCTTCACCTCTCTCGCGATGAAGCAATGCATCGAAAGCGTCGTGGGAAAGCTCTGAAGCCATGTCGACGTCACGCGCCGTTCCGATCACCGCCAATGAGGCGACATGGCTGCTCTCGCGCGAGATCAGGCACCTGCAGCAGCGGCTCGAACGGCTCGAGCATGGCATGGAGCACATCTACTCGGGCAATGCAGATTCGCGCCTCGGATCGGTCGCGATCACCGCCTTCCAGGAACTCGACATGCTGGCGCAATCCACAGATGCGCTCGCCGGCTACGTGGAGCGACTCGCCAGGCTGCTGGACAAGGAGGCGGCTCTCGACCTGCGCGATGCCCTGGACGTGATCCCACTGCGCGATCTCCGGCAAAGGCTTGGCGGCGCGCAGGGGGACGGGCTCGAGCCGAACGCGCCCGAGCTGTTCTGACCGCCCACCGCCCCCGGCGGGGCAGACACCAGCATCTGGGCAGCCCTCAGGTGCATCGACCCAGCGCCGCGGAGTTCGGCGCCACAGGCCATGAAGGACAAGACAGATGTCGAAGATATCCCTGATCCTGGCCCATCCGGACCTGAGCCTGCGGCGGCGGCTTGGCGCCGAACTGCGCAGCTCTGCCTTCATCACGCTGGTGTCGGAAACCCACGATCTGATGACCACCTATACCGAGGTCGAGGAGCAGGAACCGATGGCCGTGCTGATCGGGGAACGGCTCGCAATGTTGCCAGAGTTCGAGGTGATGCGTGCCCTCTTTGCCACGCTCGACGTGCGCTGGCTGGTGATCAAGTCGCGCGCGGCCGCGGCGCCGGGGCATCCGGCCAGCCCCTGGGACAAGCGCTCGGACCTCTTCGCCGTCGATGCGGGCGTGCCGGTCGACGAGTTGATCGGCACGCTGCGCTCGCTGACCCGCACCACCCGCCGGCGCGGGCCGCAGCCCTCCGTCCCGGCCTCTCCCGTGCCCGCGCCCTCGGGCGGCGCGCGCGGCAACCGCTTCATCCTGCTCGGCGCCTCCACCGGCGGCGTCGATGCGCTGCTGAGCGTGCTGTCGAGCTTCCCCGCCGATTGTCCGCCGACCTTCATCGTCCAGCACACCGGGGGCGGCTTCGGCGAGAGCCTGACCCGGCTCCTCGACCGGCAATGCGCGGCACAAGTGCGGACGGCGCAGGATGGGGTGCGGGTCGACCACGGTCAGGTCGTCATCGCCGCGGGCAACAGGGCGCACCTTCACCTCGCGGGGGGGACCCCGATGAAGATCGCCTTGCGCGTGGGCGAGCCGATCTCGGGCCATATGCCCTCGGTCGACGCACTCTTCACCTCGGCGCTGCCCGGGGCGCCCCGCGCGGTCGCCGCGCTGCTCACCGGCATGGGGCGGGACGGCGCACAGGGGCTGAAGGCCTTACGCGACGCTGGCGCCACCACCTTCGCCCAGGATGAGGCAACCTGCATCGTCTATGGCATGCCCCGCGCGGCGCGCGACCTCGGCGCGGTGGAGACCAGCCTGCCCCTGCCGCAGATCGGCCCAGCCCTTCTGCGGGCCTGCGCCACGCCCGCCTCGTCGACCGCCCCAGCCGGGCTGATTGGAAGGACCTCCGCGAGATGAGCGATGCCGCAGAAAAGCTGGTGAACGTGATCCAGGGAGAATACCGAATTTCCTCCTCTCCCTCCGAGGTGCTGTCGACCGTGCTCGGCTCCTGCGTCGCCGTCTGCCTGACCGATGTCGAGGCCGGGGTCGGCGGGATGAACCACTTCCTGCTGCCGCAGCGCGCCGGAAAGGAGGGCGAGAACGTGCGCTACGGCGCCTATTCGATGGAACTGCTGATCAACGGATTGCTGAAATGCGGCGCGCGCAAGAATCGCCTGGTCGCCAAGCTCTTCGGCGGGGCGAACATGCTCAGCCAGTTGCGCGATATCGGCGGCTCGAACGTCGCCTTCGCCAAGGAGTTCCTACAGAACGAGGCGATCCCGCTGGCCTCGGAAAGCACCGGCGGCACCTCGGCGCGGCGAATCCGCTTCTGGCCCGCCGATGGGCGGGTACGGCAGTTCATCGTGCCCGGCGAAATCGAAGCCGTGGCGCCGGTCCAGCCGCCGAAGCCGCCGCAGTCCGAGGTGACCCTGTTCTGACAAAGGGCGGCGATGGGAGGACGGCGATGGACCGCCCAATCAGATCGGGTCGATCTCGACGAAGGCGTTGCGCAATGCTTCGGACCAATCATGGCTCATCTTCTGGAAGGCCTCGTCCGTTGGCTCGATCCGCCGCCGCCGGGTCACCGCCAGCGCGTCGCGCTCGATCACAGCGAAATCGAGCGGCATGCCCACGCTGAGGTTGGATCGCAGGGTGGAGTCCATCGACAGCAGGACCGCCTTCTCGGCGTCCGCCAGCGTGGTCGCAGAGGAAATCACCCGATCGAGGATCGGCTTGCCATACTTGTGCTCGCCGATCTGCAGAAAGGGCGTATCTGGTGTGGCTTCGATGAAATTGCCTTCGGGGTAGACCAGGAACATGCGCATCGGGCCGCCCTTGCGCTGACCGGCGACGATCATCGAGGCAGTCGCACTCTGGTTCATCCGCTCCATCTTCGACGACACCTCGGAGGTCACGTCCGACAGAGTGGCGCCGACGATCTCGGCGACTTGCAACATGCCAGGCGCGCGCAGGATCGAGCGTGGCGAGTCGGGATCCTCATTGGCCTCGGTCAGCCGCGCGATCACCGTCTGCGTGATCGACAGCGATCCCGCGGTCATGATGCCGATGGCGCGATCCCCTTCCCGCTCGAAAAGGAACATCTTGCGGTAGGTCGCAATATTGTCGAGCCCGGCATTGGTGCGCGTGTCGGACAGCAGCACGACGCCCGCATCCAGCAGCAATCCCACGCAATAGGTCATCTGTCCCAGGTCCTTCCGACTGTCAGCGCTCCGATATACCGCCGCGCCTTGGCCCCCGCAATCCTGCACGAAGGAATAGGGTTAGGGCCGTGTGAGCCGCCGCCCAAATTTCGGGCGCCGGTCTTGACGCGCGCCGCCGCATCACTGCTGCTGCTGACCTGACTGCGCCGCGCTGACCGTCACCTCGACCTCGAGATGCTCTTCCGGTGTCGCGCCCTGCACCAGCCCGCGGATCGGCGCGGCGTCGAGCGCGTCATACCCCGAGCCAAGCCGCACATAGCGCTCGTCGGGGCAGCATTCGTTCGCAGCGTCGAAGCCGACCCAGCCGAGCTCGGGCACCCAGATCTCGGCCCAGGCGTGGCTGGCCTCATGCGGGCTGCCGTCCTCGCTCGCCTGCAGGTAGCCGGTGACGTAGCGCGCCGGCATGTCGGCCACATGGGCGATGGAAATCAACGCGTGGGCGTGGTCCTGACAAACGCCGACCCCGCCCGAGAGCGCCTCGGAAGCGGTTGTATGCGGCTTGGTCTCGCCTGGCTTATAGGCGATGGCGCCCGAGACGGCGCGACTCAGGGCATGGGCGCGGTCGAGCGCGCCGGCGCCCTCCATGCCCTTGAGCGCCACCGCCGAGAGCGTCTTCAGCTCGGCATCCGCTTCGACCTGCCGGGTGTCGCGCAGGTAGGCCGAGGGCGGCACCCGCTCGCGGTGCCCGCGCAGAACCCCGTAAAGATCGCTCGTGTCGACCTCGCCCGTCACCTCGACGGACAGCTCGGTCAGCGGCCCGCGCCAAGTGGCAAGGCGGATCACGTCGCCGGCGCCATCGACGAACTCCGCCCCGGTCTGGCCGCCGTGCGAGGTGACATGCCATGACAGGATGCGCTGGTTGTCGCAGCTCGCAGGCCAAAGCTTCTGCGACTGGACAATGCCGCGCACCGGCTCTTCAAACCGGTAGCGGGTGATATGACGGATCGAAAGTCTCATGCCGGCATTCCGCTCAGGTAGACCTCTTGCACCGTGGTCGCGACCTCGGCGTTGCGCGCCAGGAAGCGCGCGAGGAATTCGTGCAGCCCCTCCTCGAAGATCTCGTCGACGCTCGCTGCACGCAGATCGTCGAGCAACCTATGCGCCACCTCCTGCGCCGCCGTGGCAGTCTGGTAGCTCTCGGCGAGATTGTCGAGATGTTCGCAATACCATTGCACACAGGACCGCAGCGAGCGCGGGAAGCGATGGTTGAGGATCAGCAGGTGGGCGATCTTGGCGGCGGTGACCTCGCCCTGGTAGCTCCAGTTGAAGGCGCGCTGCGCGGTCATCGACTGCAACAGCAAGGCCCATTGGCTTTGGTCCAACCCGGAGCCGACGTAGTTCACCGAGGGCAGCAGCACGTAGTATTTGACGTCGATCAGCCGGGCGGTGTTGTCGGCACGCTCGATGGTGGTGCCGATGCCCGAGAAATCATAGCCGTCATTGCGAAGCTGGGTCGACATGAAGGCGCCTCGGATCAACTGGCAAGCGCGCAAGGTCCATTCGCAAAGGTCGGTGACCATCAGCTTGCTGCGCTCGGTGCGGTGCAGCTGCTGCAGTTCCTGAAAGGCGCCATTGATCGCATCCCAGACCGGCGCGGTAAGCGCGGTGCGCACCACGCGGGCGTTCTCGCGCGCCGAGGACAGGCAAGAATAGACCGACGAGGGATTGTCGGAATCGAAGAACAGCCAAGTCTCGATATTGCGCTGGTTGGGTTCCTTGTACTTTTCGACGAAGGGCTCGAGCGTGCCCTTGGCCAGCAGCACGGCCTCCCAGTCGTTGCGGTAGCCGCCGGTGGCGTTTGGCAGGAGCGCGTTGCGCGCGCCAACCTCAAGCAAGCGGGCGGTGGTTTCGGCGCGTTCGATGTAGCGCGCCATCCAGTAGAGATGTTCTGCAGTCCGGCTCAGCATGTGATCACTCCGCCAATACCCAGGTGTCCTTGACCCCGCCGCCCTGCGACGAGTTCACCACGAGCGAACCTTCTGTTAGCGCCACGCGGGTTAGCCCGCCCGGCACCAGTTCGATGGTCTCGCCAACGAGGCAATAGGGGCGCAGATCGACGTGGCGCGGCGCGATCCCCTCCTCGACAAAGGTGGGACAGGCCGAAAGCGCCAGCGTCGGCTGGGCAATGTAGTTGTCGGGGTTCTTGCGGATTTTCGCAGCAAAGGACTCAATGGTCGACGTGTCGGACTTCGGCCCCACCAGCATCCCGTAGCCGCCCGAGCCATGCACCTCCTTGACCACCAGCTCCGAGAGGTTCTCGAGCACGTATTTGCAGTCGTCGGGCTTGGCGCATTGCCAGGTCGGCACGTTCTCGAGGATCGGTTCCTCGCCGAGGTAGAAGCGGATCATTTCGGGGACGAAGGTGTAGATTGCCTTGTCGTCGGCGACGCCCGCCCCGGGAGCCGAGCAGATGGTAACCCCGCCCGAGCGATAGACGTTCATCAGGCCGGGCACGCCGAGCATGGAGTCGGGCCGGAAGCACAGCGGGTCGATGAAGGCATCGTCGATCCGGCGATAGATCACGTCGACCTTCCTGGGGCCCTCGGTGGTCTTCATCCAGACGAAGTCGCCCTCGACGAAAAGATCCTGCCCCTCGACCAGTTCGACGCCCATCAGGTCGGCCAGGAAGCTGTGCTCGTAATAGGCCGAGTTGAAATGGCCCGGAGTGAGGATGACGATGTTCGGCTCGCCCTGGCATTTCTGCGGCGCCACCGAGGCGAGGGTCTTCTTAAGCAGGCCGGCGTAACCGTCGACCGGGCGGATGCGGTTCTCCATGAAGAGCTGCGGGAACATGCGCATCATGATCTCACGGTTCTGCAGCATGTAGCTGACGCCCGACGGCGTGCGGCAATTGTCCTCGAGCACGTAGAACTGATCGGGCCCGGTGCGCACCAGATCGACGCCGACGATGTGGCTGAACACGCCGCGCGGCGGGCGAAAGCCGATTGCGGCCTTCTCGAAGGCCGCGTTGTTGGTCACCAGGTGCTCGGGGATCTTGCCCGCCCGGATGATCTCGCGGCGGTCGTAGACATCGGCGAGGAAGGCGTTCAGCGCCGCCGCCCTCTGGCGCACCCCGCGGTCGAGCTTGCGCCACTCCTCGGCGGTCATCACCCGGGGGAACATGTCGAAAGGAATGAGCCGTTCCGGGTCACCGCCCTCCCCGTAGACCGCGAAGGTGATGCCCACGCGCCGGAACAGCGCCTCGGCCTCGGACTGTTTCAGGCTTCGCAACTCGGCCGGCATCGACCGATACCATTTCTCCAGGTTCTGATAGGCCGAGCGAACCTGCTCGTCGTTCAACATCTCATTGAAAATCGCTGGCTTCGTGGCGCTCATGACAATCCCTTTGCTCTGAGGCTCACGTTCCCCGTTTCGCAGGCAGAGGAAAAGCCCCCCGCGTAGAAAAACGATCTCCACCCCATTTCGTCTGCCCAAAAAACCGGCAAATCAGCCGTCACGAATCTGATCTGCTAGGCATTCGCCTTGGTTTAGCCTGGTAAGGCCCCTATTCCTCATACTTTCCGATTAATTTATTCGCAAAATCCTCCACCTATGCACAGGAATTAATCACGCCTTCCGAGCCGCCTCCCGCACCATGGAAAGCGCGTGGCGGGGCGTCACGCTTCCGTTATCCGAATGTAGCGCCAAACACCGGCGCGCCAACGGGGAGCCGCGGCGGAGCAAGCTCAAGAGGGCATCCGCCAATGGCACAACGATAATCGAAGCGGAGGAGGACCCGCGCACATCCAAGGCCGGAAGAGCCGATGCGCGAGGAGCCGGGACCCCGCTCTATAGGGATGTTGAACATGATGAAATCGATGAAACTTTCGACCGTGGCCGCGCTCGCCATGATCTCTGCGGGTGCGGTTTCGGCACAATCGGCAGACTGCCCGATCAAGGTCGGCGTGCTGCACTCGCTTTCCGGCACCATGGCGATTTCGGAAACCACCCTGAAAGACACCATGCTGATGCTGATCGACAAGCAGAACAAGGCCGGCGGCCTGCTGGGCTGCCAGCTCGAAGCGGTGGTGAAGGATCCCGCCTCCGACTGGCCGCTCTTCGCCGAAAAGGCCCGCGAGCTGATCTCCAACGACGAGGTCGACGTGATCTTCGGCTCCTGGACCTCCGCCTCGCGCAAGGCGGTGCTGCCAGTGATCGAAGAGCTGAACGCGCTCTATTTCTACCCCGTCCAGTATGAGGGCGAGGAAAGCTCGAAGAACGTCTTCTACACCGGCGCCGCCCCGAACCAGCAGGCGATCCCGGCCACCGACTATTTCCTCGACGAGCTTGGCGTCGAGAAGTTCGCCCTGCTCGGAACCGACTACGTCTACCCGCGCACCACGAACCGCATCCTCGAGGCCTACCTGAAGTCGAAGGGCATCGCCGAGGAGGACATCTTCGTCAACTACACGCCCTTCGGCCACTCCGACTGGTCGACCATCGTGTCCGACGTCAAGGCGCTTGGCGCCGACGGCAAGCAGGTCGGCGTGATCTCGACGATCAACGGGGATGCCAACATCGGTTTCTACAAGGAACTAGCGGCGCAGGGCGTCTCGGCCGACGATATCCCGGTCGTCGCCTTCTCGGTGGGCGAAGAGGAACTCTCTGGCCTCGACACCTCGAACCTCGTCGGCCACCTCGCCGCCTGGAACTACTTCATGTCCGCCGAGGGCGAGGCCAACGCCGAGTTCATCAAGCAATGGCATGACTTCATCGGCGACGAGAAGCGCGTGACCAATGACCCGATGGAAGCCCATTACATCGGCTTCAACATGTGGGTGAACGCGGTCACCGCCGCCGAGACCACCGATGTCGACGCCGTGCGCGAGCACATGTGGGGCCAAGAGTTCCCGAACCTGACCGGCGGCACCGCGGAGATGGGCGTGAACCACCACCTGTCGAAGCCGGTTCTGATCGGTGAGATCCGCGCGGACGGGCAGTTCGACATCATTTCCTCGACCGATCCGGTCCCGGGCGATGCATGGACCGACTACCTGCCGGATTCCGCGGTGCTGGAATCCGATTGGAAAGACCTCGAGTGCGGCATGTACAACACCGAGACCAAGTCCTGCGTGCAGCTTCAGTCGAACTACTGATCTAAGCTGACCGGCGGCGGGCGCGCCCACACCCTGCGCGCCCGCCGCACCACGTTACCGAATTCCGCACTCTGTTCCCGGGGGCCGTCCATGCCGCGCGCGCTTCTCTCCGCTCTTGCGCTCCTGCTCTGTTTGACGCTGGCGCTGCCGATGGCCGCCGCGCAGGAGACCGGCCTCAAGGCCATTGTGCAGCAATACGCGGATGAGGTCGCCAAGCCCGGCCGCCAGACCGTGGACACGCTGATCGAGGCGCTGGTGTCCTCCGGCGATCCTGCCGTGCCCGCCTTCCTGCAGAACTGGGGCGACCGCGAGGTCTACCAACGCAAGACCGACGGGCAGTTCTTCTACGCCGACAAGAGTGGCAGCGACTACGCACTGAGCGATATCGTCACCGGACAGCCCGCCGGCACCGCCCCCAGCGCCGAGATCGACCAGATCCGCCCCAACGGCGGCGTGCGCCGGGTGATCAGCACCGCGCTGGTGCAATTCCAGCTGTCGGATCCGAATGTCGCGAACCGCATCGCCGCGCTCGACGCCATTGCCCGCAGCCCCTCGGCAGAGCAGATCGACCCGCTGCGCGCCTCTATCGAGACCGAAGAGGACCCCGGCATTCTGGCGCGCAAGAAACGCCTCGACGGCATGCTCACCGCCAGCTTCGGCGCCACGCCCGAGGCCCGCATCGCCGCCATCGAGGCGCTGGCCTCCGAGCTCAGCGTCGACGTCCGCGCCGTGCTCAACCAGATCCTCACCACCCGTGCAGGCGTGGCCGAGACCCTGCCCGAGGGCGCCAACATCGCGCGCGTCCTCACACCCGGCAAGGAGCTCACCGAAGCCGACGCCTACGCCCGGCTGGTCAGCGCCGAGCTTGCGCGGCCGGTGCAGAGCCGCGACCAGATCAAGGCCGCGCTGACCGCCAATCTCAGCGATGGCGCCGTCGGCGGCGTGCCGCTTGGCCAGCTCGTCTCAGAGGGCGCTCGCGCCCGCGCCTATGCGGCGCTCGCCGAGCAGGGTGTCGTGCCCGCACGCGTGACCGAAGAGGACCGCAGGGCCGCTCTCTCGGACCATGTTTTCTACGAGGAATACCTCGAGCCCGACGCCGCCATCACCGAGGCGGCCGAGGCGGCGCTCGGCTCGGTGCGCACGCGCGTCAGCCTCTGGCAAGCGCTGGATTTCGGGCTCGACTCCCTCTCGCTGGCCTCGATCTACTTCCTCGCCGCCATCGGCCTCGCCATCACCTTCGGCGTCATGGGCGTCATCAACATGGCGCATGGCGAGTTCATCATGATGGGCGCCTATACCGGCTACGTGGTGCAGCAGATCATCCCCGACTACACGCTGTCGCTGATCGTCGCCCTGCCGCTGGCCTTTGTCATCACCTTCGCCGCCGGCGTGGCGATGGAGCGGCTGGTGATCCGCTGGCTCTACCACCGCCCGCTGGAAACGTTGCTGGCCACCTTCGGCATCTCGATCGCGCTACAGCAGCTGGCGAAGAACATCTTCGGCACCCAGGCCCGCCCGCTGACCTCGCCGCATTGGCTCGACGGAGCGTGGATCATCAACGACGTCGCAGGCATCGCCAATATCCGCATCGCGATCTTCGTGCTGGCGTTGGTCTTCCTCTGCCTGATCCTCTTCATCCTCAACCGCACCCGCATCGGCCTCGAGGTCCGCGCGGTCACCCAGAACCCCGGCATGGCTGCCTCGATGGGCATCAACCCCGACAAGATCAACATGCTGACCTTCGGCCTCGGCTCGGGCATCGCCGGAATCGCCGGCATCGCGATCGGGCTCTACGCGCAGGTCACCTCCGAGATGGGCGGCAACTACATCGTGCAGAGCTTCATGACCGTGGTCGTCGGCGGCGTCGGCAACGTCTGGGGAACTCTCGCGGGCGCGGCGCTGATCGGCATCCTGCAGAAGGGCATCGAGTGGATGAATCCTAGCAACACGCTGGCGGCGCAGACCTACATGATCCTCTTCATCATTCTCTTCATCCAGGTCCGACCCAAGGGCATCGTCGCCCTCAAGGGCCGCGCGGCGGGAGACTGACCATGCCGCGCAGCCAACACCCGCCCGTTCTTCTAGGCCGAAATATCCCGGGGGAGAGCCGCGCAGCGGCGCGGGGGCAGAGCCCCGACGATCCCCGGCCCCAGGGAGCCAGCGCATGACCAGCTTCTTCGCCCGCAACAAATCCGCCGCCTGGTTCCTGCTGGCCCTCGCGCTCTTCGTGCTGCTGGTCACGGTCCTGGCACCCGCGACCGGTACGGGGTTCCTGTCGACCTCCTTCGTCAAAACGCTGGGCAAGACGCTCTGCCTGATGCTGGTCGCGGTGGCGATGGACGTGGTCTGGGGCTACACCGGCATCCTCAGCCTTGGGCACATGGCCTTCTTCGGCCTCGGCGGCTACATGATCGGCATGTGGCTGATGTACGCCCGCACCGAGCTGATCATCGCCGAGAGCTTGCGCGCCGCGCCGATCCCTCCCACCCCCGAGGAAATCCACGACGCCATCGGTCAGCAAATCTTCGGCGTGGTCGGCAGCGCCGACTTCCCCTGGCTCTGGGGATTTGCGCACAGCTTCCCGCTGCAGCTTGCGATGGTGGTGCTTGTGCCGGGTGTCCTCGCGCTGGTGTTCGGCTGGCTGGCCTTCCGCAGCCGGGTCACCGGCGTCTATCTCTCGATCCTGACCCAGGCCATGACCCTGGCGCTCTCGCTCTACCTTTTCCAGAACGAAGCGGGCTTGCGCGGCAACAACGGGCTTTCCGGCCTGCAGAACCTGCCGGGGCTCGACGCAGTGCCGCAGGCGACGATCTCGATCTGGTTCTTCTGGGGATCTGCGCTGGCGCTCGGCCTTGGCTATCTGCTCTTCGCCTGGGTGGTCTCGGGCAAGATGGGCTCGGTGATCCGCGGCATTCGCGACAATGAAAACCGGGTGCGCTTCCTCGGCTACCATGTGGAAAGCTACAAGCTCTTCATCTTCACGCTGACCGGCATCGTCTCGGGGCTGGCCGGGGCGCTCTACTACCCGCAGGCGGGGATCATCAACCCGGCCGAGATCGCCCCCATCGCCTCGATCTACCTCGCGGTCTGGGTCGCCATCGGCGGCCGCGGGCGGCTCTACGGCGCGGCGCTCGGCGCCGCCGTGGTCTCGCTTCTGTCGAGCTGGTTCACCGGCGGCGGCGCGCCCAACATCAACCTTGGTTTCTACACCATCAACTGGACCGACTGGTGGCTGGTGCTGCTTGGTCTCAGCTTCGTGGCGGTGACGTTGCTGGCCCCCAAGGGGATCGGCGGGATCTTCGATCTTTTCACCCGCCGCCACGCGGTACCCGAGCGGGTGGGCGATTTCGGCCCCGACAAGGGCGCGCGCCGCACGGTCGAAGGGGAGGAGGAGAAATGAAGACCCTGCTCGAGATGTCCGGCGTCTCCGTCAGCTTCGACGGATTCAAGGCGATCAACAACCTCAGTTTCCGCATCGGCGAGCCCGAGTTGCGCGCCATCATCGGTCCGAACGGCGCGGGCAAGACCACCTTCATGGACATCATCACCGGCAAGACACGCCCCGACGAGGGCCGCGTTCTGTGGGGCGAGAAATCCGTCTCCTTGCTGAAGATGAGCGAAAGCCAGATCGCCCGCGCCGGCGTCGGGCGCAAGTTCCAGAAGCCCACCGTCTTCGAGGCGCAGACCGTGCGCGAGAACCTCGCCATGGCGCTGAAGAACAAGCGCGGACCCTTTGACGTGCTGTTCCACAGCAAGACGAAACCCGGGGCCGAACGGATCGAGGCGATTGCCGCCGAGATTGGCCTGTCCGACCAGCTCGGCCGTGTCTCTGGCGAGCTCAGCCACGGCCAGAAGCAATGGCTCGAGATCGGCATGCTGCTGGCGCAGGACCCGCGGCTGCTGCTGGTCGACGAGCCCGCCGCCGGGATGACCCCGGCAGAGCGGGAACACACCACCGACCTTTTGCGCCGCGCGGCGCAGAAACACGCGGTGGTGGTGGTCGAACACGACATGGAATTCGTGCGTCGCCTCGATTGCAAGGTCACGGTGCTCTGCGAGGGCTCGGTGCTGGCCGAGGGCTCGCTCGATCACGTCACCACCAACCAGGACGTCATCGACGTCTAC
This sequence comes from Alloyangia pacifica, assembly GCF_003111685.1. Taxonomy (NCBI): domain Bacteria; kingdom Pseudomonadati; phylum Pseudomonadota; class Alphaproteobacteria; order Rhodobacterales; family Roseobacteraceae; genus Alloyangia; species Alloyangia pacifica. The sequence goes on along the minus strand of NZ_CP022190.1, from coordinate 420,808 downwards.
CTCGGACGATGAAGACACGCGCGAAACCGCAACGTCCCTCGAAGGACGTTGCAGATCTCGTCGAAGAGTTTTGCGGACGGAGCGAGACGCCATGCTGAAGGTCGAAAACCTCACCCTGCACTACGGGCAGAGCCAGATCCTGCACGGGATCAGCCTCGGGGCGGAGCCCGGCAAAGTCACCGCGGTGATGGGCACCAACGGCGTGGGCAAGACCTCGCTGCTCAAGGCGATCGCCGGGCGCCACCCCTATTCCAGCGGGACGATCAGCCTCGACGGCACGTCGCTGGAGCACCTCAACGCCTATCAGGCGGCCCGCGCCGGCATCGCCTATGTGCCGCAGGGACGCGAGATCTTCCCGCTGATGACCGTGCAGGAAAACCTCGAGTCCGGCTTTGCCTGCCTCGAGCGCTCCGAGCGGGGCGTGCCGGCGCATATCTTCGAGCTTTTCCCGATCCTCAAGGACTTCCTGCAGCGCCGCGGCGGTGATCTGTCGGGCGGCCAGCAGCAGCAGCTCGCCATTGCCCGCGCGCTGATCACCCGCCCGAGGGTGCTGCTCCTCGACGAGCCGACCGAGGGCATCCAGCCCAACATCATCCAGCAGATCGGTCGGGTCATCGCGCAGCTGCGCGACCAGGGCGACATGGCGGTCGTGCTGGTCGAGCAATACTTCGATTTCACCTGGGGGCTCGCCGACAGCTTCTACGCCGTCACCCGGGGCGCTGTGTCGCTTTCCGGACAGGCCGGGGAGATCGATCGCGAGGCACTGCTCGAAAAAGTCTCAATCTGACCCGGAAACCCGGTAAGTTGCTGCGTTGCGGCGTCTTTTTTCCTTGCCTAAAGCGGTTTGAGTCCCAAGTCTCGCCTAAGAGATTGTTCAACTGTTTATGGTTGTGAAGGGGTTTTCCAGGGAGGAGGTCTTGCTGCATTGCGGCAACTGCGCGCGAAAGCGCGCCCGCCCTTCTCCATGCTTTGCGCATCTTGCGCCCATCCCCTTCCGCCCGCTGGTTTGACGACCAACAAGAGGAGGAAGACGATGACACCCATCAAACGCCGAGTTCTCGGCGGCACCGCCATGGCGTTGGCGCTGACCGCCGGGATGGCCCAGGCCGACACCATCCGGTTCTGGACCATCGAGGAGCAGCCCGAGCGGCTGGCCAAACAGGAGGCGATGGCCAAGGCCTTCACCGAAGCGACCGGCCATGAGGTCGAGGTGATCCCTGTCACCGAAAGCGAGATGGGCACGCGTGCCACCGCCGCCTTCGCCGCGGGCGACATGCCCGATGTCATCTACCACCCGCTGTCCTACGCCCTGCCCTGGGCCGAGGCCGGGATCCTCGACCCCGATGCCGCCACCGACGTGATCGAAGAGCTTGGCGGCGCCACATTCGCGCCCGGCGCGCTGAACATGGCGGAGTTCGACGACGGTTTCGCCTCGGTGCCTGCCGACGGCTGGACGCAGATGATCATCTACCGAAAGGATCTCTTCGAAGAGGCAGGGCTCGAGCCGCCGACCAGCTATGCCAACGTCGAAGCCGCACTCGAGAAGCTGCACAACCCGCCCGAGATGTATGGCTTCGTCGCTGCCACAAAGGTCGACGAGGCTTTCATGAGCCAGGTGCTCGAACATGTCTTCCTCGCCAACGGCGTCTCGCCGGTCGGGCCGGACGGGCTTGCGGAGCTCGACGAGGCCGCGACCACCGAGGTCCTGGACTTCTACAAGGCCATCGCCAAGGCTTCGCCGCCGGGAGATCTGTTCTGGGAGCAGGCCCGCACGATCTACTTCTCCGGCAACACGGCGATGACCATCTGGTCGCCCTTCATCCTCGACGAACTGGCCGGCCTGCGCGACAGCGCGCCGCCCACCATCAATGATGACCCGACCTCGGCCGAGCTGGCCGGCAAGACCGGCATCGTCACCAATTTCTCCGGCCCCTCCAATCCCGACGGCGCCGCCTTTGCCGAGCTGAACTTCCTCGGCATCACCGGCGATGCCAACACGGGCGTCGCCGAGGAGTTCGTCAAGTTCTCGATGGACGAGGGCTATCTCGACACGCTGGCCATCGCCCCCGAGGGCAAGTTCCCGGTCCGCCGGGGCACCGACGACGACCCCGAGCTCTTCGTCAAGGAATGGGGCAAGCTGCCGGTCGGCGTCGACCGCCAGGCCTCGCTCACCGACCTCTACGGCGAAGAGACCGTGGACGAACTGGTCGCCGGTCTCGACGTGGCGCAGCGCTGGGGCGCCGACGTGGGCCAGATGGCGCTGGCCTCGAAGATGGTCAACAGCCAGGTCGTGAACCGCGTGGTCCGCGCCTACATCGATGACGAGATCGATGCCGCCGCGGCCGTCAGCCAGCTCAACGAGGAACTCGGCGCGATCCAGTAGCCAAGGGCCATTTCGGGGCGCCGCCGAGGCGCCCCGCTTCTCTTTCCGACGTGCAAGACCGGAGGGTGTCCATGACGGAACCCGTTCCACCCAACACGGCCCGCCCGCCCAGGGGTATGGGCCCGCTCGCCCGCCGCGAGGCGCGGCTTGCCTGGGGCCTGCTGATGCCGACGCTGATCGCCGTGGCGCTGGTGGTGATCCTGCCGCTCCTCGCGGTCTTCTGGATTGCCTTCAAGCCCATCGGCCTCGCCGAGCTGCGCCCGCCCGCGCCGGTGGTGCGCGAGGACATCCGCGGCGACCTCGAGGAGGGCGACCCGGACGCCTACCTGCGCTACCGGCTGCGGAATTCCTCGCAGGACCAGAGGATCACCGGCGTCACCCTCACCGACAGCTGGCCCGAGGGGCTGAGCGCCACCGAGATGGACCCGCGCTGCACGCTCGAGGGCGCCTCGCTGAGCTGCGATCTCGGCGACTGGGAGGGCGGCTTTCGCGATCAGATCCGTATTCCCGTCACCGCCGATCCCTCCTATTTCGAGGGTCCCGACGTTGAGGCGAGCGCCCCCGTGATAACCGGCAGCGCGAACAACGTCCTCACCTCCTTCTCGAGCTTCACGCTGGAGAATTTCGCCCGCATCTTCCAGGGCTCGGAATTCTGGTCGGTGCTTGGCGTGACCCTCTTCTATACCGTCTTCGGCACCGCGGGCGCGTTGATCTTCGGACTGTTCGCCGCCTTGCTGCTCGACAAGAGCTTCACCGGACAGGGACTGCTGCGCGGGCTCTACCTCTTTCCCTACGTCGCCCCGGTGATCGCTGTCGCCTTCGCCTGGATCCTGCTGTTCGATCCCTACTCCGGCTCGGCCAACGCGCTGCTGATGCAGATGGGCGTGACGTCGCAGGCGATCAACTTCTTTGGCGAGCGCCCCCTGGCGCTGATCATGGTCACGCTCTTCGAGGTCTGGCGCTACTTCCCGCTGTCGTTCCTGTTCATCCTCGCGCGCATGCAGTCGATCGACACCGACATGTACGAGGCCGCCGACATGGACGGCGCTTCGCCCTTCCAGAAATTCCGCTACCTGTCGCTGCCGCAGCTTCTTGGGATCCTCTCGGTGCTGTTCCTGCTGCGCTTCATCTGGACCTTCAACAAGTTCGACGACATCTTCCTGCTCACCGGCGGCAACGCCGGCACCCGCGTTCTGACGGTCAATGTCTACGAGCAGGCGTTTGCCCTGTCGAACATCGGCGCGGGCGCGGCGGTGGCGGTGGTGATTTTCCTGATGCTGATCCTCTTCTCGCTGTTCTTCTTCCGCGTGATGAGCCGGGAGGAGGGGTTGTGATGCGCGTCTGCTCTCTCTCAAGGCCCGAGGCCGGCGCCGCCCCCCGGACATCTGTCTCTAGACGAAGCAGGGGCACATCATGAACCCTTTCCGCATCGGATATGTCACCGCGCTCTTGCTGGGCGCACTTTGGTGCCTGATCATCGCCACCACCGTGGCCGTCGCCATGAGCTTTGCCACCGGCGCAGGGTTTCGCCCGGTCTGGCTGGCGCTGCCACTGGGGGCGCTGATGGGGCTGGCCTGCCTGCGCTGGGGCGGGCACGGACGGCCCTTGCTGCCCGCGGCGCTGGCGCTTGCGATGCTCGGCCTCGCGGCGCTGTCCGGGCTGGCGCCGCTGGCCATCGCCCCAGACGCCTCGGGTCCGGCGCGCTGGACCGGGCTGATCGCGGCCACGGGCTTTACCGCGCTTGGCATGTGGAAGATCCTCGAGAAGACGCCCGAAGGCGCGCTCACCCGCCATGTCTTCGAGGCGGCGGTGATCCGCTTCCTCACCGGCTTTGGCTACATCTTCTTCACCGCCATCGTGGTCATCCCCTTCTACGTGATGGTGATGACCTCGCTGAAGAACCAGGCGGCGCTGGTGCAGAACCCGCTGGATTTCTCGCTCGACCTGAGCCAGGGGCTCGGCCTCTTCCGGTCGTACGTCGAGCTGATGCGGGACTACAACTTCGGCAGCTATCTCTGGACGTCCTTCTACGTGTCGGTGCTCACGGTGCTGATCACCCTCGCCTTCGCCATCCCCGGCGCCTATGCCGTGGCGCGGTTGCGCTTCCGGGGCCAGAAGGTCTTTTCGCGCTCGATCCTGCTGATCTACATGGTGCCGATGATCGTGCTGGCGCTGCCGATCTACATCGCCTTCTCGATGACCGGGCTGCGCAACACCCTCTTCGGCATCGTGCTGATCTACCCGGTCACCACCATCCCCGTCGCGCTCTACATGCTGCAGGGCTACTTCCGCGGCCTGCCGTCGGAGGTCGAGGAGGCCGGGCTGATGGACGGGCTGTCGCGGCTCAAGGTGATCTGGACGATCACCCTGCCGCTGTCGCTGCCGGCACTGGCCTCGGTCTCGCTCTACGTATTCATGATCGCCTGGAACGAGTTCCTGCTGGCCTTCATGCTGCTCGACGATCCGGGCAAGTTCACCCTGACCCGCGGCATCGCTTCGCTGAACTCCTCTGAGGTGCCCCGGCAGCACCTGATGGCCGGTTCGGTGATCGCCACGGTGCCGATCATGGTGCTGTTCCTGGGGCTCGAGCGGTTCATGACCAAGGGGCTGACCGCCGGATCGGTGAAAGGATGAGCGGCGCCGAGGCGCCCTCTGCAAGACTGATGAGGATAGACTGACATGGCTGGCATCGAGCTGAAATCCGTCGAGAAATGGTACGGCGACGCGCAGGTGATCAAGGGCGTGGATCTTGCCGTGGAGGAAGGCGAGTTCGTCATCTTCGTCGGCCCCTCCGGCTGCGGCAAGTCCACGCTCCTGCGGATGATCGCCGGGCTCGAGGAGACCTCGCGCGGGCAGATCGTCATCGGCGGCCGCGACGCTACCGCCGAGCCCCCCGCCGAACGCGGCCTTGCGATGGTGTTCCAGAGCTACGCGCTCTACCCGCATATGTCAGTGCGGGAAAACATGGGCTTCTCGCTGAAGTCGGCGGGCGCGCCGAAGCAGGAGATCACCGACAAGGTCGACGAGGCCGCACGGGTGCTGAAGCTCGAGCCGCTGCTCGAGCGGCGCCCCAAGGACCTTTCGGGCGGGCAGCGCCAGCGCGTCGCCATCGGCCGCTCGATCGTGCGCGACCCCACGGCCTTTCTGTTCGACGAGCCGCTGTCGAACCTCGACGCGGCGCTGCGGGTGGAGATGCGTTACGAGATTGCCAAGCTGCACCAGGCGCTCGGCGCCACGATGATCTACGTCACCCACGACCAGGTCGAGGCGATGACCCTTGCCGACCGTATCGTGGTGCTGGAAGCCGGGAGGATCAGCCAGGTTGGCAGCCCGCGCGAGCTCTACGAACGTCCCGGCAACCTCTTCGTCGCGCAGTTTATCGGCTCGCCGAAGATGAACGTGATGTCCGCGGATGTGGAGGGGTTGCGCCTGTCCGAGCCCATGCCCCCAGCCGCCCGGCACCTCGGCATCCGCCCCGAGCACATCACACTAACCGACCCCGGCGAGGGCCAGCTCGACGGCACGGTGGACGTGCTCGAGTACCTTGGCGCCGACACCTATGTGATCGTCGACTGTGGCGCCGCGGGAAAACTCACGGTGCGGGCCATCGGCAGCACCGCGCTGACCCCCGGCGCGCCCTGCGGCCTTGGCTTCGCGCCCGCGCGGATCCACGCCTTCGACGCCGGCGGCCTCGCGCTCCGCTGAGGGGTCTTCTGCACCAAAGCCTCAAGGGGGTGTCCGCGCGAACGGACGGGGCAGCGCCTCCAAACGCACCGCTTGCCGCAAGCCCCGCCCGCGTGTCATCAATATCCCACCGAGGGGGAGGAGAGGACAATGCGCAGGATGGGCTTGGCGCTGGTGGGGCTGACCCTGCTGGCCGGCGGCGCCGCGGCGGAGACGCGCCTGCCGCGCGCGGTGAACGATGCGGATTACGTTGAGACGGGCGCCGAAGAGGTCGCGCTTGGGCAGCTGCTCTTCTACGACCCGCTGCTTTCGGGCAACCGCAACATCGCCTGCGCCACCTGCCACCATCCGCGATTTGCCACCTCGGACGGATTGAGCCTCGGGATCGGCGAGGGCGGTGTCGGGCTCGGACCGGAGCGCCACGTCACTGCCGAGGACACCCCCGAGCAGCGCATCCCGCGCAACGCAACGGCGCTTTTCAACCTCGGAGCGCATGAATTCACCACCCTCTTCCACGATGGACGGATCGAAGCCGACCCGTCGCGCCCCGGTGGCCTTCGGACACCTATGGCCGAGGACATGGAGCAGGGTTTCTCGGGCGTGCTTTCGGCCCAGACCATGTTCCCGGTGCTTTCGCCTGACGAGATGGCGGGGCATTACTCCGAGAGCGACGTCTCCAAGGCAGTGCGGTCGGGGCGGATCACCGGCGACGGCGGAGCCTGGAACATCATCTCGCGGCGGGTCGCGGCGATCCCGGACTATGCCGCGCGCTTCGCGGCGGTCTACCCGCATGTGGCGCAGGGCAGGCCAATCCACTTCACCGACATCTCCAACGCCATCGCCGCCTTTGTCGCCTTCGAGTGGCGCTCCGACGACAGCCCCTTCGACGCGGCGCTGCGCGGCGAGACGGCGCTGGCCGGCGCCGCGGCAGAGGGGGCAGCGCTCTTCTACGGGCAAGCTGGCTGCGCGGAGTGCCACTCCGGCCCCTTCCTCACCGACCACGACTTCCACGCCATGGGCGCGCCGCAGCTCGGGCCAGGCAAGGCCGAGCGGTTCGAACACCACGCGCGGGACGACGGGCGGATGCGGGTGACCGGACGCGAGGAGGATCGCTTCGCCTTCCGCACGCCCTCGCTGCGCAATGTCCTGCAGACCGGGCCCTGGGGCCACGCGGGCGGGCATGACGATCTGGCGGCCTTTGTCGCCGACCACGCGGCGCGGGCCGAGGGGCTGGGCGGATATGCCCGCCATGTCGTCCTGCCCGCGCTGCCGGAGACCAAGCCGGACTGGACGGTGATGGACGACCCGCAGGAGGTTCAGGCGCTGGTGGCCGCCGCCGGACCGGGCAGGTCGCTGACCGGCGGAGAAATCGAGGCGCTCATGGCCTTTTTTGAAACGCTGTCCGATCCCGTGGCGCTGTCGGGGCGCCTTGGCGTTCCGCAGACCGTGCCCTCGGGGCTGCCGGTGGACCGCTGACAAAGCAAGCCTCAGGGCCGCTCGACCCGCATCACTTCGCCGGCGCGCGCGGGCTGCCAGTCGCCCGCCACGCCGTCCGGCCAGATCACCCGCAGCTCGGCCTCCGTCTCCGAGCCCATGCCGAAGTGCAGCGGCAGCGCGCTGCCCCCCGCGTGGCCGCCGCCGATGGTCACCTCCTGCGCCTGCACACCGGACAGGCTGCGCAGCTCGACCCAGGCGCCCACCGCCTGACGGTTCACGCCCGACTGCGTGGGTGCAACCCCGACCCAGCCCCCTGCCCCCTCGGTCACGTTGCGCCAGAGCTCCATCGGGGCACGGCGGTTGACCACCGCCAGATCAAGCAGCCCGTCGCCGTTCAGATCGGCCAGCGCCGCCCCGCGCGCGCGGTGCATGGTGGCGATCCCTGCCGTCTCGCCCGCTTCGGTGAAATGCCCGTCCGCCCCCTGCATGAGCAGCGAATTGGGATCGTCCATCGCCATGCCGGGCATCTGGTCGACGTTGCCCTTGGAAATGAAGAGATCCGCCCGCCCGTCGTTGTCGACGTCGCCGAACTCGGCATGCCAGCCGGTCGAGGGCCGCCCGTCGCTGCCCGTGTAGGGCCGATGCGCGGTCGCCCCCTGCGCATAGGGCGCATCCTCGAACCGCTCCCCGCGATTGAACTGCAAGAGCTGGTCGCCCATCGAGGTCATCATCACCTCGGGCAGCCCGTCGCCGGTGAGATCGCGCGAGGCGATGCCCATGCCCCAGAGCGAGACCTTGGCCCAATCGGTTCGCTCTTCCAGCGGCGTGAGGCGGAACATCTGCTCGTAGCCGCCCTTCACGTAGTAATGGCGGTCGTTCGACAGGCGCAGCTCGGGCGTGCCGCTGCGCTGCCAGTCCGAGATCAGCGCCGAGAGGGTGCACCAGCCGGGCTCGATGGTCTCTACCGCGCCGAAGCCGGCCTGGCCGGGGCGGATCAGCGCGCTGCTGTCGCAGGCCTCGAAGGGACCGTCGGGGTCGAAACGGTCGACGTAATTGCCGACAAAGACCGTGGGCCAGCCCTGCCCGGCCTCCCAGGTGGCGGCAAAGGCGGTGGACCAGGCGTCCCGCTGCGGCAGCTTCCACGCCGCGCTCGCCTCCTCGAACCGGCACTCGCCGAGCCCGCGCAGCACGACATTCGGCCCGACCCGCAGCACGAAAAGATCGAGCAGTCCGTCGCTGTCCGCGTCCAGCGGATAGGCGCCGGTGACGCCGGTCAGCTCGGGCAGCGCGCCAGCCTCGAAGCGCAGCGGCCCGCCCGTCTCGGAGCGGTTGACGAAAAGCGCCGCGGGCGCGGTGCCGCCGGCGGCAAAGAGCTCGGGCAGGTCGTCGCCATTGCAGTCAAAGGCGGCGAGCCCGCCGCCGACGAAATGCTCCCATCCGCCGGAATAGACGTGCTCTGCCGGCAGGCCCGCGCTCTCGTCGACAAAGACGGGCCCCGCCGCGCCGAGCGAGGGAACCAGCGCCAAGAGCACCGCCGCCCGGATCATTGCGCGGCCATCTCGCGGCCCGCTCCGAGCATCTGCTCGGTCAAGGTCTCCAGCGCCAGCGCCGCGGCGCCGCGCGCCCAGACCATGTCGCCCCAGGCGTGGATCTCGACCTTGGGCGCAGCGCGGCCGGTTTCGATCATCATCGTCTTCATCTCGGTCAGCGTGCCCTCGGCATAGAGATAGTCGTAGCGCATCCGTTCCCCTGAAAGGATGATCAACTGCGGATCGAAGAGGTTGGTCACATTGGCCAGCGCCAGCGACAGGTAACGCCCGGCGCGGCGGAAAATCGAATGCGCCGCGGGGTTCCCTTCCTTGGCCTGGCTGAACAGGCTCTCCAGCAGCGCCCGCACCGACCGGGTTTCAAGGTCGGGCAGGTTCAGCGCCGTGCGCGCCTCGCGCACCAGCGCGTAGTCGGCGACATAGGCCTCGAGACAGCCACGCTGGCCGCAGCGGCAGAGCGCCCCGTCGAGGTGCACCTTCATGTGCCCCAGCTCCATCCCCATGCCATGCGCGCCGCGATAAAGCCGGTGGTTCATGACAAACCCCATGCCCACGCCGTGCTCGATGGTGACCACGGCGAAATTCGACATCGTGCGCCCGGCGCCGAACCAGAGCTCGGCGAGCGTCACGAGGTTGGCGTCATTGTCGATATGCACCGGCAGGCCGAGCCGCTGCGAGAGCGCCGGGCTGAGGTCGGTGTCGCGCAGATCGAGGATCGGCGACCAGCACACCAGTCCGGTGTCGGAATCGACGAACCCCGGCACCCCGAGGCCGAGCCCACGCAGCGAGGCCGCGTCGACACCGGCTGCGCCGCAGACCTCGCGCATCAGCGCCTCGGTCACGTCGCCGACCGCCTCCACCGACAGCTGCCCGGGCTCGCGCGGCTTGGAGGCGGTGGCGATCACCCGCCCCGAAAGATCGGCCAATACCGCGGTGTGATGGATGTCCGAGAGCTTCATCCCCATGACGTGATGCACCCCGGGGCGGACCTGCAGCGCCACCGCCGGCCGTCCACGCCCGCTGTCTCCGACGCGCGGCGCCTGGACCTCCTCGAGAAAGCCGGTCTCGATCAACTCGGACGTGATTGTGGTGACCGAGGCAGGGCTGACCCGCAAGTCCTTGGCCACTTGCACCCGCGGCACCCGGCCAAGCGCGCGGACGTGCTCGAAAACCTGCTGGCGCAGCGGGCGCAGCGCCGAGTCCGGCGACTGCAGGAAGGGGCCGCAGCCGATGATTTCCGCCTCGTCGTTCATCCGCTGGGGCGTCCTGAATTCATTTATTCCAAAAACAAATTTCATCGCAAAATCCATCTCAAGGCCACATCAAGGGCACAAGGTCAGGGCTTCTGGCCGATATTTGCTCTGTCTGGCAATATGCGCGGGCAAAATTAATTTGACAACTGAATTTAAGAGGCTCAGGCTGAGCCAGCGCCGAGGGAGAACGGCGCATGCCCCACCGGGGCACCTAGGGAGGAAAACATGTACAAGACCTTGCTGGCCTCTGCGGCCATCACACTCGGGCTTGCCGTAACGGCATCCGCCCAGACCGTTGGCGTGTCCTGGTCGAACTTTCAGGAGGAGCGCTGGAAGACCGACGAGGCCGCGATCAAGTCGGCACTTGAGGCGGCGGGCGCGACCTATATTTCCGCCGACGCACAGTCCTCGTCCTCGAAGCAGCTGTCGGATGTTGAATCGCTGATGGCGCAGGGCGTGGACGCGCTGATCATCCTCGCGCAGGACACGCAGGCGATCATCCCCGCCGTCGAGGCCGCCGCCAACGAGGGCGTGCCGGTGATCGCCTATGACCGCCTGATCGAGGACAGCCGGGCCTTCTACCTGACCTTCGACAACGTCGAGGTCGGCCGGATGCAGGCCCGCGCGGTGCTCGAGGCTGCGCCCGAGGGCAATTACGTGATGATCAAGGGCTCGCCCACCGATCCCAACGCCGACTTCCTGCGCGGCGGCCAGCAGGAGGTCCTGCAGGAGGCCATCGACAGCGGCAAGATCACCATCGTCGGCGAGGCCTATACGGATGGCTGGCTGCCCGCCAACGCGCAGCGCAACATGGAACAGATCCTGACCGCCAACGACAACAAGGTCGACGCGGTGGTCGCCTCGAACGACGGCACCGCCGGCGGCGCCGTGGCCGCGCTGACCGCGCAGGGGCTCGACGGCATCCCGGTCTCCGGCCAGGACGGCGACCATGCAGCGCTGAACCGCGTCGCCCGCGGCACCCAGACCGTCTCGGTCTGGAAGGACGCGCGCGAGCTGGGCAAGGCAGCGGGCGAGATCGCCGTGCAGCTGGCCGGCGACGCGATGGCCAGCGACATCGAGGGCGCTGAGGAGTGGACCTCCCCGGCGGGCACCACGCTCTGGGCCAAGTTCCTCGAGCCAGTGCCGGTCACCAAGGACAACCTCGAGGCCGTGGTGGACGCGGGCTGGATCAGCCAGGACGCGCTGTGCCAGGGCGTCACTGACGGCCCTGCGCCCTGCAACTGATCGCGGCGTATTTCTGAGCTGACACACAGGCGCCCCGCCGCGCCATCCGGCCAACGACCGGCAGCGCGGCGGGGACACCCAGGCAAACACCCCTAATCCCCCGAGGTCACCATGGCAGAGGCGAACGCCTCCGGCGCAGGGGCCGGCCGCAGGAACATCTTCAAGACCCTCGAATTCGACACCCGCCTGCTCGGCATGGTCGGTGCCTTCGTCCTGGTCTGCGTCGTGTTCAACGTCCTCACGGATGGCCGCTTCCTCACCCCGCGCAACATCTTCAACCTGACGATCCAGACGGTGAGCGTGGCGATCATGGCCACCGGCATGGTCTTCGTCATCGTCACCCGCAACATTGACCTTAGCGTCGGTGCGCTGCTCGCCACCTGCTCGGCGATGATGGCGATCACCCAGACAAAGCTGCTGCCCGGCCTTGGCCTCGACTACGGCAACCCGGTGATCGCACCGCTCGCGATCCTTGTCGGGCTGCTCACCGGGGGTCTCATCGGGGCCTTTCAGGGCTGGATCGTCGGCTACCTGACCGTGCCCGCCTTCATCGTCACCCTCGGCGGGCTGCTGGTCTGGCGCAATGTCGCCTGGTACCTCACCAGCGGCCAGACAATCGGCCCGCTCGACGACACCTTCCAGACCCTCGGCGGCATCGGCGGCACGCTCGGCGTCACCGGCAGCTGGATCTTCGGCGTGCTCGCCACGCTGGTCGCCTGGGCCGCCATCGCGCAGGCCCGCAAGGCCCGGATCAATCACGAGTTCCCGGTCAAGCCGATCTGGGCCGAAGGCGTGCTCATGGCGCTCTCGGCGGCGGCGATCCTTGGCTTCGTGGCGATGCTCAACGCCTACGAGGTGCCGACCCGGGTGCTGCGACGCGGCTTCGAAGCGCGCGGCGAGACCATGCCCGAGGGCTTCACCGCGGGCTACGGCATACCCTTCTCGGTGCTGCTGCTGATCGCCGTGGCGGTGGTGATGACAATGGTCGCCCGTCGCACCAGGCTCGGCCGCTACATCTTCGCCACGGGCGGCAACCCCGAGGCGGCGGAACTTTCAGGCATCAACACCCGCCTGCTGACGGTCAAGGTCTTTGCCGTGATGGGCGTGCTCTGCGCGCTCGCGGGTATGGTCGCCTCGGCCCGCCTGTCGTTCCATTCGAACGATATCGGCACGCTCGACGAACTGCGCGTCATCGCCGCGGCGGTGATCGGCGGCACGGCGCTCGCGGGCGGCATCGGCACGATCTACGGCGCCATTCTCGGCGCGCTGATCATGCAGTCGCTGCAATCGGGCATGGCCATGGTCGGCGTCGATGCCCCATTCCAGAACATCGTCGTCGGCATCGTGCTGGTGCTCGCCGTGCTCATCGACATCCTCTACCGCAAGCGCACGGGAGACGCATGATGGCTGACAGAACCGGAGCCCCGCTGGTCGAGATGCGCGACGTCTCGGTCTCCTTCGGCGGCATCAAGGCGGTCGATCACGTCACCGTCGATCTCTACCCCGGCGAGGTGGTCGGCCTGCTCGGGCACAACGGCGCGGGCAAGTCCACGCTGATCAAGTGCCTGTCGGGTGCCTACCGCATGGACAGCGGCGAGATCCTGATCGACGGCGCGAAGGCCGAAATCAACAACCCTCGCGACGCCCGCCGCTACAACATCGAGACGATCTACCAGACGCTGGCGCTGGCGGACAATCTCGACGCTGCCTCGAACCTCTTTCTGGGGCGCGAGCTGGTGACCGCCACCGGTCTCGTCGATGACGCCCAGATGGAGGCCGAAACGCGCAAGATCATGGGTCGCCTCAACCCGAACTTCCGCAAGTTCCAGGACCCGGTGAAGGCGCTCTCTGGCGGTCAGCGGCAATCGGTGGCCATCGCCCGCGCGGTCTATTTCAATGCCCGCATCCTGATCATGGACGAGCCCACCGCCGCGCTTGGCCCGCAGGAGACGCAGATGGTCGCCGAGCTGATCGAACAGCTCAAGGCGCAGGGGCTCGGCATCTTTCTCATCGAGCATGACATCCACAACGTGATGAAGCTCTGCGACCGCGCCTCGGTGATGAAGAACGGCAAGCTGGTCGGCACGGTCAACGTCGACGAGGTCACCGACGAGGACATCCTCGGCATGATCATTCTCGGCAAGCAACCGCGCGACTGAAGCACCAGACACCCCAACGCGACACGAGGCACTCATGACGGGCTTCTTCGGAGACATCCCGAAACTCACCTACCAGCCGGACGAAGGCAGCGAGTTCGCTTTCCGCCACTACAACCCCGACGAGATCGTCCTGGGCAAGCGGCTGGAGGATCACCTGCGCTTCGCCATTGCCTATTGGCACAGCTTCGCCTGGGAGGGCGGCGATCCTTTCGGCGGGCGCACCTTCGAGCGGCCGTGGTTCGGTTCGGAAATGGACAAGGCCAAGATGAAGGCCGACGTGGCCTTCGAGATGTTCGACCTGCTGGACGTGCCCTTCTTCTGCTTCCACGACGCCGACGTGCGCCCCGAAGGGAAGGATTTCGCCGAGACCACGCGCAATCTCGAGGAAATCGTCGACTATTTCGGCCAGAAGATGGAAGGCGCCAAGACCCGCCTGCTCTGGGGCACGGCGAACCTCTTCACCCACCGCCGCTTCATGTCCGGCGCAGCCACCAACCCCGATCCCGAAGTCTTCGCCTGGTCCGCCGCGACGGTGAAGACCTGCATGGATGCCACCCACAAACTTGGCGGCGAGAACTACGTGCTCTGGGGCGGGCGCGAGGGCTACGAGACCCTGCTCAACACCGATCTGACGCGCGAGGCCGAACAGGCCGGGGCCTTCCTGTCGATGGTCGTCGACTACAAGCACAAAATCGGTTTCAAGGGCGCGATCCTGATCGAGCCGAAGCCGCAGGAGCCGTCGAAACACCAGTATGACTTCGACGTGGCCACGGTCTACGGCTTCCTCAAGCGTTTCGGGCTGGAGAACGAGGTCAAGCTGAACATCGAGCAGGGCCATGCCATCCTCGCTGGGCACAGCTTCGAGCACGAGCTGGCACTGGCCGCCTCGCTTGGACTGCTGGGCTCGATCGACATGAACCGCAATGACTACCAATCAGGCTGGGACACCGACCAGTTCCCGGATAGCGTGCCCGAGGTGGCGCGGGCCTATTACGAGGTGTTGAAGGCGGGCGGCTTTACCACCGGCGGCACAAATTTCGACGCCAAGCTACGGCGGCAGTCGCTCGACCCCGAGGATCTGATCCTCGGCCATGCCGGCGCGATGGACGTCTGCGCACGCGGGCTGAAGGCGGCGGCGGCATTACTCGAGGACGGCACGCTCGAGACCTTGCGCGCCGAGCGCTACGCCGATTGGGAGGCCGCCGAGAACAAGGCGCTGCTCAGGTCCGATCTCGCCAGCATCGAGGCGCGGGTGCGCGAACAGGCGATCAACCCCGAGCCGCGCTCCGGGCGGCAGGAACGCCTCGAGAACCTCTGGAACCGCTACGTGTGACCCTGCAGCCCGGCGCGCCTCGAAGCGCCGGGCGCGTCGCTGCCTGACGGCGCCATACTTCCGCCGAACTGCCTTGCGAACTTCCGGCTTGCGTTCGCCCCGGCCTTGCATGCCATTCTCAGGACGACGCTTTTTCGCTTTCGGAGGTCGCCCCGATGTTCAGGTTCCCCTGCCTCGCCCCGCTGCTGATCGCCCTCGCCGCACCGCTTTCGGCACAGGTTCCGGCGGTGGATCTCGACACCGTCGCGCGCAGCCCGGCCTTCCGCTGGCCCGCGCGTCCGGGCTGGCCCAGCCGTCCCGATCATTCCCACCGCCCCGGCTGGCCCGGCGGCCCCGGCTGGGGAGGGAGCTGGACGCCGGGTTGGGGCGGCTATGGCGGGCTTGGCGTTTCCATCGACCTCGGCACCCGAGTGCCCGGCGCAGACGGCTCGGTGCGCGAGCCGGTGATGACCCTCGAGCGCGACAGCCCCGCCCGCACCAAGCGAATCCGCAACACGCCCGGCGCCCCGGCGGTCAGCGCGCCGCAGGGCGCCTCCACGCGCCTCGGTCAGCCGCCCATCGTCGAACGCGCCCCCGCCACCGCAACCCCCGCCCTGCCCGGCCAGGCGCAGCAGGGGGTCGGCGAGCTGAACGGCGGCGGCACGGCGCTGGGGCAGGTTCTCAGCTCGAACGGCGAGACCTACGTGCTGCTGCTCACCCTGCCCGAGAGCCGCGTCACCTGCCTCGGCCAGCTCGACGGGCCGCCCGCGCTTTTCCCGAGCATGGGCTCGGCGCTGGCCTGCACCGATGGCGCGCAGGGAAACGCGCTCTTTGCCACGCCCGAGGACGGCAGCGGCAGCAGCGCCAGCTTCACCCTGGACGGCGGGCGCACAGGGTATCTGGTGTTTCCCTGATCGACCCTCGCCACGCCAATCCCGGCGCGCGTAGCCCGCGACCCAATAGCCCAGAGCCATCAGCGCCCTGGCTCGCGCCCGCCGGCCATGCGCCGCGCCGAAGCAGGCGGGCAGAGGTGGCGTGAGGTGCGCTTCTGCTCGGCCCTCGGTTCGAGGGCCGAGCAGAACGGCTTACTCGATGGTCAGCCCCTTGCGGCGCTGCGTTCCCGGCTCCTCGATGACCGGCTCGCGGCCACCGCGAAGGATCGAGTTGCCCTCGTAGAGCGTGCGCTGGTCGATGGCGGGCGGCGACAGCCAGTCGCTCTCCTTCATCTGCCCGCTCTGGCCGTAGGCGGCGAGCGCATTGCCGTAGCAGACCGCCCGCACCACCTCTTCGGACACGCCGCTCTGCAGCGCAAGCTGCGCCGTCTTGGCCACTCCGAGGCAATCCGAGATGCCCCAGTCGCAGGCGCTGTCGACGATGATCCGCTCGGAGCCGTACTGCTTGAGCAGCTCGACCATCCGCGCGTTGCCCATCTTGGTCGAGGG
This sequence comes from Alloyangia pacifica, assembly GCF_003111685.1. NCBI lineage: Bacteria > Pseudomonadati > Pseudomonadota > Alphaproteobacteria > Rhodobacterales > Roseobacteraceae > Alloyangia > Alloyangia pacifica. Next base: position 404,346 of record NZ_CP022190.1, on the reverse strand, counting down.
GTAGATCGAGAAGCCTGCCCAGTAGCCGCGGTCGAGCACCTCGCCGACGGTCTCCTCGTTGTTGTGGTCGATCACCACCATCGACGGATCGAGGCCCATTTCCTCGCAGACATCCATCGACAGGCTGGTGCCGCGTTTCTTGTCGCGGTGCGGCGTGTGCACCATGACCGGCAGGTCAATTTCTTTCGCCAGCGTCAGCTGCAGCCGGAAGTACTTGTCCTCGAGCGCGGTCTGCTCGTCGTAGCCGATCTCGCCGATGGCAACGACGCCCTCCTTGAGCGCGAACCGCGGCAGCCACTCCATCACGCCCTCGGCCAGCTCCTCGTTGTTGGCTTCCTTGGAGTTGAGCCCGATGGTGCAGTAATGGCGGATGCCGAACTGCCCGGCGCGGAAGCGCTCCCAGCCGACGATGGTCGACAGGTAATCGACGTAGGTGCCCACGAAGGTGCGCGGCTGGCCGAGCCAGAAGGCGGGCTCGATCAGGGCCACGACGCCGGCGGCGGCCATGGCCTCGTAATCGTCGGTGGTGCGCGAGATCATATGCGCGTGGGGATCAATCAGCATCATGACACAAACTCCTCGATAATACGTCCCTCGGCCCGCGCCCGATCAAGCTGGGCCCGGATTTCCGGGGTTTCCGCAAAGGGGCCGACCAGCGGCCAGAGCTCCTCCATCACCGGCCGCCCGGCGGCCCAGCGTTCGCGCGCGTATTGCACGAGGATGCGCGCCAGCTCGGGGTTGGCGCGGTCTTTGAGGCCGGTGATCGGCCCCAGCGCCGCGCCGATGAACAGTGCCTTGAGGATCATGTGGTTCCAGCGGTGCTCGTCGAAATGGTCGCGCGGATAGGGGTTGTTGTGGGCGATGGCCTCGAAGACCGGCTTGAGGTTCGAACGCAGCCCCTCGCCCACCTCGAAGTGCAGGCTCTCGGGCTCGGGATAGAGCGGCAGCCCGCGGTAGAGCGCGATCATCTCGGCGGCGTCCGAGGTGCGGCGCAGGTCCTTGAACGTCTCGGAGAACGGGCGGTCACCCCTGTAGCTGAGCAGCCCAAGCACCCGCGCGGCACCGTCGAGACTCCAGTCGCCGGGCTGCCAGCCAGGGCGCGCGGCATCGGCCTCGGCCAGCTCGTCCGGGCTGAGGGCAAGGTCGGCCTTGCCAAGCCGCCGCGGCGCGAAGCCGAGAAAGAGGTGCAGCTCGCGCTCTGTTGCCCCGGGGGCGGCGAGCGTCGCGAGCTGGTCCTCGAGCCAGGGCCTCTCGGCCCCGGCACGCTCCGCTATCCATTTCTGCAAAAGGTCTTTTGGACTGGTCATCGAACTCTCTCCCAAATGGTCAATGAAACACTGGACGGGCGGAGGGAACGCGCGTCATAGTCGGCAAGTATTTTGTTGCGGGATATTTTTTGAGCTCATGACACCGACTGTTGTTATTCTTGTCGTCGGCCTGACACCGAAGCTTGTCGGCCAGTTCACCCCCAACATCGCCGCCCTCGCCGCCCGCGGCGCCCTGCGCCCGCTCGAGACGGTGACCCCCGCGGTCACCTGCACGGTGCAGGCGACGCTGGCGACCGGCCTGCCGCCCTCGGGGCACGGCGCCGTGGCCAATGGATGGTACTTCCGCGATCTCAAGGAGGTGCTGCTCTGGCGCCAACCCAATTCGCTGCTGCAGGGGGAGAAAATCTGGGATGCCGGGAAGGCGCGCGACCCGGGCTTCACCTGCGCCAAGATGTTCTGGTGGTACAACATGTATTCGACCGCCGATTACTCGGCGACGCCGCGGCCGATGTATCCCGCCGACGGGCGCAAGATCCCCGACCACTACGCGCATCCGCCCGAGCTGCACGACGAGCTCGACGCCAAGCTCGGGCGCTTTCCGCTCTTCACCTTCTGGGGGCCGACAGCGAGCATCAGGTCCTCGGCCTGGATCGCTGATGCCACGCTGCACGTGATGGAGACGCGGCGCCCGACGCTGACACTCACCTACCTGCCGCATCTCGACTACGACCTGCAGAAGTTCGGCCCCGATCTCGGCCACCCCGAGGTGCAGCAGTCGCTGCGCGACATCGACGCGCTGGTCGGCAAGCTGGTCGCCGCCGCCGATGCCGAGGGGCGCCGGGTGCTGGTGGTCTCGGAATACGGCATCACCCCGGTCAGGGACGCCATCCACATCAACCGCGCCCTGCGCGAGGCGGGGCTGATCGCCGTCCGGCCCGAGGAGCACGGGCGCGAAATCCTCGACGCAGGCGCCTCGGCGGCCTTTGCCATGTCCGACCACCAGCTGGCGCATGTCTACGTCAACGACCGCGCGCGGCTGGCCGAGGTCAAGGCGCTGATCGAGGGGCTGGACGGGGTTGAAGCGGTCTGGGACGAGGAAGGCAAGCGTGCCAATGGACTCGACCATCCGCGCTGCGGAGAGCTGGTGGCGATCAGCAGGCCCGACCGATGGTTCAGCTATTATTACTGGCTGGACGAGGCCAAGGCCCCCGACTTTGCCCCCACCGTCGATATCCACCGCAAGCCGGGCTACGATCCGGTCGAGCTGTTCCTTGACCCGGCCCTTCGCTTTCCCAAGCTGGCGGCCGCCTGGAAGCTGGGCAAGCGCAAGATGGGCTTCCGGCAGATGCTCGACCTGATCTCGCCTTCGCGCACCGATCTGGTGAAGGGCAGTCACGGGCGGATCACCGAGGATCCCGGCGACGGGCCGCTGGTGATCTCTTCCGAGCCGGGGATGCTGCCCGAGGGGCCGGTGCGGGCCGTGGACTTCAAGGCGCTGACGCTGAGCCATGTCTTCGACTAGGTCCCGGCGATCCGGCGCTGCAGCGCGCGGGTGAGACCGAACCCGGCGACTGCCAGCAGCGCCGGGAGCCAGCCGCCGTGGACCCCGGCGATAAGCGCGGCATCGTACAGCGAGGTCGACGCGATCAGCAGGGTGACGGCCTTTGGCACGTCACCCTTGGCCCGGCGGAAGAGGAGGCGCAAGGCACCGCCGGTGGAGACGAGGAATCCCAGCGCGACCAGCAGCGCCAGCGGCTTGCCCCAGCCCATGACCAGCACCAGCACAGCCGGGAAGGCGAGCACCGCCAGGGGCCAGGCGCGGTCCAGCCGGTCGTAGGCCTCCTGCTTGGCGGCGTAGGTAAGGCCGACCACATAGGCCATCAGCCCCAGCGCCCCCCAGAGTGCCACACCCGGAAAGGCGCCGGTGGCGGCAAGCGCAGCCATCACGTAGCACAAGAACCGGGTCACCCCCATGATGACCGGCGCCAGCGCGGTGCGCTTGTGCAGCCAGTCGTAGAGGAAGATGCTGAGTGTCAGAAGCAGCGCCGAGAGCAGCGCCGGCCCGCCGAGCGGCAGGGTCAGCAGGATGCCGAGCCCGAGCATGGCAAAGGCTCCGCGGAAAACGGCTCGCTGCGAGATCTCACCCATGGGGATCGGCCGGTCCGCCTTTTGCGCGCGGTCGATCTCGGCGTCGAAGGCGTCGTTGAGCCACATGCCGCCCACGTAGAAGAGTGTCAGCGCCAGCGCGCTCACCAAGATGGGCACGAGCGCCGCGCCGGGGGCGGCGGAGAGCGCCAGTAGCGCCCCCGCCATGGCATTGGTCCAGACCGTCGGCAGGTTCGACACGCGCCCCAGCTTGAGGGCGGTACCGATCATTGCCCGAGCCGGTCCAGCACCCAGCCCAACTCGCGGCTGATCGCCGCGTCCACGCTCGAGGTCCGCAAGTCCGGGGGCAATACGTCCCATGTGTAGGTCTCCACTTCGAGATGCGGTGAGATCGGCTCGGCCCGGTGCAGGTCGAGGATCTCCTTCAGAAAGTCCTGCGTGCTGTCGAAAAGCCCGAGCGAGCCAAGAAAGACCGGCACGTGGAAGTGCACCCGCCATTCCTCGCCATCGGCCTCTGCGCCGCGGGCCAGCGCCTCGGGCAGATCGGAAAAGGCGCGGATCGGACCCTCGCCGCGGCGGGCGAGCACCTGGTGCAGGTAGGTGGGCTCGGAATAGGCGGCGAGCGCTTCGCGCACCTCGGGGCTCACCTGCGCGCGCAGCGCCGAACTGAGCTGCAGCTTGTGGATCGGGATGCCCGCGCCCTGCAGCAGGGCAAGGCTCTGCGCCGGGTCCTCGTATTCCACCGCCGCATGGCAGACGTCGTAGCAAAGCCCGAGGTGCGCGCGCAGGGCCACTTCTGCCTCCGCCCGGGCCAACCCGGTGAGATCGGCGAACCGCGCCACGGCGGCGGGACCGTAGAGCCAGTCCTCGAAGAAGGCGACGCTGCCCGCGATCGTCTCGAGAAAGCAGAACGGCTCGGGCTCGATCGCCAGCGCCACAGTGACGCCAGTGCGCGCCTTGACCGCGACGCAATGCGCCGCCGCCTGCAGATACAGCTCGGCCATGGCGGCCTCGGCGCCCCCGGCCAGCGTGCGGAAGGTGCCCGGCACGGTGCTGAGGCTGACCCAGTCTCCGGGCTCGGCGAGCTCGGCCATGAGATCGGTGAGCCGGGTGGTGTACCGCAGCCGCTCGGGGTCGCGCCAGTCGGGCTGATAGACCTGCTCCTTGACCCGCACGCCGTGGAAGGGTCCATAGGGAAAGCCGTTCATCGTCGCCGGCACGAGATCGTTCTCGCGCAGGAACTGCTTGAGCCACGCTCGGCGGTCCTCCCGGTCAATCTCATCGAGCGCGTTCGACGACAGCCGCAGTCCTACGGCAAAGCGGTCATCGGGAGAGAGCTGCGCCTTCACCGCCAGAAGCGGGCCGGTCAGCGCGGCGTGGCAATCCTCCCAGGTTTCGGTGGCATGGATGTTGAGGCAGTAGGTCAGGGTGCCCAGCCCGTTGCCGAGCTTCATGCCTCCTGTCCCTGTTGACGTGCCGAGCCGCGTGCCGCGAGCCAGACAAGGGCCTCGGCGACCAGCTCGGGACGCATCTCGTGCACCTCGACACCGACTCCGAGATCGGACAGCAACGTGACGGTGAGCTCGCCGCCGAGATGCTCGCGGAACTCCTCGAGCCCGACGAGGATCTCGAGCCGCCCGCCCGCGTCACGTCGACCGAGATCAGGGTGCCAGATCGGCAGGCCGAGGGCCTGCAGCAGCGCCAGCACGCGCTCCTCCATCCCCGCCGGCAGAAGCCCGGCCAACACCGAGTAGCGCGCGTCGAGCGCGATCCCCATGGCCACGGCATCGCCGTGGCTGACGGCATAGTGGGTCAGACCCTCGAGCTTGTGCGCCGACCAATGGCCAAAATCGAGGGGTCGGGCAGAGCCGCGCTCAAACGGATCGCCCCCAAGGGCGATCTGCCGCATGTGCAGCTCCGCCGAGCGGCGGATCATGTATTCTTCGGCCTCGGGCGCGAAGTGCTTCAGCCGGTCCGCATTCGCCTCGAGCCAAAGGAAGAACGCCGGATCGCGGATCAGCGAGACCTTCACCGCCTCGGAGATGCCGGAGCGACGGGTCGCGGCGGGCAGCGTCTCCAGCAGGTTGAAGTCGTTCAGCACCGCCCAAGGCGGGGCAAAGCTGCCCGCGAAATTCTTCGAACCCTCGAAGTTCACGGCATTTTTCACCCCGACGCCGCTGTCGTTTTGCGACAGCACCGTCGTCGGCACCCGTATATGCCGGAGCCCCCGGTGCGCCGTTGCGGTGGCCATGCCCACCGCGTCGAGCACCGCGCCGCCGCCGACCGCGATGACATAGGAATGCCGGTCGATGCTGTGCTGAAGGATAAGGCGGTAGATCTCGAAGACCGTCTCGAAGCCGGCCTTTATCCCCTCCCCGCCTGCAACCGGCATCGGCGGGGCGACCAGATCGACGCCCTCGACGGTGTCCCGGACATAGGCGCCAATCGCTTCGACGAGCGCGGGACGAAGTGCCAGAAGATCGCGGTCGACGAAGACCACGCAGCGCTGCCGGCGCGCCTCCGCCCCGGCGGCAAACACGTCGCGCAGCGCAGGGTTTTCCGGATCAAAGACCCCGCGCGTGAAGACCACGCGGTACTCGTAGCTGACCGAGAAGGCTTGCCTGACCGTCAGCGTCGCGGGCGCTCCATCCTGCGACATGTCTTGCGCGACGGGCGCGCCCACGGCCGCGGCCGCGTCAACGCCAGCCTCGGAGCGGGTAAGTGCCCCCGAGGCCGCCACCACCGTTGCCGGAGCCTTGATCCGCGCGTAGAGGGCGCGCCCCGCCAAGCCCGCGATCGGCAGTGCCAGCGCGGCACAGAGCGCAAGGAGGAAGGAGTCGACCTCAAGCGCCAGCGCGCCCAGTGAGGCATAGGCGGCGGCGATGCCGAGATTTGCCAGCGCCACGACGCCAAGGAACCTGCGCAGGGGCAGGCCCGCCACCCCTGCCGCGATGGTCGAGGTCTCGGCCAGGACCGGCACAGCGCGCATCAGAAGCACCGAGCCGAGCGCGATGCGTTCGGACACTTCTGCCGACCGCGCCAGATAGTCCCTTCCGAGCAGCCGGCCGAGCGCGCGGGTGCCGCCGGTCGCGCCGATCCAGTAGCCGAGCAGGCAGCTCAGCGTCATCCCGGTCCAGCAGGCAAAGGTGCCGACAGCGACGCCGAGCAGCGTACCCGCCGAGACGTTGACCACGCTCGACGGCACCGGAAGCACCACGTCGAGCGCCAGAGCCGTCACGATCAGCACCCAGAGACCAGAGAGGCTCTGCGTCCCGGACAGCAGGTCGTTGACCAGCGTTTCGATGCGTCCTTCGAAGAGCAGGAAACTTGCCGCGAGTACGAGGGCCAGCATGGTGAGAATCACGAGCCAGCGCAGCGTCATGGAAACCGACATTACGAATACCTTTCTCGAACACAGCGCACCCCGGCGCGGGCTGGAGGCAAAAAATATAGCATTATCAATCAATTCGTCTCAAATCGTCCGCACCCCGAGACGCAAATGTCTCGGTATCTGCACGGACGTGTTCTTACAGGCTAGGCAAGAGAAAGCGGTTCGCCTAGCCCCGAAATGTCGCAGTCGGCGCGAAATCCGGTTTGCCGCGCTCTTCGACCGATCGCCGGGATGCGGGTCCGCAAGCGTCCGGCCCGCCCGCATCGGCGGGTCTCCAAGGCGCAGGCGCCCCGCTCCTTGGCCGCCGGACAGGCGCCCGCGCGCGGTGCCCGGCAAGGGTCCGGCCGGACCATCGGCTGCACCGGGACGCCATTGCGGATCCGCCAAGAGGGGTCGCCCTGGATCTGCGCCTTGCGCAGCGCGGGAATGATGACATCAGATTGCGCGATCCGCGACGATCTGCGCCAGGCACCTTTGTCCACGCCCGGTCAGCTCGTCATCGCACCCAGGCTGAGCAGCAGCAGCAGGATGATTCCCCGGCAGATCACCAGCGGCATCACGAAGCGCAGCCAGCGATCAAAGGAGACACGGCCGATGGCGAGCCCGCCCATGACCACGGCGAAGGTCGGGTTGAAGAGGTTCACCAAGCCGTTCGCAGATTGGTAGGCGGTCACCACGAGTTCGCGCCCCAGACGACGATGGACATCGCGAGGAACAGCCCGGTCATCTCCGCCATCCACCAGCCGAGCCCGACAACCCCGATTATCATCATCCCGAAAGTCAGCCCGAAGAGCGCCAGGATGATGCGGCGCACGGGCGTGAGGGTCGGAAGGGCCGCCTCGGACAACTTGAGGAAGAAGGTGCGATTGTCCTCCGCCATGTCGGATACCAAGGAGGCAGCAGGATCGGCCTTCACCTTGTGGGCATAGCGCATGACGTGGACGATACCCGACGCGAGACAGACCACAAAGATCAGCGCGCGCGGCACGATTCCCTGCCTGAAGGCGATGCTTGCCCCCTGCGGGGCGACGACTGTGGCAAAGGCGTTGAACGTCGAGCCCAGCGTGCCGATCCCGGCCCCGAGCATGATCACCGCCACTCCGGTCAGCGCATCGTAGCCCGCCCGGATGAATACCGGAATGATCAGCGCGTAAAGGGCCAGCGTCTTCTCTGCCATGCCGAAACTCGTTCCCCCGAGGGCAAAGGCGGTCATCAGGATGAGGATCATCAGATGTTCCCTGCCCCCGAGCCTGATCAGCAAGGCGCCGATGCCGGCGTCAATGGCACCTGTCCTGCTGACCACCATCAGGAACCCGCAGATGACCAGCACGAAGACCGCAACGTCCATGGCTGCGCTCGACGCGGAACCCAGCAGGGTCGGGTCGTACATGGCGGCGATCGGAGCAAGGATCACGTCGGTGATCCCCTGAGGGTTCGGCTCGACCTGCCGATAGCTCCCCGGGACGGGAGCCGCGACGCCGAGACTGTCGTTCATCTCGCGCGCATATTCTCCCGCGGGAATGACCCAGGTGAGCATCGCGACAATTGCGATCAAGACGAACAGGATGGTGAACGCGGTTGGGAACCGGAACTTTGTCACCGTCCGACCAGCTAAATTGGGAAATTCGAAATTGCTTTGCGAGGGAGCGATCTTGCGAAGATACGCAAGCATCGAGCGACTCCTAAAAGAAAATCTCGCCTATCCCTCGTTGAGCGGTCCCCTGCGCAGGCAGCGCGACAACAACGAGCAAAAAGCTCGGCGATCAAACCCCCGGCGATGGGCTGGGCCTTTGATTGTGCCGATCTCCGCGCCCGAGCTCCTGCGGAGCGGTGTCGCGGGCGACGTGGAGACCGCCGGACCCGTGGCCCTCGCGCAATGCCTGCGCGGCAGCCACGGGATCGGCGGTTCCTTCGGGACGGTGGCTTCAGACGGCGAGCGCGTCGACCTTGGCGGCCTCGGCGAGGATCTCGGCGACCATGTCATCGGCGACCTGGATCGTCGTCTTGCGCTCTTTCCGGCTGGTCTCGATGATCTGCGCGACCCGGCCCGCGATCTGCACGAGACGGTCAGCGCGGTACTCCGGCCCGGCGTGGTGGACCTCTCCCGCGACGCTGATGATGCCACCCGCGTTCACCACGTAGTCCGGCAGGTAGAGGCAATCGCGTGCCAGCAACTCCTCGGCGACCGAGGGCTCGAGCAACTGGTTGTTCGCCGCCCCGCAGACGAGGCGGGCGCTCAGCTGCGCCACGGTCTCATGGGTGAGGATTCCGCCCAGCGCGCAGGGCGCGAAGATATCCATCTGCTGCGCGAAGATCTGCTCCGGCGGGCAGATCTCCGCACCGAGGCTGGCGCGGGCCCTTTCCACCGCCTCTGCATTGACATCCGACACCACCAGCTCGGCACCGGCGGCATGCAGCTTTTCCGCGAGGCTCCAGCCGACATGGCCGAGACCCTGCACCAGCACCCGCCGCCCGGTCAGATCGCTTTTGCCAAAGACCGCCTTCGCGCCGACCTTCAGGCACTGGAAGACGCCCTCGGCAGTAAAGGGCGAAGGATCGCCGCTGGCATGCGCGCCATGGTCGAGACCCACCGCGTAGGCGGTCTCCTTGGCCACATTTGCCATGTCTTCTGGCGAGATGCCGACATCTTCCGCGGTGTAGTAGCTACCGCCAAAGCTCTCGATCGCGCGACCGAAGGCGCGGAAAAGCGCCTCGGTCTTGTCGCTGCGCGGATCGCCGATGATGACGGATTTGCCGCCTCCAAGGCCGAGACCCGCCATCGCGTTCTTGTTGGTCATGCCCGCTGCGAGGCGCAGAACATCGGTCCGCGCATCCTCGAGCGTGGCGTAGTTCCACATCCGGCAGCCGCCGACCGCCGGGCCGAGAACTGTGGAGTGCACGCAGACGAAGGCACGCAGGCCAGCCTCTTCGTCTTCGATGTAGACGAGGCGCTCATAGCCCGCGGGAGCCTGTTCTTCGACAAGTTTCAGTGCCATCTGGTCCTCAAAAACCGCTAGATTGGTGTCTGCGACAGTGTGGCACAGGAGGCGCGACGTTTTCGGCCAAACTCGGGAGCGGTTTCGTTCCGGCTGATACCTATTCGCTAGGCGAAAGCCATTTTGCGGTGATTGTCTCTATGAGCCTGCTTATAGGACCGGGGAACGCCTCGAATCCACGCGGCTTTCTAGCGGAATCAACGGACGGCTATACAACCCCAGCAACCAGGAAATACCACATGCCGATTTCCCTCGATGAGCTTGACCGAAAAATCCTGCGGGTGCTGCAATCCGACGGCCGGATCACCGTGGTGGATCTGGCCGAGAGGGTCGGCCTGTCCCCCACCCCCTGCAAGCGCAGGGTCCAGAGGCTCGAGGAAACCGGGTTGATCAGCGGCTATATCGCCAAGATCGATCGCAAGATCTCCGGCTTCGGGGTCACCGCCTTTGTCTCGGTGGAGCTCGAGCGCTCGGATGGCGAAGACGTGGAGCGGTTCCAGAAAGCCGTCTCGGGGATCGAGGAAGTGGTGACGGGCATGCTGATGACCGGCTCGCAGGACTTTCTGCTCGAGGTCCTGGTCAGGGACCTCGAGGAATACGAAGAGGTGCTTCAGAAGAAGCTGATGAAAATCGAGGGCGTCCGCAGCGTGCGCTCGCGGTTTGCCCTGCGCAAGTTCATCGAACGGACGCGCATCCCCTGAATTCTGCGGCGACCGCCGGGGCCTTCACTCCGCGGGCCGCTTTTCAGGCCAGGAGGTCCGGTCGAGCTCCAGGTCTGGGAAATCATCCGCGTAGAAGACCGGGCGATCCACCCCCGCCCGGACCTGCCTGGTGAAGTCGTCGAGGATCCGCGCCGCGATCGGGAACAGCATGGCGAGCGCCAGCAGGTTCACGATTGCGAGGATGCCCATCATCGGGTCCGAGAACGCAAAGACCGCGGTGGCCCCGGGGGCGACCGCGCCAAGCAGGACGATCCCGATAATCGCGAAGCGCAGGAGGTTGCGGGCCATTGGCGCATCGGTCATGAAGCTGAGCGCGTTCTCGCCAAGGTAGTAGTTGTACATAATGGAGCTGAACGAAAACAAGAAGATGGCGGCGGTCAGGTAGTACTGCGCCCAGTTCCCCACGTGCGAGACAAGGCTCTGCTGGGTGAGCGCGACGCCGTCGATGGCCTCGGCGCCCGGTGTGTAGACATCCCCCAGCAGGATGACGAAGGCCGTGCAGGAGCAGATCAGGATGGTGTCGATGAAAACCGAAAAGCTCTGGGTGATGCCCTGGCTCACCGGGTGGTGCACAAAGGCCGTGGCGGCCACGTTCGGCGCCGAGCCCAGCCCCGCCTCGTTGGAAAAGAGGCCGCGCCGCAGGCCCTGGGCGATCGCCGCGCCCATGCCGCCGGAGACTGCCTCGCGAAGGCCGAAGGCGTTGCCGACGATGTCCGCGAGCACCCCCGGCAGCGACGTGAGGTTGAGCACGATCACCAGCAGCGCCATGGCGATGTAGCCGATCGCCATGACCGGAATGATCACGTCGGCGGCCTTGGCGATGCGGTGAATACCGCCGAAGATGACGAAGCCGGTGACTGCGGCGAGCACGAGCCCTGTCGCGATGCGCGGAACGCCGAGGCTGTCTGCCGCCGCGCCGGCGACCGTGTTGCCCTGGAAGGCGTTGAAGCCGATGGAGAACGACCCGATCAGGCAAATGCAGTAAATCACCGCGAGCCAGCGGTACTTGTGTCCGAGCCCGTGCACGATGGCGCGCGCGGGTCCGCCGCGGAAGTCGCCGTTCGGCGTGGTCTCCTTGTAGACCTGCGCGAGGATCGCCTCGATCATCGCCGAGCACATGCCCACCAGCGCGATGGCCCACATCCAGAACACCGCGCCCGGACCGCCGGCGGTGATCGCCACGGCGACGCCGGCAATGTTCCCGCCGCCGACGCGCCCGCCCACCGAGACGAAGAGCGCCTCGCGCGCCGAGATCTTGTTCGGATCGTCCGAGCTGCCATCCTTCGACAGCACCCGGAACATGCGTTTGAAGTAGCGGAATTGCGCAAAGCCGCTGGCGATGGTGAAAAAGCAGCCCAGAACCACCAAGAAGGGAATGAGCGCCGCCCCCCAGGTCAGATCGTTGATGAGTCCGAAGACGCTGTCAAAAAACTCCATGCGCGAATTCCTTCATTTGCCAGACACGGAGGCCGGGATGGGCGCGGTGCCGACCACGGCCGGGTCTGTCGCTTGGAAGAGGGGACGTGTTGAAATGCTGGGGCCAAAAAATGGCTGGAGATGCCGCAACCTTCGAGCAAGTCAGCATTTTCGACAACCCTCGTGACTGGCTCCACGAGGCTGCAGGCGGAAAACCACCGACCGCATCCCTTGCCGAGCGGCGCTGCTTGTCGGGACCGCTCGCAGGTTGTGCAGCGCTGGAGCGCATTGCAGCCCTGACTGTGACTGAGTTCCGGCCTAGGAATTTTATGCAGCTTTCATAGCACGATACGCGTGAGTCGCGCGATCCGCGCCGACGATGGGCCTTTGCCAGTCCCGGGCGCCAGCTCCAGTTCAAACCGGCAGCGTCTGCCGTCCGGCGTCAGCACGGTGAGATCCTCGGTCAGCGCCGCCGACGCCATCTGGTGCCGCTTATAGGCCGCCCCGTAGCGCCTTGGCGGCAACGCGCGGTTGATGAACGCCGCGATGGCATCGGCCCCTTCGATGTCGCCGGCCACCGAGGCTGTCGCCCAGCGGCCGTCCGGCTGGAACAGCTCCGCCGCGGCGGCGCCGTCCCGCCGGTCCACGCAGTCGAGAAACCGCATCAGCAGCGCGCGGCGCGATCCCCTGCCGGCGTAATGGGTATGCAGCAACCGGTGCGCAGCGGGTGAATTCGGCGCCCCCAATTCAGCCGCATAGAGCGCCTGAACCTCGCCGTTCTCATACGAGCGGCGGCGCGGCGCCTCGGCATCAACGGCATAGATGGCCGCGGCGCGTTTTTGCAGGATCTGCGGATCCATGGACTTCGGCTCGCCGCCGCCGCCAAGACACCCGCCGACGCAGGCCATGACCTCTATGGCGACGAACTCCTCTCGCCAACCCTCCCCCTCGAGCAGCCTTTGCGCCGCGGCGATGCCGTTGCACACGGCCACCGCGCCGATGCCGGGGATGATCGCGGTCTTCGTGCCGTCCCGGACGCCGCGCAGCGCCGCCCATTCGAGCGGCAGCGCCCCTACCATGCCAGCAAGATGCGAGGCCGTGCGGACCATGGCCTCCATGACCCCGCCAGACGCGCCGAAGATCTGCGCCGCGCCCGTGCTCTCTCCGAGCGGGCTGTCGAAGCGTCCCTCCTCGGATAGCGCTCCGAAGGCGATCCCGCGGGCCCGGATCATCCGCGCCAGCTCTCGGGTCGTGAGCACATGATCCACGTCGCCCGAGAGGCCGGGCCGGCGCGCCTCGTCCTTCTTGGCGGTGCAGGGCATGACGCTGACAACATAGGGCTCCGCCCTGCCCTCGGCGAAGTCGGGCCCAAGCGTCCGCGCGAAGCCGCTGCGCTTGGCGATCGCGCCGTGCATCTGCTGCGGTGATTTCGTCGTGCTCAGGTGCGGCAGCAGATCGGGCCGGTTGAGCTCGACCCAGTTCACCCAGCCCGGGCAGCAGGAGGTGAAGAGCGGCAGCCCCGCCCCGGCGCGCAGCCGCGCCAAAAGCTCGGAGCCTTCCTCCATGATCGTGAGATCGGCGGCGAAATTGGTGTCAAAAACGTAGTCGAAGCCAAGCTGGCGCAGCGCATTGATCATCCGGCCGGTGCTCACGGTGCCCGGGCCGAAGCCGAATTCCTCGCTGATCGCGATCCGGGTCGCCGGGGCGACCTGCACCACCGAAACCCGACGTCGCGCATCGAGCGTATGCAGGACATCGTGCCAGTGCGGCGTCTCGATGAGGGCGCCCACCGGGCAGACCAGCGTGCATTGACCGCAGGAAATGCATCGGGTCTCGGCCAGCGGCTCCTCGAAGACGGTGACCGGCCTGCGGTCGCCGCCGCGCCCGGCAAAGCCGATGATAAATTGCTGCTGGACGGCCTCTCCGCAGACGTCGGCGCAAAGGCCGCACTCGATGCATTTCGACAGGTCGCGCCAGATGCTGGGCGAGGTGTGGTCGGTGAAGAGATCATCGGCAGGAGCCGCGTTTTCCCCGGGCAGTTCTGGCCAGAGGTCCTGCCACTGGTTTTCCCTGACCAGCGTCTGGAGTTGGCAAGCGCCGTCGATCTCGCAGCGCAGGCAGTCGTCGGGATGTCGCGCCAGCAGCCAGGCCCCATCGGCGCGGCGGAAGGCCTGCAGCGCGTCGGTGTCCGTGTCGACAACGTCGCCCTCCTGCGCCGGGGTCCGGCACGCTGGCTGAGGGTGACGCGCGCCCGCGACCTCGACGAGGCATATGCGGCAGGTGGCATGGGCCGGCAGGGTCGGATGATGACAGAGCGTGGGGATGTGGACGCCCGCAACCCTCGCCGCCTCGAGCAGGGTGGCACCCTCCTTGACCTGCACCTGCCGTCCGTTGATCGTAACCTTGGTCATGCGGCCCCCTCCCGGCGTGACTGCCCCGTGACGTCTCCGGTGCGCGCGGGCGCCCCGGGCTATCTTTCGGCCTCGGCCACGTGGCGCTTCACCGCGAGGAAGCTGTCCGGGGTCACCGAGATGCTGTCGATTCCCGCCTGCACCAGAAGCCTGGCGAACTCGGGGTGATTGCTGGGCGCCTGCCCGCAGAGGCCGATCTTGCGCCCGGCCTTGCGCGCCTTGGCGATCACCGTCTGGATCATCCAGAGCACTGCCGGGTCGCGCTCGGAAAAGAGGCTGGCCAGCGCCTCGGAGTCGCGGTCGACGCCAAGGGTGAGCTGGGTAAGATCGTTGGAGCCTATGGAGAAGCCGTCAAAGCGCTCCGCAAAGGCTTCGGCCTCGATCACGTTCGAGGGGATCTCGCACATCACGTAGACCTCGAGCCCATCCTCACCGCGCGTGAGCCCGTTCTCGGCCATCACCTCGAGCACCCGGTCCGCCTCGCCGACCGTGCGGCAGAAGGGGATCATCACGACGGCGTTGCGAAAGCCGATGGTCTCGCGCAGGCGGCGGATTGCGCGACATTCGAGCGCGAAGCCGTCTCGGTAGGCCTCGGAGTAGTAGCGCGAGGCACCGCGGAAGCCGATCATCGGGTTCTCTTCACGCGGTTCGAACGCCGCGCCTCCAAGCAGCCCGGCGTATTCATTTGTCTTGAAATCGCTCATCCGGATGATCGCCGGGTTCGGGTACCAGGTGGCGGCGATGCGCGAGAGGCCTCGGGCGAGCGTCTCGACGAAATACTCGGTCCGGTCGGCATAGCCGCGGGCGAGCCTGTCGATGGCGTCGCGGTCCGGCCCCTCGGGCAGGCGATCGTAGCGGGTCAGCGCCAGCGGATGCACCTTGACCTCGTTGGAGATGACGAACTCCATCCGCGCCAGCCCGACGCCATCCGCCGGCAGCCGCCACCAGCGCGTCGCCGCTGCGGGGTTGGCCATGTTGAGCATCACCTTGGTACGGGTCGGCGGGACCTCGTCGAGCCGTGTCTCCTCAACTTCGAACTCCGCCTCCCCGGCGTAGATCACCCCCTCGTCACCGCCCGCGCAGGAGACGGTGATCGCTTGACCGTCGTGCAGCAGATGCGTCGCCTGTCCGGTGCCGACGATGGCCGGAACCCCCAGTTCGCGGCTGATGATCGCCGCATGCGAGGTACGGCCTCCGTGGTCGGTGACGATCGCGACGGCGCGCTTCATGATCGGCACCCAGTCCGGGTCGGTGGTCGAGGTGACCAACACGGCACCGTCGCGGAAACGGCCGATGTCGGCGGCGCTCTCGATCAGGCAGACCTCGCCCGTCGCCACCGCGCTGCCGACGCTGAGCCCGCGCAGCAGCGCCTCGCCGGTCGTGCCGAGCCGATAGCTGCGGAAGGCGTGACCCCCGCTGCGCGACTGCACCGTCTCGGGCCGCGCCTGCACGATGTAAAGCGGCCCGCCCTGCCCGTCGCGGGCCCATTCCATGTCCATAGGCTGGCCGTAGTGACGCTCGATCCTCACCGCCATGCGCGACAGCTCGAGGATTTCGGCCTCAGACAGCACGAAGCTCTCTCGCTCGGCTTTTGAAGTCGGCACCGTCCGGGTCGGCGTCTCTGGCCCTGCGCCGTAGATCATCTTGATCTCCTTGGCCCCGAGCGCCTTGTGCAAAATCGGCACGCGGCTCTCGTCGTCGAGGAAGGGCTTGTAGACTTGATACTCGTCGGGGCTCACCGCGCCCTGCACCACGGTCTCGCCCAGGCCCCAGGCGGCGTTGATCAGCACCAGCTTGTCGAAGCCGCTCTCTGTGTCGAGCGAGAACATGACACCCGAGCCGCCCTCGTCCGAGCGCACCATCAGCTGCACGCCGATCGAAAGCGCCACGGCGAGATGATCGAACCCCTTGATCTGCCGGTAGGTGATGGCGCGGTCGGTAAAGAGCGAGGCATAGCAGCGGCGGCAGGCGGAGAGCAGCGCAGCCTCGCCGCGGATATTGAGGAAGGTCTCCTGCTGGCCCGCGAAACTGGCGTCGGGCAGGTCCTCGGCGGTGGCCGAGGAGCGCACGGCAACGGCGGGCTCGGGCATCCCGGCGCGCTCGGCCAGCGTACGATAGGCGGCGCGGATGGCCTGCTCGATGTCAGATGGCCATGTCCCGGCCGCCACCGCCGCGCGGATCCGGTGCCCCGCCTCGGGGAGCGTGAGCCGCCCGTCGGCGAGCTGTCCGAGCGCAGCGGCCAGCACCGCCTCGAGGCCGTTGGCGGCGATGTAGCTGCGGTACGCCTCGGCGGTCGTGGCAAAACCCGGCGGCACGCGGATCCCCTGGCTGCCGAGCCGCGCCACCATCTCGCCAAGCGAGGCGTTCTTGCCGCCGACCTCGGGCAGGTCGTCTCGGGTGAGGTCCTCGAACCAGGTCAGAAGCGGTCCACCGCTATGCGCGTGATCATCCATCCCCTTGTCCTCCGTTGACACTGCAAAGCGCGCGGCAGCCCCGCCCGCCCCTCAAAGCTCGAATTCCTCTCCCATGGCGGGCATCCGGACCGAGCCGCCTGTCAGCTCCCTGCCGAAGGCCTCCATCGCCTTTGGCTCCCCATGCACCAGGAACGTCTGTTCCGGGTTGCCGAGACCTGCGTGCCAGGCGCTCAGAGCGCTCCTCCCGGCATGAGCCGAGAAACCGTTGATCGTATGGACCTGCGCCCGCACTGGGATTTCGTCGCCGAAGAGCTTCACCCGCGACGCCCCATCTATGATGATCCGCGCCAGCGTGCCTTCGGCGGCGAACCCGACGAAGATGATGCTGGACTCGGGATGGGCGAGCGTGTGGCGCAGGTGATGGCGGACCCGCCCGCCGGTGCACATGCCCGAGCCCGCCATGATCAGCGCGCCGGAGCGGATGCCGTTCAGCTCCATCGAATCCTGGGCCTCCTGGGTGAACTGCAACCCGGGCACCTGGAAAGGATCCTTGCCGGCGTGGATCATCCGTGCAGGCTCCGGGCCCATCGCCTCGGGATGCCGACCGAAGATCCGCGTTGCCGAGATTGCCATGGGGGAGTCGAGATAGAGCCTCAGGCCGGGCTGGATGTGCCCCGCGTCCAGCCCCTCGCGCAGGTACCACAGCAGTTCCTGCGCCCGCTCCAGTGCAAAGGTCGGGATGATGATGTTGCCCCCGCGCGCTTGCGTGGCTCGGATCGCTGCGTGGAGTTCCTCGACCGAGTCGGCGAGCGAGCGGTGGTCCCGGTCGCCATAGGTCGTCTCCATCACCACCACATCAACACCGGCAGGCGGCGCCGGATCGTTCAGCAGCACGCGCCCGCCCGGCCCGATGTCGCCCGAGAAGAGCACCCTGCGCCGCCGCGTGCCTTCGGTGATCTCCAGCAGGATTGAGGCCGAGCCGAGGAGATGCCCCGCGTCGAAGAAGGTGGCGGTGATCCCGGGGAAAAGCTGGGTGGCCTTGCCGTAGTGTGCAGGGCGCCCGAAGCGCCGCACGGCATCGAGCGCATCGAGCCGGTCGTAGAGCGGCTCGTACCGCCACCCCTGCCTGCCCTTGCGCCGGTGCCTCCGCGCGTCCTCCTCGTGAAGATGGGCGGAATCCATCATCACGAGTTGCCCCAGGTCACGGGACGCGGCGGTTGCCACGATCGGGCCGGAGAAGCCGCGCTTCACCAGCAGAGGAATGCGGCCGCAGTGATCGAGATGGGCATGGGTCAGAAGCAGCAGGTCGATCTCTGCCGGGTCGAAGCCGAAGCCGGACGCGTTCTCGTCGTGCAACTCGTGCGCGCCCTGAAACATCCCGCAATCGATCAGGATCTTGCGTCCCGCCGCCTCGACGAGGTGGCACGATCCGGTCACCTGCCGCGCGGCACCATGAAACGAGAGCTTCATTGGCCTTCCTCCCGGGCGGCGGGGTCCGATCGGATCCCCCGCCCTGTTAAATTCCCACCCTTCCCCTCACGCGCCATGGGCGTCCTTCGGCTTGTCGATCCCCAGCGCCCGCATCATCCGGCTTACTTCGAAGGGCTCGGCCTTGCCGGAGCGGACCTTGCGCAGGAAGCACGTCCCGAAGCCCATCTTCGCATGGTGCTCGCTCGCCCGAGGCGACCCGGTTCACGTTCCACGGCGGGATCTGCGGCTGCGCGTCGGCAGCTTGCAGGCCATGACAAGACCACCGAGCCCGGCCCCAGGAACGAGAACTTGTGCCATTGCGATCATCCCTCCCAGAACGCGCGCGTGCGTTGCTATTCCTCTTGGCAGGCTGCCACCCTCGATCGGGCCGCGATATGACACGGATCAAGCGTCGGCCGGAATCCGCAGCACCCCGGATGGGCCGTGCCCAGACCGGCAAAATCTCTGAATCGGCCGGGGAATATCAGACCCAAGGCGACCGCGATCCACCTCGTGCCACTGGTGGATCGCTGAAAATCTGCACAGATCAGGATTTGGCCGGAACTCGTCTGCGAAACACTTGCTCTCCTACCGCGTGCATAGAGGCTAGCGAGCTAGCCCGCCGCCAGCGCGAAGCAGCGCGGGAAGGAGGCGGCAAAGGTCGCGCCGTGGCCAAGCCCCTTCAGCACCTCGAGCTGGACATGCAGGTCGCTCCGCTCCGCCAGCCGGGCCGCCATCTCGAGCGTGTCCGGATTCGGGCGGGGCGCCTCGGGCTCGGGCGTGCCCGAGCGATGCTCGCTGTCGCCCAGCATCATCAGCACCTCGGCCCGGCCGGCGGCGAGCCGCGGCGCTTCGGCCTCCATTGCAAAGAGCCTGCGCCCGCCGAAGCCCGTGGTCGCGCTGATCGGCATGTAGGCACGGAAGGCCGCGGGCTTGGACAGCAGCGTCGCCAGCGCGAAGACCCCGCCGTAGGAATGCCCCCAGAGGCTGCGCCGCGCCGGATCGAGCCGAGCACGCTCAGCCAGCACCCGCGCCAGCGGGCCGAGCAGACGCGCCCGGAACGCAGCCTCGCCGCCGAACTCCCAGTCGCGCCCGCGAGCATGCATCGGGTCCTCGAGCGGCACTGGGGTGTAGTCGCGCGCACGCGAGGCGCCGTCGAAGGCCTCTTTGACCGGGTAACCGATACCGACGACCGCAAGCCCCGGGTAAGCCTCGAGAATTGCCGCATCAAGGCGGCTAAAGGCAGCGTTGCCGTCAAGCATCCAGAGCGATGGCCAGCCTTGCGAGGGGGTCGCGCCGCGTGGGAGGGCAAGGAAGAGGCGGTAGGTCAGACCGTCCGCACTCACGTCGACATGCGAGAGCTCGTGGCTTGCGGGGGGTGTGTCGAAGAGCGGGAAATCGGCGGCGGGCTGCCGCCGCTGCGCCAGCACCGGGAGGGCGGGGCAGCCTGCAAAAGCGGCAAGCGTGGTCAGGAAGCGTCTGCGGTTTGGGATCATTCACCATCTCCTTGAAAATCCAGGGGCTGGCGAAAGGCTGGCTTTGCAGCGTGGTCTAGCCGAGGCGCGCGGGCCTGGCAATCGGTGCGACCGGCTGAGCGGGATCAGTCCACGTGGCGCAGGAAGAGCGCGGCGTCGCGCGGGGCCTCCATCGCCCAGTCCATCTGAGCGTCGGTCTCGACGGCGCAGGGCCGGACGTGGCGGAGCCGGGCCAGCGCCTCGTCGGGCGCCTCGCCGGA
Source organism: Alloyangia pacifica (assembly GCF_003111685.1). Taxonomy (NCBI): domain Bacteria; kingdom Pseudomonadati; phylum Pseudomonadota; class Alphaproteobacteria; order Rhodobacterales; family Roseobacteraceae; genus Alloyangia; species Alloyangia pacifica. The sequence goes on along the minus strand of NZ_CP022190.1, from coordinate 384,417 downwards.
CTCGATCATCAGCCGCAGCGCCACCATCCCCGAGCGACCGCAACCGCCCCGGCAATGCACGAGCACCCGGCCGCCGCCCGAGAGCGCCTGCCGCGCCTGAGCGCTGACCTCGGGCCAGAGGCGGCGCATCTCCTCGGGCGGGGTGCCGAAGTCGGGGATCGGCAGGTGCAGCCAGCGCGAACCGTGGTCCCGCACGTGCACCCCCAGCAGCGCCGCGTCCGCCGCCTCCATCTCGGCCCGGGAAACGAGGGTGATGACGATGGCCGGGCGCCATTCGGTCACATGCGCCATGTCCCCGGAAAAATCCCCGCCGCCGCCCGGCAGGGGCGAGATCGCGAGGATGCCCTCGAGGACAGAAAGCGCGTGGATCATCATCAGGTCAGATGTCTCCCGAGAAGGTGTCACAGGCCGAGATATTGCCCGCCTCGTAGCCGCGCGCGAACCAGCCCGAACGCTGCGCGCTGGTGCCGTGGGTGAAGGTATGCGGCTGCGGCACCCGCCCTGCTCGCTTCTGCAGAAGGTCGTCGCCGATCATCTTGGCGGCGTTCAACGCCTCCTCGACGTCTCCGGGCTCGAGGAGGCCGTCGACATGGGTGGCCCAGACGCCGGACAGGCAGTCGGCTTGCAGCTCAAGCCGCACGGTCAGCGCATTGGCTTGCGCCTCACTCGACTGCTGGCGGATTTCCTCAACCTGCGGAAGGATCCCGAGCAGGTTCTGCACGTGGTGCGCCACCTCGTGGGCGATCACGTAGGCGGCGGCAAAGTCCCCCTCGGCGCCGAGCTGCTGCTCAAGCGTGGCGAAAAATTCGGTGTCGAGATAGGCCTGCTGGTCGAGCGGGCAGTAGAATGGCCCCGTCGCGCCGCTGGCGCCACCACAGGGCGAGGCGGTCTGGCCAGAGAAGAGCACCAGCACCGGCGGCGTGTACTCGCGGCCCGCCTGCTCGGGCAAGAGCTGGGTCCAGACCTCCTCGGTGGTGGCCAACACCTGCGAGGCGAATTCGCCGGCGAGTTTTTCCTGCGGAGTCAGCTCGCGCGGCTCGCTCGAGGTCTGCACCGTGCTGTTGTTCAGAAGCGGGGTGACATCGACCCCGGCGAAATAGCCGATCGCCAGGACGACCAGCAGCGCGATGCCTCCGAGCCCGCCCCCCATGGCGACGCGGCCCCCGGACCGGCGGCGGTCCTCGACATTGCTGCTTCGGCGCACTCCTCTGAGACGCATGACTAAATTCCTTATATGAAAATACGTGCGGCAGCCCTGATTGTAGGGGCTGCCGCGGCTTTGTGAAACAGAATTTCCGGCTTGGCCGAACCGCCCGGCGGCCGGGCCGGGATCAGACGACCTGCCCCGGATGCGCCTCGGCCCACCCTTGCAGGACGACGGCAAGATCGGGTCTGCCGACCAATGCCATGGCCTTGCGCGGAAGCGCGACGCCATGCTCGAGCAGAAGCTTTAGGCAGGCGAGGTGATCTCGGCCTTCGGCCTTCGGCGCGTTCTCGGCCCCGTGCAGCAACGTGCCGAGCAGGGTGCCGCCAAAAGCGTTCACGTGGCTCATGTCCGGACGCAGATCCAGGAAATGCGCCATGACCTTGGGATAGCCCTCCCAGGCAGCGGCCTGCACCGGGGTCACACCATCAACTCCGTCCGGCGCATCATATGGCAGCCCGAGTGACACCAACGCCTTGATCTGCGCCAGCCGGTCGGGCCGACCCGCGAGCCCGCGCAGCAGCCCGTCGTAGGCGGGCGGCAGCGCCTCGGGGTCGATGTAGGCACCCGGCGTGCCCCGCCCTTCCGCGGCCTCTGCCATGAGCGCCTCCTCGCGGGACAGCGCGGCGGTGATGCCCCGCGCCTCCAGCGCCTCGACCAGCGCGCGGCTGCCCAGCACCCGGGCGTAGCCATAGGGCGAGACCCAGCGCCACTCGCGCACCGGATCGGCGCCGGCCTCAAGCAGCAGCTCCACCATGCGCCGGTCACAGCCACGCCGCGCCGCCTGATGCAGCGCTGGGATGGTCTGCGCCTCCTCGTCGAGCGTCGCGCCATGGGCGAGCAGAAGCTCCACGGCGCCGTGGTCGTTGAAGTCGAGCGCCCGCAAGAGCGCGTTGGTGCCCTGCGGCTTCGCCCCACGCTCGAGCAGCAGCTTCAGCCCGTCCAGCGTGCCCAACTCCGCCGAATGGTAGAGCGACTCGCCATCGTCGGGAGACGCGCCGTGATCCAGAAGCCAGCGCGCCAGATCAAGGTTGCGCGCCACGCAGAGCGCACCGTAGAGCGCCGAGAGTTTCTCTCCCCCTGCTCCCTCCTGTGCGTCGTTCACATCGGCCCCCCGTGCGACCAGCAGGGCAGCGATTTCCAGCGTCGCAGGGCGCAGGTCAGGGTGCAGTTGGTGCCAACGCGAGAAGGCGAGGTGCAAGATCGCGCTACGCGGCCCGTGCCGTTCGGTTGCAAGCCGAGGGTTCTGCGCCAGCGCGGCGCGCACGCCAGACAGGTCTGCCAAAGCGCATTGCAGGCCGAAAAGCCCATCGGCGAGATCCGGCGTCTCGGCCAGAAGCGCCTGCACCACAGGCATCTGACCATGGAACAGCGCGATCTTCAGCCGCTGGATTTTCGCTGCCCGGTCCAGGCCTTGGGTCTCCGCCGCCAGCTTGAGCTTGGGCCAGCTCTCAAAGCCTCGCTCGCGCGCGACAACCTGCAGGAAGTCGGCGCGTTTGAGCTCGCGCCCGTCGCCGCGCGGCGGCAGCTCGCTCAGGCGTTGCCGCGCGCCGCGGTCTCCCGCGTCGTAGGATTTGTGAAGTCGGCGCGCCTCGCGGCGCAGATCGTCGATGGATGGGGTCGGCCCTGAAAAGAGCATGCCGGTGTCCTCCGTCATCGCCCAAGTGTCCGCTGGTCTGGGCAGGAGAGAAACCGAAGATATCAGATCGGTTCGAAGGCAGGTGCGCGCGCTTTCCGCGGACTGGGCGGCCCCCTGCGATCGGGCCTGATCGCCTCATAGCAGAGCGGCGGCGCATGGGGAAGTCCCCGCGCAACACATGCGCCAGGTTCGGGGCCGCACCCGGCGCCCGCCTCGACGCCCGGCTTTACCTCGCCCCTCCCCCACCTTACCTTGGCCGCAACCGAAGGAGCGCCACGGATTCCATGACTGACGACAGCCCCAAGTACCAGGTACTCGCGCGCAAGTACCGCCCCGAGACCTTTGCCGATCTCGTCGGGCAGGATGCCATGGTGCGCACCCTGAAGAACGCCTTCAAGGCGGACCGCATCGCGCAGGCCTTCATCATGACCGGCATCCGCGGCACCGGGAAGACCACCACCGCGCGGATCATCGCCAAGGGGATGAACTGCATCGGCCCCGACGGCGCTGGCGGGCCAACCACCGAGCCCTGCGGTGTGTGCGAGCACTGCAAGGCGATCATGGAAGGCCGCCACGTCGACGTGCTGGAGATGGACGCGGCCTCCAACACCGGCGTCGGCGACATCCGCGAGATCATAGACAGCGTGCACTACCGGGCGGCCTCGGCGCGCTACAAGATCTACATCATCGACGAGGTGCACATGCTTTCGAACAGCGCGTTCAACGCGCTGCTCAAGACGCTCGAGGAGCCGCCCGCGCACGTGAAGTTCATCTTCGCCACCACCGAGATCCGCAAGGTGCCGGTGACGGTGCTGTCGCGCTGCCAGCGGTTCGATCTGCGCCGCATCGAGCCCGAGGTGATGATCGACCTGCTGCGCCGGATCGCCACCAAGGAAAGCGCCGAGATCACCGATGACGCGCTGGCGCTGATCACCCGCGCCGCCGAGGGCTCGGCGCGCGACGCCACCTCGCTGCTCGATCAGGCGATCAGCCACGGTGCCGGGGAAACCACCGCCGATCAGGTCCGCGCCATGCTTGGCCTCGCCGATCGCGGACGGGTGATGGACCTCTTCGAGAAGATCATGCACGGCGACGCGCCCGGCGCGCTGACCGAGCTCTCCGAACAATATGCCGAGGGCGCCGACCCGCTGGCGGTGCTGCGCGACCTCGCCGAGCTGACCCATTGGATCTCGGTGGTGAAGATCACGCCGGACGCCGCCGAGGATCCCACCGTCGGCCCCGACGAGCGGCTGCGCGGCTCGGCGCTGGCGGCCAACCTCGGCATGCGCGCGCTCACCCGCATGTGGCAGATGCTGCTCAAGGCGCTGGACGAAGTGGCGCAGGCGCCCAACGCCATGATGGCCGCCGAGATGGCGGTGATCCGGCTGACCCACGTCGCCGAGCTGCCTTCGCCCGAGGAACTGCTGCGCAAGCTGCAGGACACGCCGCCTCCGCCCCCCAGCCCGAACGGGCCCGGCGGTGGCTACACCCATGCACCCGCAGGCGCCCCCGCGGGTGGCGGCACGCAGGCCTACGCCAGCCACGTGCAACCGACCCATCCCGGCCCCTCCGGCCCCAGCGCGATGTATGGCAACGCCGTGCCCGCGGTGGCGCAGAACAACGCGCTCGCGCGGTATCCCACCTTCGAGCACGTCCTCGAGTTGATCCGCGCCAATCGTGATGTGAAGCTGCTGGTCGAGGTCGAAAGCGGCCTGCGCCTTGCCGCCTATCAGCCCGGCCGCATCGAGTTCACCCCGGCCCGCAACGCCTCGGGCGATCTGGCGCAGCGGCTCGGCACGGCGCTACAGCGCTTCACCGGCGCGCGCTGGGGCGTGTCTTTGGTCAACGGCTGCGAGACGCCGACCATCGTGGAAAAGCGCGACGCCGCCGAGCTGGCTTTGCGGGCCGAGGCCGAGCAGCACCCGCTGGTGCAGGCCACCCTCGCCGCTTTCCCCAAGGCGAAGATCGTCGAGATCCGCACCCCCGAGGCCGAGCAGCAGCAGGCCGCGGTGGAGGCCCTTCCCGAGGTCGAGGACGAATGGGATCCCTTCGAGGAGGAGTGATCGCTGCGCGATGGGGGAACCCCTGCGGCCTTTCCGGGTTTGACCTCTGTCACACCCGGAGGAGCCGCCATGACTTTCGACCCCCATAAGGCTGTTCACAAGGCCACCCTGCCCGCCCTGCGCGATCGTATCGGCGACGCCCTGCCTGCCAGCCGGCGCGAGCGCCTCGCCCCCGTCGTCTTTGCCGGCGGGCTGCTGGCCATCGGCGCGATGCTGATCAAGGCCAAGCCGCGCATCGGCCATGTGCCCACGCCCAAACAGTTCGGCGACCTTCCGCGCCGCTCTCGCGCACGTCGCGCGGCGCAGACCACCCGCGATCACATCGAGCCCTTCGCCCCGACCAATGTGACCGACTCGATCGGACGCTCGCTGATGCTCGGCGGCGCCGCGCTCTTGCTGACCCGCCTGCTCGACGAAGTCGCCGGACGCGACGTCAAATAGATTTGCCGTCTGCCCGGCCCGGAGCGACTTCCGCGCGGTAGCGCCCTTGTTTTGCGCAATTCCGGCGCCGCTTCCCTTGTCGCCCCGACGCGCGATCCGTATCTAGGAGACAACTCGGACACAGGGCCCGCCGCGGCCCCAGACAGGAGAGACCAGATGTTCAAGGGATTGGGCGGTCTTGGCGACATGGCCAAGATGATGAAGGCCGCGCAGGAGATGCAGGGCAAGATGGCCGACCTGCAGGAAGGCCTGCACACAACCATGGTGACCGGCGAGTCCGGTGCCGGCCTCGTCAAGGCAACCGCCACCGCCAAGGGCGAGCTGAAGGGTCTCGACATCGATCCGTCGATCTTCAACAGCGACGACAAGGAAGTGGTCGAGGACCTGATCCTCGCCGCGATCAAGGACGCGCAGAGCAAGGCGCAGGACCGCGCCGAGCAGGAGATGCGCAAGCTCACCGAAGAGCTTGGCCTTCCCGCAGACATGAAGATGCCGTTCTAAGACGCCTGCCGCAGGCATGGCGCGTGGCGGGGCAGAGCGGACCTTCGCAAGAAGGTCTGCGGCGTCCCGCACCGAGGAGTGACCCGGAAATGCCCGAGCGCAGCGAGATCGACGCGCTGATCGAGATGATGGCCCGGCTGCCGGGCCTTGGCCCGCGTTCGGCGCGGCGCACCGTGCTGCACCTCATTCGCAAGCGCGAGCTGCAGCTCGCACCGCTCGCCGATCTGATGAGCCGGGTCGCCGCCACCGCCCGCGAGTGCCTCAACTGCGGCAATGTCGGCACAGCCGAGATCTGCCCGATCTGCACCGACGAGCGCCGCGCCAATGGCCAGATCTGCGTTGTCGAGGACGTGGGCGACCTTTGGGCGATGGAGCGCGGCGGCAGTTTCAAGGGCCGCTACCATGTGCTCGGCGGCACGCTGTCGGCGCTCGACCGTATCGGTCCCGAGGAGCTGCGCATCCCGCAGCTCGTGGCGCGGGTGCAAAGCGAAGCCATCACCGAGGTGATCCTCGCGCTCAATGCCACGGTCGACGGGCAGACCACGGCGCATTACATCGCCGACCAGCTCGAGACCCGCGTCGAGATGAGCTCGCTGGCTCAGGGCGTGCCCATCGGCGGCGAACTCGACTATCTCGATGACGGCACGATCACTGCGGCGCTCAACGCACGCCGCAAACTCTGAGTCCTCGGGGTCACGCGGCTGTGACCCCCGACCTCTGGGCGGCACCGCACCTTGGCGCTAGAGCCAGCGACATGATCCGCGCAACCGCCCCCCTCCGCCTCGCTTTTCTCGCCGCTCTGCTTCCCTTCGCCGCCCAGGCGCAGGAGGCCACGGTCCCCGTGCTCGACCCGGCGCCGCTGTCGCAGGTCGACCTGCTGTCGCGCGAGATCGGCTTCGGCATCGGCCGTAGCGCGGTGACCAGCCGGCGGGACGGGTTCTTCCTCGGTGGCTATGCGGCGGGCGGGCGCACCGCGCCGGACCACGCGCAGGACTCGGAGTACGACAGCCGGGGGCTGGTGCTGGGCTGGGGCTTCGAGAACGGGCTCTCGGCCTTCGCGGGCTATGCGCAGGGCGCGTCCGATCTCGACGACGATATCCACGAGGCGCGCATCCGCTCCTATTTCCTTGGCACCGGCTACGCGGGATCGTCGAACGGCGTGAGCTACGGCGGCGCACTCTTCATGAGCCGCACCCACAACAAGCTTTCGAGCCCGGCCTCGGCCTCCGGCAGCACCGACCACGACGGCCGCACCCTCGGCCTCAGTCTGCGCGGTGAAACCCTGCTGCGCGAGGGCGCGGCGCCGGGCACCGGGATCGACCTCGTGGTGACGGGCGACGTGCTGCGCCATGCCACGGGCGATTACGAGCTTGCCCGCAAGGGCGGCGAGATCCAGAGCCGTGTCACCTATTCCACCGCCTTCCGCGCCGAGCTGGGCGCGCCGATGCGCGCGGTGGGCGGGATCCTGCGCCCCTATGCCGCCTACACCGTCTTCGGCGGTGACCAGGACGAGATGACCTATGTCACCGAGACCGGCAGCCGCAGCTTCGACGCCAGTGAGCTGCTGAGCGAGGACCAGCTTTCGCTCGGCCTCGACTACGGCACCACCGACGGCCGCGGGCTGGGCGGGCGGCTCGAGGCGGCCTCGAACTTCGCGGGCGACAGCGCCCTGCGCCTGCACCTCAGCTTCGGCTTCTGAGCCGCGCCGCGGCGCCGGCCTAGACCAGCGCCTCGGTTTCCCCGTCGCCTTCGCGGTCGAGCACGCGCGCAGGCGCACGTGCGGTGACCAGCAGCGCCGCCACGTCCTGCCCGCGGTCCTGCCGCAGCGCGCAGCCGGTCAGCGTCACCTCGGCAAAGCCCGCCTCAGCCATCAGGCCGGTGATATACGCCCGCGAATGGGCGAAGCGGCGGCTCTCGCGCAGCTGCACCGGGGCCTCGCCGAGTTCCAGCGTGAAGGCGATCTGCCCGTCTGGCGCCAGCGCCCCGGCGCACCAGCCGATCACCCGCTCGAGCGCGCCGAGATAGATGAAGACATCCGCCGCAAGGATCAGGTCATAGCGTGGCACGATCGCCGACATCTCGGCGATGTTGCGTTTCTCGAGCGCGTCGTAGACGCCCTTCGCCGCGGCTTCGGTCAGCATCTTTGAGGAAATGTCATAGCCGTCGAGCCGGTCGCAATGCGGCCGCAGCAGCTCGCCCATCAGCCCGGTGCCGCACCCGAGGTCGAGCGCGTGCCGCGCCCGCATGAAGCCCTGCGCCTTCAGCGCCGAGAGCAGCAGTTCGGGACCGCGGTAGTTCAGCTTGCCGACCAGCGAGCGCTCGAAGCGCGGCGCGTATTGGTCGAAGAGCAGCTCGACGAAGGCCGCAGGCATGCTCTCGGCCACCGGCACGCCCCGCAACAGGTCGCGGCGCAGCCCGGCGCCCAGCGGATCGCGGGGGTCGGCGGCCACGGCCTTGTCCCAGGCATCGGCAGCGGCATCGACCTCGCCCACGGCCTCATGATACTCGCCGAGACGGAACCAGCCCGCGGCCCAGCCCGGCACCAGATCCATCGCCCGGCTCAGCGCCTCGATCGCGCCGCCGTAATCGCCCAGGTGGGCCATGGTCTCGGCAAAAGCGGCGCGGCGCTCGGCAAGCGGATCACCACAGGGAAAAGACGTTCCCAGCATCATTTATCTGTCCAAAGGGGCCCGCTCATTTGCCGGTAATGGCCACGCGGCGGGCGACACGCTGCACCGCCTCGGGGTGCATCATCGCGGGCGATATCCGGTCGCGAGATCTCCGTCAATCGGGCGCGCAGGCGGCTGACGCAAAGGTAAAAGACCTGTGTCTGCCGGGGCAGTGATCCGGCCCGGCGGCGCTGCGCGGCGGCCCGCGCCTCGGCATGGAAAAGGCCCGCCGCAAGGCTGCGACGGGCTCTCGAGTGGTCAGCGGACGCGCCTGTCAGCCGCGCGGATCGTCGCTGTCGTCCTCGTCGTCATCCTCGTCGCTCGAGGGCAGGTTGAAGAAGCTGTCCGCATCCGAGAAATCGCTCGGGCCCTTGTCTTCTTCCTCGTCGTCCTCGCCGCGCGGATCGGAGAGCGAGAAGGTCTCGAGACCCTCGATCGCCGTCGGCAGGCGCGGCTCGTGGCTGTCCATGCCGAGGCTCTGCTCGGTCGACACCAGCTTGCGGCGCTCGTCGTCGGTCATCACCTCGTCGCGGTTCTTCGCGGCCTTGGCCACGGCGGCGTCAAGCTCGGACTGGCGGCACAGCCCCAGCGCGACCGGATCGATCGGCTGCATGTTCTGGATGTTCCAGTGGGTGCGCTCGCGGATCGACTGGATCGTCGGCTTGGTGGTGCCCACCAGCTTGGAGATCTGGCCGTCGGTCAGCTCGGGGTGGAACTTCACCAGCCACAGGATCGCGTTCGGACGGTCCTGGCGCTTCGACAGCGGGGTGTAGCGCGGGCCGCGGCGCTTGTCCTCGTCGACAGCGGCGGGGTTGTACTTCAGCTTGAGCCTGGCGAGCGGGTTCTTCTCGGCCTTGTCGATCTCGATCTGCTCGATCTGGTTGTTGGCGACCGGGTCAAAGCCCTTCACGCCGCCAGCCACGTCACCGTCGGCGATGCCTTGGATTTCCAGCTCGTGCATGCCGGTGAAGTCGGCAATCTGCTTGAAGGTCAAAGTGGTGTTGTCGACGAGCCAGACAGCGGTCGCCTTGGGATGCAGCAGTTTTGCCATGGGTCATCTCCTTACGTAAATCTTCTCCCCTCCCCCAAGGCGTTGGCCTCGGGAGGTCCCGGATTACTTCTCCAGGACGGGTTACCGTTGTCGGGGAACTTCGGGCCTATATAGTCTCGCGGAACCCAAGAGGGAAGAGAAAATGCGCTGGCTGCTGATCCTGCTCGTCTCCGTCACCTGTGCCACGCCCGCCCGGGCCGAGGGCGACCGCGCCGGGGTGTTCGACTACTACGTGCTGTCGCTGAGCTGGTCGCCGACCTGGTGCGCGCTCGAAGGCAAGGCGCGGAACTCGCCGCAATGCGACCGCCCGCTCGGCTGGGTGCTGCACGGGCTCTGGCCGCAATACACGCGCGGCTACCCCTCCTATTGCGACAGCTCCGCCCGCCCGCCGAGCCGCAAGGAGACCGCCGCCATGGCCGACATCATGGGTACGGCGGGGCTGGCCTGGTACCAGTGGAAGAAGCACGGCGCCTGTGCAGGACTCTCGTCGCAGGACTACTTCGCGCTCGCCCGCCGCGCCTACGAGGGTGTCACCCGCCCCGAGGTGCTGCGCCGCCTCGATGCGCCGGTCAGCCTCCCGGCCGAGGTGATCGAGGAGGCCTTCCTGCAGGCCAATCCCGGCTGGGAGCCGGACATGCTGACCATCACCTGCCAGTCCGGCCGCATCCAGGAGGCGCGACTGTGCCTGTCAAAGGCGCTGGAGCCCGTGCCCTGCGGCCAGGACGTCGTTAAGGATTGTCGCCTTCCGAACGCCCTTCTCGATCCCGTGCACTGAGTGCATCTTGCTCTGCAGGCGCGCCCGGGAAGCGGGCGGCGGCAGGCAGATACGACGTGCGTCTGTAGAGGTGGGGCGGGATCAAAAAATGCCAGAGGGTGTACCCGAACCAAGATCAAATGCTTGCCAGCATAAAGAAAACGGAAACGATCATAGGAGCGGTTCACCCCCTGGCACGGTCGCAAGTGTACGAGGTCGCGACCGTGCAGCCAGTCAAATCGCGAACTTCTTAACAAATGGTTAACGAAATAGTTAATCGCCCTTAAACGAACATATTTTTTCGGACCGTCGCCACGATCGCCGCAGCCCTCAGCCGAAGCCCGAGATGATCATGCCGCCAACCCTAGCCGCGCCACGCCGCGCCGGGCTGAACATCGGCAACCCCCGGGAACCCGCGTCTTTTTCGCAACCGTGACCGCACAGCGGCGCCGCGCGCGGGCCGCGCCGCGCGGCAGAGATTGCTCCCGCTGGGGGAGCTTGATAATCAGAGGCGAAGACAAGGCAGAGCAGCGGGCCCCCCGGCCCGGACAAGCGCCCCAGAAACGCCCCGAATATCGCCGAGAACGCACCCCGAGCATGACAGCCCTCAAGGAGTACCAGCGCCTCGAAGCCACCGCGCTCTGGCGGCCCGAGCCGGACGCGCAGCGGCGCGAGGTGATCCTGTCGATGGGGGATGCCACGCTGACCGTGTCGGACGTCTCGGGCCGGGCGCTGTCGCATTGGTCGATGGCCGCCGTGGTGCGCGCCAACAAGGGCCGCAGCCCGGCGCTCTATCATCCCGACGGTGATCCCGGTGAAACGCTGGAGCTGGCCGAGGACGAGAGCACGATGATCGACGCCATCGACCGGGTGCTGCGCGACATCGAACGGCGGCGTCCCAAGCCCGGGAAGCTCCGCCTGCGCATGATCATCGGCGTTGCCGCGCTGGTCGCCGCCGGAATCCTGCTCTGGCTGCCGGGCGCGCTGCTCGACCATGCCGAGCGCGTCGTGCCCCGCGCCAAGCGCGTCGAGATCGGCCAGGCCCTGCTTGGCCAGATCACCCGAGTCTCCGGTCGTCCCTGCGGCACAACCGAGTCTGCGCGCCCGCTGCGCCACCTCGCCGCGCGGGTGCTGGGCGAGGCGCGGCGCGGCGATCTGGTGGTGCTCAACGACGGGCTCCGCGACACGGCGCATCTGCCCGGCGGGATCATCCTGCTGAGCAGCGATCTGCTCGAGGACTACGAGGACCCGGACGTCGCGGCGGGCTACATCCTTGCCGAGTCGTTGCGCGCCAAGCAGTCGGACCCGCTGGGCGATCTGCTGCGCCATGCCGGGCTCTGGTCGAGCCTCAAGCTGCTGACCACCGGCTCGCTGCCGCGCGGCACGCTGGAAAGCTACGCCGAGGTGCTTCTTACCCGCCCGCAGGTGCCGGTGCCGCTCGACGCGCTGCTGGAAGGCTTCGCGAAGATCGAGCTGCGCAGCTCGCCCTATGCCTATGCCCGCGACATCACCGGCGAGTCGGTGCTGCCTCTGGTCGAGGGCGATCCGCGCGCCGCCGAGGGCAGCGTGCCGGTGCTGAGCGATGCGGACTGGGTGCGGTTGCAGGGAATCTGCGGCGGCTGACGGCGCGGCGCCGCTCGCGGAGTGCGCTCGGCCCGGTGACGCAAGGCCCGGGTGCTGCCCCCGACGCGCTGCGCGCGCCTCCACCGGCAATTTTCGTCCAGCAGAAAGCTGTGCTCAGCGCAGGGTCGCGCTGCGGTAGCCCGTGGCCTGGACCTTGGCCAGCGCGAGGCTGGCGGCGCGCGCGTCGGAATAGGGGCCGACCCTCAGGCGGCGCAGGCCGTCGGACTTGCGCAGCAGTTCCTGCACCGGCAGACCCGCCGCCTGCAGTCGGCTGCGCGCCTGTCCGGCGCTTTCCGCCGTGGCGAAGGCGCCGATCTGCACGTAGCGCAGCGCCGGACCCTCGTCGGAAACGCTGTCGGAGGCCGCGGCGACCACCGCGCCGGTGGTCGAGGGCGCGGGGCGCAGCGCCGGGTCGCCCTCGAGACGCACGCGCGGGGCCACGGCGGTCACCACGGTGCCGGCGGTCGAGGCATGGGGCACCTCGTGGGTCCAGACGCGCTGGGTGTCGTAATACCCCTTGACCGTCTGCAAGGCGCGGTGCGGGTTCAGCCGGTCGTCCTCCCAGGCCGGACGATATCCGGCGGGGACGATCACGCGTTCGGCGCGGCCGTCCTCGTAGACGTGGCGCGGCAGGATGCGGGTGCTGCCGGGCACCAGGAGCTTGCCGTCCTGCCAGCTGCCGGTGCCATTGCCGTTGTTGTAGTAGACCTTCTTGCCGGGCGCGGGCGCCTCGCCGCGGCGCACCTCGGTCGCATAGGGCGCCGCCTGAGGACCGCAGCGCAGGGTGCGGCCGTCGCTGATGATCTCGCCGCTGAAGCCGGGGGTGCAGGCGCCGCCGACAAGCGCCCCTGCAGGGACCGCCGCGACCGACCCCGCCGGCGCGGCCGGAACTCTGGAAACCACCCGCGGCGCCGGGGCGGCGGGCGGCTTGGAGGCCGGAGCTTTGACCACGGCTGCGGGTTTCGAGGCGACCGTGGCCATCGGCTGCCCGGTGGCACGGCTCGGGGCCGGCGCGGCTACGGCCTGAACCGGCTTGGGCTTGGGTTTGGACGCCGGCGCGGGCGCGATCACCGGGGCGGGCTTGGCCGCGGGCGCCTCGGCGGCGGCGGTGCGGCTCTGGCCGGACAGGCTGGGCGCATAGCCGCAGACCGGCTCGCCAGCGCGGCTGACCCGCGGCACCCAGATCACCGCGTCATCGAAACCGGCGCGGATGAACACGCAGCCGCGGCTGTCGACGTATTGCGCTTCGGTATAGCTGGCAGGGGGCACTTCTGCCGGAGTGCTGATCGTGTCGATCCGCTGAGCCAGCACGGGGGCGCCGATGAGAGCGGAGCCGATCGCCGTGCCGAATGTGAGAATGGCGGAACTTGCCGAAACCTTGATACGCATGTCGCCCCCCGGGAAGCTGCGCGGCCAGCATTGCATGAGCGCCGCGCAGCTGTAAAGCGTTGAGGGGGCTTATTTTGTGCCGAACATGCGGTCCCCCGCATCCCCTAGTCCCGGAACGATATAGCCTTTCTCGTTGAGCTTTTCGTCGAGCGAGGCCGTGATGATCGGAACGTCCGGATGCGCCTCTTCCATGCGCTTGACGCCCTCGGGCGAGGCGAGCAGGCACAGAAAGATGATGTTCTGCGCGCCGGCCTGTTTCAGCAGGTCGATCGCGGCAACCGAGGAATTGCCGGTGGCGAGCATCGGGTCGACGGCGATCACCGTGCGGTCCTCGAGGTTCTTCGGGACCTTGAAGTAATATTGCACCGGCTCCAGCGTCTCCTCGTCGCGGTAAAGCCCGACGAAGCCGACGCGGGCGGCGGGGATCAGCTCGAGGATGCCGTCGAGCAGACCGTTGCCGGCGCGCAGGATCGACACCAGTGCCAGCTTCTTGCCCTCGATGGTCGGGGCCTCCATCGCGCAGAGCGGGGTCTCGATCTGCTTGGTGGTGACGGGCAACTCGCGGGTGACCTCATAGGCCAGCAGCAGGGAAATCTCGCGCAGCAACTTGCGGAACGACGCGGTGGAGGTGTCCTTCTCGCGCATCAGGGTGAGTTTGTGCTGCACCAACGGGTGTTCGACGACGGTCAGGTGTTTCATGCGCTCTCCAGTCTTTTCAGCAGCGCCTCGCGCGTGTCGGCCGAGCAGAAGGCCGCATCTGCGGAGGTCTTGGAAATCTCGATGAAGTCCTCTTCTTCCCATCCGAAGGTGCGTGCAAGGTTTTCGTACTCCTGCACCATGGTGGAATGGAAAAACGGCGGGTCATCCGTCGACACGGTGACCCTGACGCCGCGATCGCGCAGCTTCTGGATCGGGTGCGCGGCCAGCGAGGGGTAGACACCGAGCCGCACGTTCGAGCCGGGGCAAACCTCGAGCGTGATGCCGCGCTCGGCGATGAGATCGACCAGCGCCGGATCCTCGATGGCGCGCACGCCGTGACCGATGCGCTCGACCCCGAGATCCTCGATCGCGCGTCGCACCTCGGCCGCGCCGCGCCATTCGCCGGCATGTGTTGTCAGCCGCAACCCGGCCTCGCGGGCCATGTCGAAGCTGTAGGCAAAATCGCGCTGCTCGCCGCGGTTCTCGTCGCCGCCCATGCCGAAGCCGCAGATCCAGTCGCCCGCGGTCTCGGCGGCGCAGCGCGCCGCGGCCTTGGCCTTCTCTGGGCCGAAGTGGCGCACGCAGGTGACCACGCCGCGCAGGGTGATGCCCATCTCGCGCTCGGCGCTGTCCGCCGCGTCCTGCATGGCGTGCAGATACTCGCGCCACGCACCCAGATCGCCGCCGCCGCAGAAGTCGGGCGAGATGAAGGTCTCGGCGTAGATCACGCCATTCTTCGCGCATTCCTCGAGCACGGCGCGGGTCAGCCGGGCGTAATCCTCGGGCGATTTCAGCACCGAGGTGGCCGCCTCGTAGACCTCGAGGAAATGCACGAAGTCACGGTAGATGTAGGAGCCATCCTCGGCGAACACGCCGTCGAGGCGCACCTTCTTCTCCTGCGCCAGCCCGCGGATGAAGGACGGCGGGGCTGCGCCCTCGATGTGCAGGTGCAGCTCGACCTTGGGCAAGCCCTTGATCCGGTGCAGGCTTTCCTCGTCGTGGTCTCTTGGGTCTCTCAAAGGAAGCTCCTTCCCGGTCCTTGTGCGGGCACCTTGAGGTGCGCCGCGATACTTGCCGCCACATCGGCGAATGCGATCTGCCCGATCTGCCCTGCCCCGCGCCCGTACACAAGCACCGGGACCCTCTCGCGGGTGTGGTCGGTGCCCGTCCACGTGGGATCGTTGCCATGATCGGCGGTGATCAGCAGCAGGTCGCCCTCGCGCAGGCGCGGCAGCAGCTTCCCGAGCTCCACGTCAAACCATTCCAGCGCCCGGGCGTAGCCCGAAACGTCGCGGCGGTGGCCATAGAGGCTGTCGAACTCGACGAAGTTGGCAAAGGTAAGCGCGCCGTCCTCGGCGCTGTCCACGAGATCGGACAGGTGCCTCATGAGCGTGGCATCATCGCCCTTGCGGACCTCGTCGATGCCCTGCATCGAGAAGATGTCGCCGATCTTGCCGATGGCGTAGACGCGCCGCCCGGCGTCCTGCGCCCAGTTGGTGAGGATCGGTTCCGGCGGCATGATCGCGTAATCGTGCCGGTTGGTGGTGCGCCTGTAGCGGCCCGGTGCGCCGACGAAAGGTCGCGCGATGACCCTTCCCACCTTCATCTCGTGCAGGGTTGGCGCGATCTTCTCACAAAGATCGAGCAGGCGCTCCAGCCCGAAGCTCTCTTCATGCGCGGCGATCTGGAAGACGCTGTCGGCAGAGGTGTAGCAGATCGGCCAGCCGCTGCGCTGGTGCTCCGGGCCGAACTGGTCCAGCATCACCGTGCCCGAGCCGTGGCAGTTGCCGAGCGTGCCCTCGACCCCGGCGATCTCGCAGACCTCGGCCAGCAGCTGCGCCGGAAAGACCGGCTGCGCGACGGCGAAGTAGTGCCAATCCCAAGGGACGGGCAGGCCCGCCAGCTCCCAATGCCCGGAGGGCGTGTCCTTCCCCTTCGACCTCTCGGAGGCTGCGCCCCAGAGCCCCGAGGGCTCCGCGCCGAGCCCCGGCACCGCCTCGCCGCTGGCCAGCCGCGTGGCGACCCCCATCCCCAGAGCATCCAGCACCGGCAGCCGCAGCGGCCCACTGCGCCCCTCCTCGGCGCGCCCTTCGGCGCAGGCCTGCGCGATATGCGCCAGCGTGTTCGCCCCGGTGTCGGGCACGCCCGCGTTGAAATAGGAGGCCGCATCCGGCGCGCCGCCGATGCCCACCGAATCCATCACCAGCAGAAATGCCCGCATCAGGCGATCCTTTCCCGCACCAAGGGGCCGACGTCCGGCGCCTCGCCGATCCGGACCGCCGCCGTGACCGCCCGCGCCGCCGCCTGCGCCGCCTCCGCGCTGGCCGCGTGGACCCGCGCCAACGGCTCGCCCTGTTCGAGTGACTGTCCGAGCCGCACCACCCGGGACAGCCCCACCGAGGGATCGACCGGATCGCCCTCGACCTCGCGCCCGCCCCCAAGATGCACGACGGCGAGCCCCAGCGCCTCGCCGTCCATGGCGGCGACGTGCCCCGCCCCGGGCGCAGGCACGTCGACCACCACCGGCGCCTGCGGCAGCATCTCCTGCCAGCCTTCGACAAAATCCACGGGCCCGCCAAGCCCATGCACCATGCGCCCGAACCGCTCCGCCGCCGCGCCGCTTGTCACGCTCTCGCGCAGCCGCGCTTCGCCGCCGTCGATCCCGGCCCCCGCCAGCAGCTCGGCGCCGAGCGCCACGGAGAGCTCCAGCAGCGGCCCTCCGGCGCCCTCGGTCAGCACCTCCATGGAGGCGCGCACCTCCAGCGCATTGCCAAGCGCATCGGCGAGCGGCTGGTCCATGCCGGTGATCAGCGCCGTCGTCCGGCAGCCCGCCGCATTCGCGGTGCCGACCAGCGAGCGCGCCAGCGCCCGTGCCTCCGCCATGGTCTTCATGAAGGCGCCGGAGCCCACCTTCACATCCAGCACCAGCCCCTCCAGCCCCGCCGCCAGTTTCTTAGACAGGATCGACGCGGTGATGAGATCGAGCGACTCCACCGTCGCGGTCACGTCGCGGATGGCATAGAGCCGCTTGTCCGCCGGGGCGATCCCCTCCGAGGCCGAGACGATGGCGCAGCCCGCCTCGCGCAGCACCGCGCGCAGCCGGTCCTCCGAGGGGTCGGTCACGTAGCCCGGGATCGCCTCGAGCTTGTCGAGCGTGCCGCCGGTATGGCCGAGCCCGCGCCCCGAGATCATCGGGACGTAAGCCCCGCAGGCCGCCAGCATCGGCGCCAGCACGAGGCTCACGCAGTCCCCCACACCGCCGGTCGAATGCTTGTCGAGCACCGGCCCGGGGAAATCCCAATGCAGGACGTGACCGCTGTCGCGCATGGCCAGCGTCAGCACCGCCCGCGCCTCCTCGGAAAGACCGCGCAGGCAGACGCCCATGGCAAAGGCGCCGGCCTGCGCCGCGCTCACCGTGCCATCGGCAAGCCCTTGGGCGAACCAGCGCAGCCCTTCGTCGGAAGGCGGCTCGCCCCGGCGCAGCGCCGCGATGACCGTGCGCGCGTCCATCAGACGCGGTCCATGTGCCCCGCACCGAAGGCGCCGGGCAGCAGCTCGCCGACGGTGGTCTCCAGCGTCGCCCCGTCGGTGGTCGCGAGCGTCACCTTGGCATGAGACTTGCCGAACTCCGCGAGCTTCTGCCGGCAGCCGCCGCAGGGCGGCAGCGGGTGCTCGCAATCGGCGACGACATAGGCCTCGAGGAACTCGGTCTCTCCCGCGGCGACCATGGCGGCGATGGCGCCGGCCTCGGCGCATGTGCCCTCGGGATAGGCCACGTTTTCGACGTTGCAGCCGGCATAGATCGTCCCCGAGGGCGCCAGCAGTGCCGCCCCCACCTTGAACTTCGAATAGGGGACATAGGCGTTTTCACGCACCGCGCGGGCGGCTTTCTCGAGCGACATGGCGCACCTCATTGAGATTCTCCGCCCATGTTGCTGAGCGCACAGGCTGATTGCAATCCCCGCGCCCCCGCCGCCCCTTCTTCCAGGCCGAGATATCCCGCGGGAATGCGGGGATGTCGAACCCCGGCCGGCGCACCGCCCGCCTCAGGCCGAGCCCTTCGGCAGGGGCATGCGCGCCTTGTTGTACGCCGACCAATCCTCGATCTCCGGGTACCAGCTGCGCCGCCAGGCCCGCACTTTCGGATTCATCACCCGCCGCCAAACCGGCGGCACCATCGCCGCCATGGTCATCACCGGATAGCCGTAGGGCAGCTGCGGCGCCGCGCTCTCGGCGTAGCTCTGCAGCAGCGGGAAACGGCGGTCGGGCTTGTAGTGGTGGTCAGAATGGCGCTGCAGGTTGATCAGCAGCCAATTGGTCGCCGTATGCGCCGAGTTCCAGGAATGGTGCGGCTTGACGTGTTCGTAGCGCCCCTCGCCGAGATATTTCCGGGTCAGCCCGTAGTGTTCGACGTAATTGGTCAGCTCGAGTTGCCAGATCGCCACCCCCGCCTGCACGAGGAACAGGGCAAGACCTCCCCAGCCGCCGAGCGCCATAGCAAGCCCCAGCATCGCCAGTTGCAGCACGAGATAGAGCCAGAACGGGTTACGCCGGTGCCACCACGGCAGCCCTCGGCGGGCCAGAAGCCCCTTCTCGGCGCGAAAGGCGGAGACCGGGCATTCGCGCAATACGCGCGGGTAATAGCGGTGAAAGCCCTCGTTGTAGCGCGCGGTAACGGGATCCCGCGGCGTGCCGACCCAAAGGTGATGCACCAAGAGGTGCTCGGAGCGGAAATGCGAGTAGAGCACCATGGCCAGCAGCCAGTCCCCCAGCCGCCGTTCGAGCCTGTTGCGCTGGTGCACAAGCTCGTGGGAGTAGACGATCCCCACCGTGCCGGTCATCACCCCGGTGCCGAAAAAGACGCCGAACTTCTCCCAGGTGGTCAGGGCCTGGTTGCCAGACACGTACCAGATCAGCGCAAAGAGCATGACGAACTGTACCGGCGCCCAGAGCATCACCCCCGCGCGGTACCAGAAAAGCGCGCTCTCCTCGGTTTGCGGATCTGCGTTTTCCGTATTGAGCCCAAGCGCCGCATCCAGTGCCGAGAAAAGATACCAAGTGGCCAACGGCGGCAAGATCACCCAGAGCCCGCCATTCAGCGCGCCGATCCAGATCAGCACAGGCAGCAGGTAGACCAGCCAAAACGGTGCGGCGGCGGTCCAGCGCGCCAGCTTCGTCGAAGAGATCATCGCCCCGGTTTCCCTCGTTACCCCCACGCGGGGCCCCGTTGTCACCGCTGACGCAGGCCGGGGCCTCTGGCGCCCAGCTTGTCGCGTGGCGCCGTGCCGGTCAATGCGGCGCGTCGGCGCCGCTCAGGACGACGTCAGGGCAAAGGCCTTGCGCATGACCGTCGGCAGGTCCCCGGCGTCGAAAGCCTCGGCCTCGACGAACTCGCCGCGCTCGGGGCGCCGCTCCATCGGCACCAGCGCGGTCTTCACGGTCAGGCGCAGGTGAAAATGGGTGAAGGTGTGGCGGGCCTCGGTGTTGAGCGTCTTCCACTCGGCCCTGATCGGAGGCGCGTCGGCGGGAGCTTCCTCGGACCATTCCGAGCCCGGCCAGCCCAGCATCCCGCCCAGCAGCCCACTGTCGGGCCGGCGCTCCAGCAGCCAGGCGCCGTCCACCCGCTTGACCAGATAGGCGATGCCGTGGCGCGTCGGCTTGCGTTTCTTCGGCGCCTTCTTCGGCAGCTCGGACTGCGTGCCCCGATCCCAGGCGGCGCAGGCGCTGCGCCAGGGGCAAAGCCCGCAGGCCGGGTTGCGCGGGGTGCAGATGGTGGCGCCAAGGTCCATGACCGCCTGAGCATAGTCGCCGGGCCGCTCCTGAGGCGTCAGCGCAGCGGCATAGCCGGTCAGCACAGGCTTCGACTGCGGCAGTGGCAGGTGCTCGTCGTGCAGCCGCGCCATGACGCGCTCGACGTTGCCGTCGACAACGGTCTCGGGCAGATCGAAGGCGATCGCCGCCACCGCCGCAGCGGTGTAGGGCCCGACCCCGGGCAAGGCGCGCAGACCCTCGAGCGTTTGCGGAAACACCCCGCCGTGCTCATCAGCAACGGCCCGCGCGCATTTCAGCAGGTTCCGGGCGCGGGCGTAATAGCCCAGCCCCGCCCAGGCGGCCATCACGTCGGCATCCTCGGCGGCGGCAAGGTCCGAGACCGTCGGCCAGCGCGAGGTGAAGGCCTCGAAATAGCTTTTCACCGCGGCCACCGTGGTCTGCTGCAGCATGATCTCGGACATCCACACCCGGTACGGGTCGGGCCTCACCCCTGCCGCCCGCGCCGCCGGGCTGACGCGCCACGGCAGCTCGCGCGCGTGGCGGTCGTACCAGGTGAGCAGATCTGCGGCCTGCGCCGTGTCACGCTTGGCTGACATTCCCTTGATCATCGACGACAAAAGCGATTCCCTGCTGGCATGCGGATGCGGGGTCACTAGAATAGGTCCGCAGAGAGGGATTCAAGATGGCACGGCGCAACACCTCAACATACGGGTTCGCAAAGACCTCGGGTCTGCTCAACGCGCAGATCCGCAAGGCCAGCGAGAGCCGCGGCTTCGCGCAGTCGCGCCTGCTCACCCACTGGGACGAGATCGTCGGCGCAGATGTCGCCGCCATGGCCCGCCCGGTCGAGGTCAGCTACGCGCGCCAGCAGGGGCTGGGTGCGACGCTGACGCTGCTCACCACCGGCGCCATGGCGCCGCTGCTCGAGATGCAGAAAGAACAGCTGCGCGAGAAGGTCAACGCGGTCTACGGCTACAATGCCATCGCGCGCATCCGCATCACCCAGACGGCATCGAGCGGCTTCGCCGAGGGCCGCGTTGCTTTTGGCCACGCGCCGAAGGCCGAAAAGCCTGAGCCCTCGCCCGAGATCAAGGCCGAGGCGCATAAGGTGGCCGGAGACATCCATGATGACGGGCTGCGCGCCGCGCTCGAGCGCCTCGCCGGCAACGTCATCTCGAAATCGCGGCAATAGCGCCACAGGACAAAAAGGCGGCCCCGTGCCGCAGGCAGAAACGCGGCCCCGTGCCGCAGGCAAGGCAACCACAAGAGGACCTTACATGACCCGCATTCTTCCCGTCGCCGCGCTCGCGGCCGCAGTCGCCCTCGGGGGCGTCGCCCTGCCCGGCGCGGTCAGCGCGCAGGAGGCGAGCAGCGAGGCCAGCGCCGCCGAAACCACCGCGGAAACCGCACCCGAGATCGTCGAGATGGTCAAAGGCGACGTGAACGCCCCCGTCGAGATCATCGAATACGCCTCCTTCACCTGCCCGCATTGCGCGCGCTTCTCCAACGAGGTGCTCCCGCAGATCGAAGAGAACTACATCAAGACCGGCAAGGTGAAGCTGGTTTACCGCGACGTCTATTTCGACAAGTACGGCATGTGGGCGGCGATGGTCGCGCGCTGCTCGCCCGAGAAGTTCTTCGGCATCTCCGACATGATCTACAAAACCCAGGGCGACTGGGTGAAGGCGGGCTCGGACCAGGGCATCGCCGACAGCCTGCGCAAGATCGGCCTGATGGCCGGCATCGGCAAGGACCAGCTCGACGCCTGCATGAATGACAGCGCCAAGCTCAAGGCTCTTGTCGGCTGGTACCAGGAGAACGCGACCCGCGACAACATCACCTCGACGCCCTCCTTCCTCATCGACGGCAAGTCCTATTCGAACATGTCCTACGACGACTTCGCCAAGGTGCTCGACGAGCATTACGAAGCAGCGCAATAAGCGCCTCCTCTGAGGCACAAAGGCGCGTCCCGCGGGGCGCGCCTTTTTCGTGACGCGGGCACCGCGTCGGCGGCGAAGATCACGGCCGCATCGCGTTTTCCGCTGTGGCCTTCGACCCGCTGCCACGCTATAGATCGCGCGCGTATTTCGCCTATTTTTTGATGACAACCGAGTGTCCCTTGGCCAAAGAAATCGAGCGCAAGTTCCTTGTTGCCAGCGATGACTGGAAATCCGGCATCTCCCGCAGCGAGCGGCTGCGCGACGGGCTCATCGCCGCCGAGGGCGGGCGCAAGGCCCGGGTACGCTTCTACGATGACTGCGCAACGCTCTGCATCAAGGGCCGGCGTGACGGGATGGCCCGAGACGAGTTCGAATACCCGATCCCGGCGCAGGACGCCGAGGAGATGCTCTCCGCCCATTGCACCGATGTCGTCGAGAAGACCCGCCACCACGTGCCCGCGGGCGCGCTGGTCTGGACGGTGGACGTCTACGAGGGGCTCCTTTCTGGCATCACCATCGCCGAGGTCGAATTCCCGGCGCTCGACACGCCGCTGCCCCTGCCCGATTGGGTGGGCCGAGAGGTCACCGGGCTACAGGACTATCGCAAGGTGAACATGGTTGCCGCGCGCAAGGCGCTGATCGGCTCGAGCGCGGCCTGAAGCGCGCTGGCGAGGCCCGTGCCCCGCCAGCGGCTCAGAGCCTTCAGCCGGTCTCGTCCACGCGCATCATCCGCTGCGCAAGGCTCTCGACCCCGCCCAGCCAGCGCGTGACCAACTTGGGATCCGACGGCGCCGCCGAGACCCCCGGCGTGATCTCTCGGTTCAGCACCGCCTCGATCGCCCAGGACACCGGCATCGACACCAGCCGCGCCATCGCAGAGCCGCGCGCGTCGCCCCAGGCATCCATCACCCAGGTCTTGTGCCAGACCGTCTCGCCCGCCTTCTCGGCCTTCAGCGTCACGCAGAGCACCACGCGGTCGGGCTCGCCCTCTGCGTATTTGTTCTCGGCCAGCAGCTCGGAGGCCATCTGCGCCAGCCGTGCGTCGTCCGCCGTCTCGACCTCGGCGAAGACATCCTTCCACGCCTCGGACCAGCCGTTGAGCCGCAGCGTGCCGCGCACGAAGTCCTTCACTTTCCAGTCCTGCCCGAACTCGTATTGCTCGAGGAAGGGCAGCGAGTCGCGGTTGGGGTAGACCTCGAAGCTCTCGGGCGGATCGAGCGGCGCGTCATAGCGGCTCAGCGCATCCCAGGGGCGCTGGACGTTCAGCTCCTCGAAGTGGCGGATCGAACGCGAGGGCGAGCGCAGCGCCTTCAGCACACCCACCGGCGCCCAGGAGAACTTGTAGCGGAAGGCGTTGGCCTCCTTCGGCACGCCGCCGCAGTAGCTCAGGAAGCTGATCTCGTTCTCGGGATCGAAGGCGTCCGAGGCGCGGTAGGCCGCGACGAGATCATGCGCCATCAGGTGATCGATCCCCGGGTCGAGCCCGACCTCGTTGACCAGCGCCACCCCGGCTTCCTTCGCCTTGGCGTCGAGCCCGCGCATCTCGGGCGAGATGTAGGAGGACGACACGAAATGCGCTTTCTTCCTGATCGCGATCTCGGCCAGCTTCACATGCCAGTCGCCGGGCAGCATGGAAACGATCACGTCGCCTTCCTGCACTGCTGGCTCCAGCACCTCGGGGGCAAACGAAAGAATGCGGTTGGTGATGTCGCCCACCGCCTCGCGGGCCTTGGTTTCGGTCCGGTTCCATACCATCACGTCGTGGCCGGCTTCGATCAGGCGTCGCAGCCCCGGGATGGATGAAAGTCCCGTTCCGCACCAATGAATCATGCAAGTTCCTCCTTGAGGTATCTGTCGTAGGTCGCCGCCGCCCGGCCCCAGACGCCCGCGTCCATCGCGGGCAGGGTCAGCAGGTGCGGCAGCAGTTGCGCGGCGAAATCCTCCGAGCTCTCCCGGGGGAGAAGCGAGGGAAGGTTGTCGATCGCCATGACGTCGAGCGGCGGCTCCTCGTGAACCCGCAGCGCGGGGGCCTGCCAGTCGGTCACGTGGTCATAGACCTTCACGGGCGAGAAGTCACTGTCGGGGTCGCAGGCAATGTCGCCGATGGCCCGAAGCTTGCGCGCGTCGGTGCTCGCCGAGGCGGGCACGAAGACCGGCGTGCCGGGATGGGCGAGGATGCAGTTGAAGAAGATCTCGTGCTCCAGCACCTCGGGGAACGGCCCGCCATGGGCGGTCTCGGCCATATCCCATCCGGTCACAGCGACGCCGAGCTTGCGGCAGAGATCCGACGCCCCGGTTCCCACGCGCCCAAGCGCGCCGATGACCAGCGCCTTGGGCCGCCCGCCGCCCGCCGCGTCGAGCGCATCGGCGACCGCGGCCTCCATCGCCGCCGCCCCGGGCCAGACCGAGACCGGCCCGCAGAGGCCGCCCCGCTTCTGCGCCGCATAGGCCAGAAGCGTCACCGCCGCGCCCGCATAGCCCGCCCAGTAGCCGAAGGCCGCAACGCGCCGCCGGTCCTCGCCCACGAGGTATTCCAGATCGTAGAGCGCCCCGCCGCCCGCCACGAAGCGCTTCAGCAGAACCTGCCCCGCCGGCTGGCCCTTGAAGGCATGGCCGAACATGATGTGGCGGTGGCGCAGCGGCGTGCCGTCCTCGGGCAGTTCCTTGAGGCCGAAGATGATCGCCTCCTCGGGCGCCTCGGGCCAGCTGTTCTCGGGGGCGATCTCGGCGCCCGCGGCGCGGTAGCCCTCGATGCCGATGACCCGGGAACGGCTTTCCTCGACGGTGACTCGCAGCCCCGCGGCGATCAGTGCCTTCACCCCCTCGGGGGTCACGCCCACCCGGTCCTCGTTCTGCCGCTGCTCCGCGCGCACCCAGAGATGTGTCATCCGTCTCTCCAAAGCCAAACTCCCCGCCTTGCTATCGAAAAGCAGACCTATGGGAAAGCCGGTGCTCAGAGATGTGTGCGCGCCAGTGACCGCTCCGAGCCTTCCAGATGCGGCACCGCGTTGAAAAGCGTCAGGCAGAGCCCGGTCGAGATCGGCTGGAAGCGGTGCAGCGAAGTGTTCTCGATGGCCAGGCAGGCATGCGCCAGCGCCTGCATCTCGAGCCCCATGGTCACCCGCATCGCCATGCCGATGAGCCCGCCCGAGGTCACCACCACGGCCCGCCCTTCGCCCGCGGCGATCTCGGCCAGCACGTCGCGCACCCGCCCCTCGAAGTGCTCGAAGCTCTCGGGCACGCCCTCGAGCCGCCCCTCGCGCCAGTAGGTGAAGAGCGTCGGCAGGTGGCGGATGAAGCCCTCGCGGTCCGGCGGCAGGGCGATCCCGTGCTGCTGGTCCATGAGCTGCGCCATGGTGAAATACTCAAGCTCGTTGAGCCGCGCGTCCCGCACCACTTCCAGCGCGAGGCCCATCTCGGCCGCGGTCTCGCGATGGCGCTGCAGCGTGCCCGAGTAGGCGCGGGCAAAGACATCGCCGGTGCCGCGCAGGTGGTCGCCGAGCCAGCGCGCCTGCTGCCGGCCCAGATCGCTCAGTTGGTCATAGCTGATCTCGTCCTTGGCATGGGTGTTGGCCTGCCCGTGCCGCACGAGGGTGACATGCGACATGCCCGCCCCTTTCCTGTTCGTGTGCGCCGGGGCGCAGGGCCCCGGCCTCTGTCAGCAGAAGTATTCCGGTCCGACCCGCTGCGCCGGCGAGTAGCGGTCGCCATGCGCCCAGCCGACCGGCAGCACCTCGTCGATCCGCGCCAGGTCGCTCTCGGTCAGCGTGGCGTGCAGCCCGCTCAGCAGCTCCTCGAAATGCGCCACCGAGCGCGTGCCCGGAATCGGGATCACGTGATCGCCGCGGCTGAGCAGCCAGGCGATCGCGAGCCCCGCCGCGGGCAGGCCCATCTCGGCGGCGAGCGCTCGGAAGCGCTCGGTGATCCCGAGGTTTGCCGACAGGTTCGGCGCCATGAACCGGGGGTTGGTCGCGAGGAAGGGGTTGGCGGCGATCACCTCGGCCCCGATCGGCTGGTCGGTCAGCAGCGAGCGGCCCACCGGCGAGAAGGCGACCAGCGCCGTGCCCAGTTCCTTGCAGGCCTGCACCAGCCCCAGCTCGACGAAACGCGTCGCCAGCGAATATTCCGACTGGACTGCGGCCACCGGATGCACCGCTGCCGCCCGGCGCAGCGAGGACGGCGCGATCTCGGAAAACCCGAAGCTCTTGATCTTGCCCTTCTTCACAAGCCCGGCGAGTGTCTCGGTGACCTCTTCGATGGGGCGGTCGGCCTCGCGGCGGTGGACGTAGAACAGATCCACCTGCTCGACGCCGAGCCGAGCCAACGAGCCGTCGAGCTCACCCTCGAGGTGCTCGGGCGAATTGTCGTAGCAGCGGTTGCCTGCCGCGTCCTTGGTGATCCCGGCCTTGGTGGCGATATGCAGCGTCTCGCGGGCGCCGGGGTTGGCCTTCAGCCAGGCACCGATCGCCTTTTCCGAGCGCCCCATGCCGTAGACGTTCGACGTGTCGATATGCACCACCCCCGAGTCGGCGGCGGCATCGAGCACCGCATGGGAATTCGCCTCGGTGGTCGGCCCGTAAAACTCGGCAAAGGACATGGCGCCGATGCCGAAGGCGGGAACCTCGGGGCCGCCGGGCCCCATGCGAACTGTCTTCATTGTCATCCTTTCAGGCGTTCTAAGCTGCGGGCCTCGACGGCCGATATGGCGGCGGCCACGGCGGCCTCGACGTCCAGCTCCGAGGTGTCGATCATCTGCGCATCCTGCGCCGGTTTCAGCGGCGCATCGGCGCGGGTGGCGTCGCGGTGGTCACGCTCGCGGGTTTCGGCCAGCACGGTCTCGAAATCGGTCTCGGCGCCGCCGGCCACCAGCTCCTCGAAGCGGCGCCGGGCGCGGACCTCGGCGCTGGCGGTGACAAAGAGCTTGGCCTCGGCCTCGGGGCAGATCACCGTGCCGATGTCGCGCCCGTCGAGCACCGCGCCGCCGTCGCGGCGGGCAAAGGCGCGCTGGAAGTCCAGAAGCGCGGCGCGCACCTCGGGGATGGCAGCGACGCGCGAGGCCGCCTGCCCCACCGCCGCGGTACGCAGCCCCTGCACCTGCAGGTCGGTCGGCAGCAGTTCCTGCGCCGCGCGGATCGGATCGACCCCGTCGAGCATCTTGCGCCCCACGGCGCGATAGAGCAGCCCGGTGTCGAGATGGGCAAAGCCGAAATGCGCGGCAACCGCGCGGCTGATCGTGCCCTTGCCGGCAGCCGCCGGCCCGTCGATGGCGATGGTAAAGGCCATGGCCGTCCCTTTCTTTCAGATCGCGGCCTTTATGACCGCCGCCGGGAAGGGCCGCAAGTTACCTGCCGCGGCACTGCCGCCACAGGCCGAAAAGCCCCACCGCGCAGACCGCAAGCAGCAGGAACTTGAGCCGGGTGAACAGGCTCGACCAGTCGACCAGCGCATGATCGAGCGCCACCGGTCCGCGCAGCAGCATCTCGTTGATCAGCAGGTTCTCGGTCGCATCCGCGCCGATCCAGGCAAGCGCCAGCAGCAGGAAGATGCCGCGCCGCCACCAGGCCCGCCCGCGCGACAGCACCCAGGCCCCCATCAGCAGCGTCAGCCCGAAGACCAGGCGAAAGGCCTGACCCAGCCAGTGCATCTCGAGCAGGTAGACCGAACGCGCCTCCCCGCTCAGCGCCAGCAGGTAGCGCTGCGCCTCGGCGGCGGTATAGCCCAGCATTCGCACATCGAAGGGCGCCTGCCCGCCTGCGCCGGGCCAGAGAACGCTCACCGCGTAGTAGCCCATGCAGATGAACAGCGCGGCGGCCAGCGCCGCGACGTAGGGCAGGATGCGGCGCAAGCGCTCAGGCCTCGCGGATGAGATCGGCGCCCAGCCCGGTCATCAGCGCCTCGAAAATCGGGAAGGAGGTGGCGATCGGCCCGCCGTCATCCACCCGCACCGGCTGTTCCGTCGCAAGCCCCAGGACGAGGAAGGACATGGCGATGCGGTGATCGAGATGGCTCTGCACCGTGGCCCCGCCCTTCACGTCTCCGAAGCCGCGGCCGTGCACCGTCCACCAGTCGTCGCCCTCGTCCACCTCGACGCCGCTCGCCCGCAGGCCGGTCGCCATGGCGTCGATCCGGTCGCTTTCCTTGACGCGCAATTCCTTGACGCCGGGCATGTGGGTCTTGCCGCTGGCAAAGGCCGCGACCACCGAAAGCACCGGGTATTCGTCGATCATGCTCGCGGCGCGCTCGGCGGGCACCTCGATGCCCTTGAGGTCCGGCGAGAACTTCGCCCGCAGGTCGGCGACAGGTTCGCCGCCCTCCTCGCGCATGTTCTCGAAGGTCAGATCCGCGCCCATGTCCTGCAGGGTGAAGAACAGCCCCGCGCGGGTCGGGTTGAGGCCGATGTTCGGCACCAGCACATCCGAGCCCTCGGTGATCAGCGCGGCGCAGACCGGGAAGGCCGCCGACGAGGGATCGCGCGGCACGATGATGGTCTGCGGCTTCAGCTCGGGCTGGCCGACAAGGGTGATGACGCGGCCCTCCGGCATCTCTTCGGTGGTCACGGTCGCGCCGAAGCCGGTCAGCATCCGCTCGGAGTGGTCGCGGGTCGCCTCGCGCTCGATCACCACGGTCTCGCCCGGGGCGTTGAGCCCGGCCAGCAGCACCGCCGATTTCACCTGCGCCGAGGGCACCGGCGTGGCGTAGCGCACCGGGATCGCGGCCTCGGCGCCGACGATGGTCATCGGAAGCCGCCCGCCCTTGCGCCCGTAGGCGCGCGCCCCGAAAAGCGCCAGCGGATCGGTCACCCGCGCCATGGGCCGGGAATTCAGAGAGGCATCGCCGGTGAAGGTGGCGGTGATCGGGGTGGTCGCCATGGCGCCCATGATCAGCCGCACGCCGGTGCCGGAGTTGCCGCAGTCGATGACATTGCCGGGCTCGGCGAAGCCGCCGACGCCGACGCCATGCACGTGCCAGGTGTCGCCGCGCTTCTCGACCTCTGCGCCGAAGGCGCGCATCGCCTTGGCGGTGTCGAGCACGTCCTGCCCCTCGAGAAGACCGGTCACCTTCGTCTCGCCCACCGCCATCGCGCCGAGGATCAGCGAGCGGTGCGAAATCGACTTGTCGCCCGGCACATGCGCCTCGCCCTTAAGGCCCGCAGACTTGCGGGCAATCATCGGAATGGGGTCCCCGTGGCTCGACATGGCGCCTCTCCTGTTATCGCTCGCGCGCCTGATAGCAGCGCGATGCGCCTGCGTCCATCGCCCGCGCGCCGCCAAAGGACGCAGCGGCAGGCGCTGTTGTGCCCAATCCCCCATCCACGTCTTGCCTCGCCTGCCGCAGCGTCCTAGGTGTGCCCGCAGGGAGAGAAACACACAGCCGGAATCCCTCCCGATTCCCGACAGACACGATGGATTGGCATGACCCACAGAGCGGCCGAAACCGCGCCTGCCTCGATGGCCGGTGTCGAAAGACAGATTTCGTCGCGCATGGTGCTCTTCGCGCTGGCGATGGGCGGCTTTGCCATCGGCACCACCGAATTCGCCGCCATGGCGCTGCTGCCGAACTTCGCCCGTGACCTCGGGGTCAGCGAGGCCCGTGCCGCGGACGCGATCAGCGCCTATGCGCTCGGCGTGGTGGTCGGCGCGCCGATCCTTGCCGTGGCCGGGGCGAAGATGCGCAAGCGCATGCTGCTGATCTGGCTGATGCTGGCCTTCGCCGCCTTCAACACGCTCTCGGCGCTGGCCCCGACCTTCGGACTCTTCACCCTGTCGCGCTTCGCCTCGGGCCTGCCGCATGGCGCCTATTTCGGCGTCGCGGCGCTGGTGGCCGCCTCGATCGTTCCGCGCAACAAGCGCGCCACGGCGGTCTCGCGGGTATTTCTCGGGTTGACCATCGCCACCACCATCGGTGTGCCCGCCGCGAGCTGGCTCAGCCAGTTCTTCGGCTGGCGCTCGGGCTTCGTCATCGTCGGCGCGCTGTCTCTGGCAACGGCGCTGGCGGTCTATCTCAAGGCGCCCCGCACCCCCGCCGATCCGGACGCCAACCCGCTGCGCGAACTCGGCGCGCTGAAGAACCGGCAGGTCTGGCTGACGCTGGCCACCGGCGCCGTCGGCTTTGGCGGCTTCTTCGCGGTCTATACCTACATCGCCTCGACCGTGCAGACGACGCTCGGCGCCTCTGACGACATGGTGGCGCTGATGCTGATGGTCGCGGGCTTCGGCATGACCATCTTCAACCTCGCGATGGGCGCGCTGGCCGACCGCAACCTGAACGTCACCGCCTTCGCCTCCTTCGGCGGCGGCGCCATTGTGCTGGCCCTCTTCCCGGCGGCGGTGTCGGGCGGGCTCTGGACCATGGGCCTCGCGGTGCTCTGCATGAGCATCCTCGGCGGCGTCTCGACGGTGATGCAGACCCGGCTGATGAACGTCGCCGGAGAGGCCCAGCAGCTTGCCGCCTCGCTGCACCACGCCGCCTTCAACGTCGCCAACGCAGTGGGGCCGTTCCTTGCCGCGCGGGTGATCGCCGCGGGTCACGATTTCCCCGCCTCTGGCTATGTCGGCGCGGCGCTGAGCGCCGCGGGCTTCGGGCTCTTCGCGCTCACGCTCTGGGACGCGCGCCGCAGCGGGCTCGAGTAAGGCCGGAGGAACAGGGGTCCGCCCTCTTCCACGAACCGCCGGATCAAATAAGAACGTTGTCGTCAGGCAGGGCCAGCAGCCGGGAAACTCTCCCGTCCGCGCCGCCACGCCAAATCAGCCGTCCACGCGCGACCTGCACGCCGGAGCGCTGTTCCGCGCGTGCCCTGCCCGCACCCCCGCGCGGGCCTTGCCGCCCGGCCCCGTCAGACCGAAATAAGGCCGGAAAACGAACACCCTTACCAAGAGGCCCTCTCATGACCTTCAAAGCGATCGCCCTTTCCGCCGCGATCTCCGGGCTTGCCGCAACCGGCGCACTTGCCGCCGACCTCGCCCCGCTCGTCACCCCCTCCGAACTTGAGCGCGCCCTCGCCGAGGCGGATGCGCCCCAGATCCTCGACATCCGCGGCGACGCCTATGCCGACGGCCACATCGCCGGTGCCGTCTCGGCCCCCTACGGGCTGTTCCGCGGC
The DNA here is from genome assembly GCF_003111685.1 of Alloyangia pacifica. Taxonomy (NCBI): domain Bacteria; kingdom Pseudomonadati; phylum Pseudomonadota; class Alphaproteobacteria; order Rhodobacterales; family Roseobacteraceae; genus Alloyangia; species Alloyangia pacifica. The sequence continues at coordinate 353,572 of NZ_CP022190.1, read as the reverse complement.
CCCGAGGACAACCCCGGCGCGACGGTGCCGGTGGACCAGCTCGAGACCACCTATGAAAAGCTCGGCCTCGCGCCCGACGCGCAGGTGGTCATCGTCTCGCAGGGCGACACCGACACCGATTTCGGTGCCGCCGCCCGCGTCTACTGGACCCTGAAGAGTTCGGGCTTCACCGAGCTGTCGATCCTCAACGGCGGCGCGCAGGCCTGGGTCAACACCGGCCTGCCGCTCAGCAAGGACGCGGTGACCCCCGAGCCCACCGAGCTCGACATCACCTGGAACAACGCCTGGACCGCCGAGACCCCCGAGGTCGCCGACGTGGTCGATGGCGGTCACGAGGCGCTGCTGCTCGACGCCCGCCCCGCCGCCTTCTTCGAAGGCAAGAAGGCCCATGGCGCAGCCGCCAAGCCCGGCACCCTGCCCGGCGCCGAGAACTACGCCTACACCCAGTTCTTCCAGAGCGGCGCCACCGCCATCGGCCAGATCTCCGACGTGCAGGCGCTGAAGACCTCGCTCGGCATCACCGAGGGCAAAGAGATCGTCTCGTTCTGCAACACCGGCCACTGGGCCGCGACCAACTGGTTCGCGCTGAGCGAGATGGCGGGCATCGAGAACGTCAAGCTCTACCCCGGCTCGATGGTCGAATACTCGCAGACCGGCGGCGAGATGCAGAACGCCCCGGGCCTGTTCAGGAACCTGCTGAACCAGGTCACCGGGGGCAACTGATGAACCAATCCGCCACCCAAGGCGCGGCACCGGCCGCGCCCGCGGGGGCCATGCCGCAGCGCGCCGGGTTGATCCTCGGCGCGCTCGTCATCGTGGCCCTCATCGCACTGTTTGCCGGCGCACGCTACGGGCTCCTGCTGGCCATCGGCCTCGGCTTCGGCATCGCGCTCGAGGGCCTGCGCTTCGGCTTCGCCGGGCCGTGGCGGGCGATGATCCAGCGCCGCGAACCCTCGGGCGTGCTGGCGCAGCTGCTGTCCATCGCGCTTGTCGCTGTGGTCGCCATCCCACTTCTGTCGAGCCATGCGGGGGAACTGGTCGGCGCGCAGGCGCCCATCGGCTTTGCCATGGTCGGCGGCGCCTTCGTCTTCGGCGCCTGCATGCAAATCGTGCTGGGCTGCGGCTCGGGCACCTTGGTCAACGCCGGCAGCGGCAACCCGGTCAGCCTGCTGGCCCTGCCCTTCTTCGCGCTCGGCAGCTTCGCCGGGGCCTGGAACCTGATTTGGTGGACCGACCTCGGCGCCCTGCCCATCCTGAGGCTCTCAGGCGTTCCGGGGCTTGGCGTCACGCTGGTGCTGCTGGCCCTCGCCGCGGCGATCTTCCTCTGGCGCGCCGCGCCGGGCTCGGTCAAGCTGAGCCGCCGCCATGCGCTTGCCGCCGTCGTGCTGGCGGCGCTCGCCATCGGCAACCTGCTGATCGCGGGGCAGCCGTGGGGGGTGGTCTACGGGCTTGGGCTCTGGGCCGCCAAGGGGTTCTCCGCACTCGGCGGAGATCTCTCCGGCTCCGCGTTCTGGGCGGCACCCGGCTCGATGGAGCGCGTGCAATCGAGCGTGCTGACGGACTACACCTCGCTGACGGACATCGGCCTAATCCTCGGGGCTTTCGGCGTCGCCGCCTGGCGCCGCGGCGCGCTGGCAGCCAAGCTGCCCTCCTATCCGGCGCGCGCCTGGGTCGCGACCATCGTTGCGGGTTTCCTGCTTGGCTATTCGTCGCGGCTGGCCTTCGGCTGCAACGTCGGGGCGTTCTTCTCGGGCATCTCCACCGGCAGCCTGCACGGCTGGGTCTGGTTCGTCGCCGCCTTCGCCGGGGCCTTCCTCGGCATCCGGCTGCGCCCGGCGCTGGGGCTGGAGGCGCGGACATGACCCGCAGCCTCACCGCCGCGCTCGCGCTCACCTTCGTTGCGGCGCTGCTGGCCTTCGACCTGGCCAGCACGCCGCCGAACCCCTACCAGGCCCCCGCCCTGCTAGCCTTCGGCTCGGGCGCCGTGGCCTCGGGTGGCTTCTGCGGCGCCTTGCCGGACTGACCCCGAACAATCAGCATCCGAAGCGGGGCGGCCAATGATGGCCGCCCCGCTTTCGTTAACCCGCGTCCTGCGGGATCCCCGCGAAAGGCCCATATGACCGGCCAAACCTGACCCCACGACAGCGCAAATCTTCATAAAAGTTTACAGAAAATTAACTCTGCGGCGGATAGTCCAAAGACAGGGCAGTTACCAAGCTGAGTGGTTATTTTCCTCCCCCTGCACACCCTTGGGATCAACCGCGTATCTCCGTGCGGCCCAAGGGTCATTGATCCCTTTTCAGCGATCCCTTTGCAGCACCGGTGCACCCCCTGTCCCCGCGGGGACAGGGGGCCGCGATCAGAGCCCCTAGAGCCCCTGGCCTCCCGACAGTTCCACCCGCTGCCCGCTCATCCAGCCAAGCCCACCGTCCAGCAGCGCCGCGACCCCGGCGCCGATGTCCTCCGGCGCGCCGACCCGGCCAAGCGCCGTCATCTCCGCCACCCGCGCGTTCAGCTCGGCGTTGTCGCGCACCGCACCTCCGCCGAAATCCGTGGCGATGGCGCCCGGGGCAAGACAGTTGACGCGAATGCCGCGCGGTCCAAATTCCTGCGCGGCGTAGCGGGTCAGCACCTCCACCGCGCCCTTCATCGCCGCATAGGCCGCGTAGCCCGGCAGGGTGAACCGCGCCAGCCCGGACGACACGAAAAGCACCGCGCCGCCTTCGGCAATCCGCGGGGACAGCGCCCGGGTGAGCAGGAAGGGCGTGCGCAGGTGCACCCGGTAGAGCAGGTCGAGCTGCTCGGGCTCGGTGCCGAGGATGCTGGCGTGCACGCCGAGACCGGCGTTGTTGACCAGGTAATCCACGGTGTCGCGGCCGAAATGGCGCGTCAGCTCCTCTGCCAAAGTGGCGGCGAAACCCGCGATGTCGCCGCCGTCGGCATCGAAGGGCAGCATTGCTGCCCGCACGCCGAGCGCTTCGATGTCGCGCCGGGTCTCTGCGGCGGCTTCTGCAGAGCTGTTGTAGGTGCCGATCACCTCGACGCCCTCGCGCGCAAGGTGCAGCGCGGCAGAACGGCCCAGGCCGCGGCTTGCGCCGGTGATGAGAGCAATCTTGCGGGTCATGGGGTCATCTCCTGTCCCTGTGGGGCGGCACATCCGCCCCTTCCTGCGCCAGAGATAGATTGCGATCCTCGTGCGATAAATCGTACAGAGTCGCATAGACCATTCGGATATCCGAACAATGCAGCAGATCGACCTCAACTCCCTGGCGCAGTTCGTCACCCTGGCGCGGCATCTCAACTTCCGCCGCGCGGCAGCCGAGCTGGCGATCTCTCCCTCGACGCTGAGCGAGCGGATCCGAGAGCTCGAGGCGCGGCTCGGGGTGCGGCTGCTCAACCGCAACACCCGCAGCACCTCGCTCACCGAGGAGGGCGAACGCCTGCTCGCCCGCGCCGGTGATGCCGTGGCGGTTCTGGGCGAAGCCGCCGCCGCCGTCGGCAACGGGGCGCAGGCCGCGCTCACCGGGCGCATCCGCATCAACGGCCCGGCCCCGGCGATCGAGCTGCGGCTGATGCCTCTGGTCGCCTCCTTTCTCGCCCGCCACCCCGGGGTGCGTATCGAGGCGGTGAGCGAGGGGGATCTCGTCGACGTGGTGGCCCGCGGTTTCGACGCCGGGCTGCGCTACGACGAGGCGTTGGCGCAGGACATGGTGGCGGTGCGGGTGGGGGCCGACCAGCGCATGCTGGTCGCCGCCGCGCCCGAGTACCTCGCCCGGCACGGCCCCCCGGAACACCCCGAGGCGCTGGCCCGCCACGCCTGCATCACCCATGTCTTCGGCACCGGCAACATCCTGCCCTGGTCCTTCGAGAAGGATGGGCAGGCGCGTGACATCACCCCACAGGGGCGGCTCGCGGTGAACAGCTCTGCCGCCGCGCTGGTGGCCGCCCGCGCCGGGCACGGGATTGTTTATGCCTTCGACGACTACCTCGCCGAGGATCTCCGCAGCGGCCGGCTTGTGGCGGTCCTTGAGGACTGGACCCCGCCCTTCCCCGGCCCATCACTCTATTTCACCGAGCGGCGGCTGATGCCCCCGGCCCTGCGCGCCTTCGTCGACCACGTGAAGGCCGAAGGGAAGGTCCGGGCCGCGCGGGGGTGAGCCACCTTGTGCGCGCGGCGTGACGCCCTATGTTGGAACAAGGAACACCCAGGGGTCGGAGCCCGCCATGAAAAGCTATGCAGTTGTCTTCGTGATCGGCGCGCTGCTTGTCGTTGCCGGGCTGGCCATGGTCAACCGCAGCCGTACGCCCGGAGGCGACGACCGGGCCGCGACATCTGCGACCCAACCCGAGACCGAACGCTATGCCATGAGCGTTGGCCGCCCTGTCGAGCTGACGCAGGGCGAGGTGCAGCAGGTCACGACGCTCGCCCCAAGCGTCGATCCGAGCCGGATCCGCCCCGAGGAGGTCGGCAAGATCCGCGCCATCCTCCACAGCCAGGGCAATGACGCCAACAAGCGCGGGCGGCTCGAGCGCCTGCTGAACTGAGCGGACGGGCGGCAAGGGCCGCCGCTGCAATCCCCGCCAAGACTTGTGAATTGACACCCCTCGGCCCCTCGCGGTAGGTCGGGGGAACGCGCCGCCCCGCGGCCCTTTCCACCCACAGCACCCACCGAACCGGCAGGCAGCTCCGAGAACAGGATTTGTTCCTTGAGCGACCTTGCGATTTCGTACCCCATCGGTGCGCCGGACGGCGCCTGCCTTGGCCTGCCCCTGCGCCTCGGAGCGCAGAGCGGCTTTGTCGAGGAGGCCATCTCCGAAAGGCTCTGCGCCCTTGCCGCGCGCGGCGGGGCGCTCACCCGGCGCCTCTGCGGTGCCTTCCCCTTCGAACGCGACCGGCCCGGCTGGCTCTACGCGCTCCGCTCCGAAACTTGCACCGACGCCCTGCCGCCCGCCCGGATCGAGGCAGACGCCTGCCCGCTGGCCCTCGATCGCCTGCCATCGCAGGAACGCTACGCCGAGGCGGTGGCCGCGGTGGCGGCGCAGGTGGGCGACCCCGAACATCCGCTCCGCAAGGCGGTGCTGGCCCGAGCGCTCGATCTGCGCACCGACCGGGCGCTCGATCCCTTTGCCGTGGCAGCGCGGCTCGGTGCCGATCCGCATGTGACCGCCTATTGCCTGCCGCTCCCCGGCACCCGCAGCGATGCGCGCTGGCTGGTCGGCGCGACACCCGAGCTGCTGCTGCGCAAGACCGGCGCGGCGATCCGCTCGCATCCGCTTGCCGGATCGGCGCGGCGCCGCGCCGATGCGCGCGACGATGCGCGGGCCAAGGCGGCGCTGCTTGGCTCGGAAAAGGACAATATCGAACACCGCGTTGTGGTCGACTACATCCACGACATCCTTGCCCCCTATTGCGCCGAGCTCAGCGTGCCGCAGGCGCCGCAGCTCGATCGCACCGCCAGCATGTGGCACCTTGGCACCCGCATCGACGGGGTGCTGCGCGATCCCGAGACCCCCTGCCTCGAGCTGCTGGCGGCGCTGCACCCGACGCCTGCCGTCGCGGGGGCTCCGCTGACCGAGGCGCTGCAGGCGATTGCCGGGGCCGAACCCTTCGCGCGCGACTTCTACGCCGGCACGCTCGGCTGGGTGGACTGCAGCAACAACGGCGAATGGCACGTCACCCTGCGCTGTGCGATGCTCGAAGGGTGCGAGGCGCGGCTCTTTGCCGGGGCCGGGATCGTCGCCGCCTCGGATCCGCTTGAAGAGGTCGCCGAGACCCGCGCCAAGTTCATTGCCATGCGCCGCGCGCTCGGCATCGCCGAGGGCCTGTGAGGCCCGCAAGGCGCAAGTCCGCACGACCCGACAGAAAGCCCGCAAGGAAAGCTCCCATGGCCCTTCCGAAGATCCCCGACTACCCGCTGCCCGCTGCCGCCGACCTGCCCAAGTCGCGCGCCCCCTTTGTGCTCGAGCCCGGGCGCGCCGCGCTGCTGGTGCATGACATGCAGCGCTACTTCTGCGCCGCCTTTGGCGCGGATGCCTTCCGCCGCGAGGGCAGCCCCATCGCCGCCGCCGCCGCCAATATCGCGCGGCTGCTGAGCGCCGCCCGCACCGCGGGCGTGCCGGTCTTTTACACTGCGCAGAAGGGCAACCAGTTCCGCCCCGACCGCGGGTTGCAGGCCGAGCTCTGGGGGCCGGGCATGTCGGCGACGCCCGAACACGAAGAGATCATCCCCATGCTCGCCCCGGCAGAGGGCGATATCGCGCTGGTCAAGCATCGCTACAGCGCCTTCCAGCGCTCGAACCTCGCGCCGCTCATGCGGGCGCGCGGGCGCGATCAGCTGATCATCACCGGGATCTACGCCCATATTGGCTGCCTCGCCACGGCCGCCGAGGCCTTTCAGCGCGACATCGAGCCCTTTTTCGTGGCGGACGCGCTGGCCGACTTCAGCCGCGAGAAACACGATATGGCGCTGGATTGGGTCGCGGCCTGCAGCGGCGTGCCGATGGTCACGGACGCCGTGCTGGCCAGCCTGGAGAGCCCCTCTGGCTGAGGCGGCTGGCGCGCGGGGGCGTGCCCGCGCGCGCCTCAGAAATCGAGGTCGGCGTAATGCGCAGGCTGCGGGAATCCGGGAATCTGGTCGGCGAGAATCGAGCGGAAGGCCGGGCGCGACTTGATCTTGGCGTACCAGTCCTTGACCACCGCCGACCGGTTCCAGTCCACGTCCGAGATATAGTCCAGCGAGGACAGATGCGCCGCCGCGGCGAAATCCGCGAGGGTCATCACGTCGCCCGCCAACCAGCGCCGGTGATCGAGCAGCCAGGCCATGTAATCGAGGTGGTACTTGATTGCCTTGGCCCCGGCCTTGACGTTGCTCGAGTCGGGGAATCCGGCCTTCATGATCTTTTTGTTCACCCGCTCGTAGAGCAGCTTCGAGGTCACCTCGTGGTGGAACTTGTCGTCAAACCAGGCAACGAGCCGGCGCACTTCGTAGCGGGCGTCAGGCGAGCGCGGCAGCAGCGAGGGCTCGGGGTATTTCTCTTCGAGCCATTCGCAGATCGCGGCGCTTTCGGACAGGGTCTTGTTGTCGATGCGCAGCACCGGGACCTTGCCTGCCGGGTTTCGGCGCAGGAAGTCGGCCTCCTGCTCCCAGTAGCGTTCCTCGACCAGCTCGCATTCGATCTTCTTTTCGGCGAGGCTCAGGCGAACCTTGCGGCAAAAGGGCGAGAGCGGCACGTGGTAAAGCTTTGCCATTCGAGAAAGCGGCTCCGGGTCTGAGGGAAATCTTTCGCCTGTTTGCCGTGAAACCGGCGGCGATTCAACTGGGGATGGGAACACGGGCGGGTGATGGCCGGGGCGCTTGCCCCGCCTACTCGAAGCAGCGGGCGCGGCCGTCGCGGGCGATCGTCGCCGCCCCGTCGCGGATTTGCGCGGCGCGGCGCTCGACGAAGTTCGAGGGTTTCGAGGCCGAGCGGTCCTTGGGGTCGGGCAGGATCGCCGCGAGCCGGGCCGCCTGGGTGGGGCTCAGCTGCGACGGCGCGACGCCGAAGTAGTGCTGCGAGGCGGCCTTGAGGCCGAAGACGCCCTCGTCGAACTCGGCGATGTTCATGTAGACCTCGAGGATGCGCCGCTTCGGCCAGAGCGCCTCCATCAGCGGGGTGAGCGCTGCCTCGAGCGCCTTGCGCGGCCAGCTGCGGCCCTGCCAGAGGAAGGCATTCTTCACCACCTGCTGGCTGATCGTCGAGGCGCCGCGGTTGCCGCCCTCGGCGATGGCCGCGCGGATCGCCCGCATGTCAAAGCCCCAGTGGGTGCAGAAATTGGCATCCTCGGCGGCCACCAGCGCCCGCAGCGCGACGGGGGCCACATCCTCGGCATCGACCCAGTCGTAGTCCACCGGGCTGCCGAGCCGCCGCCCCTCGCTCCACATGTAGAAGCTGCCGGGAGGGTTCACGAAGCGGTAGGAGAACACCGCGAGGCCGAGCAGCAGCGCCAGCGCCACCGCGGCCTGCACGGCGCGCGTCAGCACAAAGCGCAGCGGCCTCGGGCGCCGTGCGGTCTTGCCAGATCCCTTTGCGGGTGTCTTCGATTTGCTTTTGGTCGTCTTTGCTGCTCGCGCCATGGCGCAGATCTACACGTCCGCGCGCGCGCGGAAAAGCACTCTGCGTCGGGACGGAACGGAAAACGCCCGGACCTGGGGTCCGGGCGCTTCGGCTTTCCACGAGCGGGCGGGCTTATTCCGCCGGCACCGCCACATCGCTCTCGATCCCCAGCGGGTGCGGGATCTTGTTGAGCATCTCGGTCGGGCAGACCTGCACGAAGTTGGCCTTCTCGCGCTCCCAGTTCTGCAGGATATCGAGCGCCTTGCGGCTGCCGGTCTCGGTCGCGTGACGCTCCACGAGAGCCTTGAGGTCGGCTTCCCAATGCGCTTCGGTCACGGGGCAGGTCACCAAGCTCTCCATGTTCATCAGGTCCGGGGACAGTCCCTCTGGATCATAGAGATAGGCCATGCCGCCGGTCATGCCGGCGCCGAAGTTGGCGCCGATCGGGCCGAGGATCACGGCGGTGCCGCCGGTCATGTACTCGCAGCCGTTGGTGCCGCAGCCCTCGACCACCACTTTTGCGCCCGAGTTGCGGACCGCGAAGCGCTCGCCCGCCTTGCCGGCGGCGAAGAGATAGCCGTCGGTGGCGCCGTAGAGCACGGTGTTGCCGATGATCGTGTTGTTCGACGCGGTGAGCGGCGACATCATCGGCGGGCGCACCACGATGGTGCCGCCAGACAGGCCCTTGCCGACATAGTCGTTGGCATCGCCCGACACTTCCAGCTTGAGCCCCGGAGCCGCAAAGGCACCCAGCGACTGGCCGGCAGAGCCGGTGAGCTTGACGTGCAGGTGGTCGGGCTGCAGCGCGTTGCGCATGCCGAACTTGCTGACGATATGGCTCGAGGTGCGCGTGCCCACGGTGCGGTGCGTGTTCTGCACCGCGTAGGAAAGCTGCATCTTCTCGCCGTCCTGCAGGAAGCGGCTGCCGTCGCGGACGATTTCGGCGTCGAGCGTGTCGAGCACCTCGTTGCGGCCCTTGTTGCGGTCGTAGACGATGTCGTCGGCCCCATCCACACGGATCAGCAGCGGGTTGAGGTCGAGGTCATCGAGATGCTCGGCACCCCGGCTGACCTGGCTCAAGAGGTCGGCGCGGCCGATCACCTCGTTGAGCGAACGCGCCCCGATCGAGGCCAGGATCTCGCGCACCTCGGTGGCGTAGAAGGTGATCAGGTTCACCACCTTCTCGGCGTTGCCGGTGAACTTGTCGCGCAGCTCGGGATCCTGGGTGCAGACGCCCACCGGACAGGTGTTCGACTGGCACTGGCGGACCATGATGCAGCCCATGGCGATCAGCGCGGCGGTGCCGATGCCGAACTCCTCGGCGCCGAGCATCGCGGCCATGACAATGTCACGCCCGGTGCGCAGCCCGCCGTCGGTGCGCAGCGTGACGCGGTCGCGCAGCTTGTTCATCGCCAGCACCTGATGCGCCTCGGTCAGGCCCATCTCCCACGGCAGACCCGCGTATTTGATCGAGGTCGCCGGCGAGGCGCCGGTGCCGCCATTGTGGCCCGAGATCAGGATGATGTCGGCCTTGGCCTTGGCAACGCCCGCGGCGATGGTGCCGACGCCCGAAGAGGCCACCAGCTTCACCGTCACCTTGCAGCGCGGGTTGATCTGCTTGAGGTCGTAGATCAGCTGCGCGAGGTCCTCGATCGAGTAGATGTCGTGGTGCGGCGGCGGCGAGATCAGGGTCACGCCCTCGGTCGAGTGGCGCAGACGGGCGATCAGCTTGGTCACCTTCATGCCGGGCAGCTGGCCGCCCTCGCCGGGCTTGGCGCCCTGCGCGACCTTGATCTCGAGTTCCTCGCAGTGGTTGAGATACTCGGCGGTAACGCCGAAGCGGCCCGAGGCCACCTGCTTGACCTTCGCCGAGGGGTTGTCGCCGTTCGGCTCGGGCACGAAGTGTGCCGGATCCTCGCCGCCCTCACCGCTGTCGGACTTGGCGCCGATGCGGTTCATCGCGACGTTCAGCGTCTTGTGCGCCTCGGGCGAGAGCGCCCCCAGCGACATGCCCGGCGTCACGAAGCGCTTGCGGATCGAGGTGATGGATTCCACCTCCTCGAGCGGGATCGCCTCGCCGATCGGCTTGATGTCGAGCAGGTCGCGCAGGTGGATCGGCGGGTTGGCCCGCATCGCCTTGGAATAGGTCTTCCACAGCTCGTAGCTGGCCTTGTTGCAGGCGGCCTGCAGCAGGTGCATGTTCTGCGCGCCCCAGGCGTGGGTCTCGCCGGACTTGCGGGCCTTGTAGAAGCCGCCGATGGGCAGCACGTCGCGGCCCCCCTTGAAGCCAAGCGCGTGGACCTCTTCGGCCTTCTGCTGGATTCCGTGCACCCCGATGCCCGAGATCCGCGACAGCATGCCGGGGAAATACTCGGCACACATGGCGCGCGACAGGCCCACGGCCTCGAAGTTGAGACCGCCGCGGTAGGAAGAGATCACCGAGATGCCCATCTTCGACATGATCTTCAGCAGGCCCTGGTCGATAGCTTCGCGGTAGCGTGCCACGGCCTCGGTCAGGGTGCCTTCGATCAGGCCGCGCGAGATGCGGTCTGCGATGCTGTCCTCGGCCAGATAGGGGTTCACGATGGTCGCGCCGCAGCCGACGAGCACCGCGAAGTAATGCGGATCGATGCATTCCGCCGAGCGCACACCCAGCGAGCAGAACGTCCGCAGGCCCTTCTTGGTCAGCCAGCTGTGCACGGCCGAGGTGGCGAGGATCATCGGCATGGCGACCTTGCCGTCGCCCTGGTGATGATCGGTCAGCACGATGTGGCCGCCGCCCGAGCGCACGGCATCCTCGGCCTCGGCCCGGATGCGGGCCAGCCCGTCACGCAGCGCGCCCTCGCCGGCATCGGCGGGGAAGGTACAGTCGATCTCGACCAGGCCCTGCGCGAAGTGATGGGTCAGCTCATCGAACTGCGCGTTGGCCACGAAGGGCGTGTCGAGCACGAGGATCTCGGTCTGCGCCGAGCTCTCGTCGAGCACGTTCTTGAGGTTGCCGAAGCGGGTCTTGAGCGACATCACGCGGAATTCGCGCAGGCTGTCGATCGGCGGGTTGGTCACCTGGCTGAAGTTCTGGCGGAAGAAGTGGCTCAGGGGGCGGTACTTCTTGGACAGAACCGCCGAGGGCGTGTCGTCGCCCATCGAGGCGAGCATTTCCTTGCCGTCCTCGGCCATGGCCGAGAGCGACTGCTCGAGTTCCTCGATGCTGTAGCCCGCGGCGATCTGGCGCTTCCGCAGCTCGGCGCCCGAGAACAGCGGCTTCTCGGTGACCTTGCCGAGGCTCTCGTCGAGCTCGGTGATCTTGCCCACCCATTCGCCGAAAGGCTGGGAGGAGGCGAGGCGATCCTTGATCTCGGTGTCGCGGTAGAGTTTGCCCTCTTCCATGTCGACGGCGATCATCTGGCCCGGGCCAAGCGCGCCCTTTTCACGCACGGTCGACTCGTCGACCGGGACCATGCCCGCCTCGGAGCCCGCGATCAGCAGACCGTCGCCGGTGACGACGTAGCGCATCGGGCGCAGGCCGTTGCGGTCGAGACCGCCGCAGACCCAGCGGCCGTCGGTCATTGCGAGCGCCGCCGGGCCGTCCCAGGGCTCCATCACCGAGTTGACGTAGGAATACATGTCGAGCCAGGCCTGCGGCAGTTCCACCGCCTGCTTCGACCAAGCCTCGGGGATCAGCATGGTCTTGGCCATCGGCGCGTTGCGCCCGGCGCGGACCAGCACCTCGAACACCGCATCGAGCGCGGCGGAGTCCGACGCCCCGGTCGCGATGATCGGCTTGATGTCCTCGGCCATCTCTCCGAAGGTCGCCGAGGCCATGCGGATCTCGTGCGACTTCATCCAGTTGGTGTTGCCCTTGATGGTGTTGATCTCACCGTTGTGGGCGAGCATCCGGAAGGGCTGGGCCAGCCACCACTGCGGGAAGGTGTTGGTGGAATAGCGCTGGTGGTAGATCGCGAAGGCGGATTCGAAGCGCTCGTCCTGCAGGTCGGGGTAGAAGACGGCGACCTGCTCGGCCAGCATCATGCCCTTGTAGATGATCGACCGGCACGACAGCGAGGCGATGTAGAGCCCGTTGATGCCCGCGGCGGCCGCGGCCTTCTCGATGCGGCGGCGGATGACGTAGAGCTCGCGCTCGAAGGTTTCCTCGTCCACGCCCTTGGCGTTGGAAATGAGGATCTGCTCGATCTCGGGGCGGGTGGCGTTGGCCTTTTCGCCAAGGCAGTCCACGCTCACCGGCACGTGGCGCCAGCCGTAGATGTAATGGCCCATGCGCAGCACTTCGGTTTCGACGATGGTCCGGCAGGTTTCCTGCGCGGCAAAGTCGGTGCGCGGCAGGAAGACCTGGCCGACGGCCATCAGCTCGTCCTTGCGCGGGGCGTGGCCGGTGCGCTCGATCTGGTCGTAGAAGAAGCTGACGGGGATCTGCACGTGGATGCCCGCGCCGTCGCCGGTCTTGCCGTCGGCGTCCACGGCGCCGCGGTGCCAGATGGCCTTCAGCGCGGTGATGCCCGCCTCGACAACCTTGCGCGACGGTTTCCCGTCGATGGAGACCACAAGGCCGACGCCGCAGGAAGAGTGTTCATGCTCTTCGCGGAACAGGCCGTTCTCCTCCATCCACTTGCGCTTGGCTTCCTCTGCGGCAACCCAGTTGGCGTCGAAAGTGGTCATGGCTTAGCACCTCCATGGAAGGCCGCTTGCACGGCCGGGATACGTGGCTGGCGCAGGTCGCGCCGAATGAGATGGCGCCTCATCGCGCCGGAAATCTGTCTTGCGGCTCAGGCGCCGCTGACGTCCGCCCCGAATTTCTTCAGCGTCTCGGCGCGGGTGTATTTCGGATGGGCCCCGGTGAGGCCCCAGCTGTCGGGCTTTTCGTCGGCGAAGATCTCGCTCTTCATCTCGAAGCCGTTGCCATCGTCGAGCAGCCCGAGGCAGACCTCGTACTCCCCTGCCCCGTCCTCACCCTTGTCATAGCGGTACCAGAGCACCGAGCCGCAGGTGCCGCAGAAATGCCGCGAGGCCCAGCTCGAGCTGCGGAAGCTGCGGATCGCCTCGGCGCCTTCGATCTCAATCGCCGTCTCGGGCACGTTCACTGCAAAGAGCGCCGATCCGGCCCAGCGGCGGCACTGCTCACAGTGGCAGACGCCGAAATTGCCGCACTCGGTCACGGTGAAGCGCACCGCGCCGCAAAGGCATTGTCCGGTCTTCTGCGTCATGCACCGCTCCTTTTTCGGCAAGGGTCAGCGGCGCTGACCTCTGTTCGGGCGTGAGGTTCAAGGGATGCACGCCCCATGTGCATGGGATGTGCTGGGGAGGTGGGCCTTACTCGGCGGCGATCGCGGCGAGCTTTTCGAAGTCCTTGAGCACGTGCTCGGCACAGTCGCGGCCGTCACGGATCGCCCAGACCACGAGGCTGGCACCGCGCACGATATCGCCCACGGCATAGACGCCCGGCAGCCCGGTCCGGCCCGAGGTGAACTCGGCCTTCACGGTGCCCCAGCGGGTGACTTCCAGCTCTGGCGCGCCCCAGAGGGTCTGCAGGTCCTCGGCCTCGAAGCCGAGCGCCTTGATCACCAGGTCGGCGGGCTCTTCGTAGTCGGCGCCTTCGATCACCTCGGGCGACTGGCGGCCGGTGGCGTCGGGCAGGCCGAGGCGCATTTTCTGGACCATCACCGCCTCGACGGCCTCGTCGCCCTTGAAACCCTTCGGTGCGGTCAGCCACTCGAACTGCACGCCTTCTTCCTCGGCGTTGGCGGTCTCGCGCTGGCTTCCCGGCATGTTGGCACGGTCGCGGCGGTAGAGGCATTTCACGCTCTCGGCGCCCTGACGGATCGCGGTGCGCAGGCAGTCCATGGCGGTGTCACCACCGCCGATGACCACGACCTTCTTGCCCTTGGCGTTCAGCTCGCCGCTTTCGAACTCGGGCACGGTGTCGCCGAAGTTGGCGGTGCGGTTCGAGGCGGTGAGATAGTCGATCGCCTTGACGATGCCCTTGGCGCCAGCGCCCGGACCACGCAGGTCGCGCGACTTGTAGACGCCGGTGGCGATGATCACCGCGTCATGCTGGTCGCGGATCTCGTCGAAGCTCATGTCCTGCCCAACATTGCAGTTGAAGACGAAACGCACGCCGCCGTCCTCGAGCTGCTTGATGCGGCGCATGACCACGTCCTTCTCGAGCTTGAAGCCCGGAATGCCATAGGTCAGAAGGCCGCCGCCGCGATCGTAGCGGTCATAGACGATGACCTGCACACCTGCGCGGCGCAGCATGTCGGCGGCCGCAAGCCCGCCCGGGCCCGCACCGATGATACCGACGCTCTCGGCGCGCTCGACCGCGGGTGCGGCGGGCTTCACCCAGCCCTGCTCCCAGGCGGTGTCGGTGATGTATTTTTCGACAGAGCCAATGGTCACGGTTCCGTGACCGGATTGTTCGATCACGCAGTTGCCTTCGCACAGACGGTCCTGCGGGCAGATGCGGCCGCAGATTTCCGGGAAGGTGTTGGTGGCCTGGCTGATCTCGTAGGCTTCTTCCAGACGGCCGGTCGCGGTGAGGTTCAGCCAGTCAGGGATGTTGTTGTGCAGCGGGCAATGGGACTGGCAGTAGGGCACACCGCATTGGCTGCAGCGGCTTGCCTGCTCTTCGGCCTTGGCCTTTGCGAACTCAGCGTAAATTTCGTCGAAGTCGTGGCTGCGGACACTCGCCTCCCGCTTCTCGGGCATGTCGCGCTCGATCTTCACGAATTTCAGCATGGGTTGCTTTGCCATGATGCCTTGTCTCCAAGCAAATCAATCGGTCGGGCTTCCTTACTTAAAGTCGAAACGGAATAAAAGTCATACATGCTGACCTATAATGATAAAATTTTGCTCCCTCAAGCCTGACCCCCACCATTTACGTCAAAAAATAGGTCCGAAAACGGACCAAATTGCCCCTTTCCCCCTGAAATCCAAGAATCTATAGCAAAAGTGGCTATCCAAGCGGAGACCTGCGTCCATGCCCCTGTCTCAACTGATTATTCTCGCGCTCATCCAGGGCATCACCGAGTTTCTCCCGATTTCCTCCTCCGGTCACCTGATTCTCCTCCCCGGGCTGACCGGCATGGAAGACCAGGGGCAGGTGATCGACGTCGCGGTGCACGTCGGTACGCTCTTTGCGGTGGTGCTCTATTTCTGGTCGGACGTGCGCGAGGGGCTCGCGGGCATCCCGCGCATGCTGACCGGCAAGATCGATACGCCCGGCTCCAAGCTCGCCTTCCTGCTCGCCGTTGCCACGGTGCCGGTGATCCTCGTCGGGCTGATCCTCAACATCACCGGCCTGTCGGACATGCTGCGCTCGATCGCGGTGATTGGCTGGACGATGCTGATCTTCGGGATCGTGCTCTGGTGGGCCGACCAGAAGGGCCCTGAGGTGAAGACCGAAGCGGACTGGAACCTGAAGGACGCAGTCAAGCTCGGCCTTTGGCAGGCGGTGGCGCTGATTCCGGGCACCTCGCGGTCGGGCATCACCATCACCGGCGCGCGCCAGCTCGGCTACAAGCGCCATGACGCGGCGAAGATCTCGATGCTCATGTCGATCCCGACGATCTTTGCCTCGGGTGTGCTGCTTGGCGCCGAGGTAATTGGCACGGCCGATGCGCAGGCCGCCAAGGACGGCGCCATCGCGGCTGGCTTCGCCTTTGTCTCGGCGCTGCTGGCCCTGACGCTCATGATGCGATTGCTGCGCTCGGTGAGCTTCACGCCTTACGTGATCTACAGGGTGATCCTCGGCGCGGTGCTGCTGGTCATCGCCTACAGCTGATCCCGGAGCAGAGCCCCAATACGCCCCCAGACATGGGGAGGCCCCAGAGTTCGGGGAAACTCCGGGGCCGTTGATCTACCCGGGACCGGCGGGGGAGCCGGCAGGGACAGTAGAAAGGGCAGTCAACCTCGCTCGTCTTCACAGCTGCGCGACGGTGCGATAAGTGCAGCTAAATCAGGGATTTCGGTGTTTGCAACGCGGGGTTTGCGTTCGCGCGGATTCTCGCCGTGAGCGAGTCGCCCTATAGGCGGGAACCTGCCGACATCGACGTCGGTACAAAGTCATACGCGGTGGTAAGGGCTGCCTGCCAAAATGGACGCTGCGCGGTAGAGCTGTTCGGACAGCATGACCCTGACCAGCATGTGCGGCCAGACCATCTGGCCGAAGCTCAGCGCCATGTCGGCCTCGGCCCGCAGCGAGGGATCGAGTCCATCCGCCCCGCCGATGACGAAGGCCAGATCGCCCGTGCCGCCGTCGCGAATTTCGCCGAGCCGTTGCGCGAAGTCCGGCGAACTCATCAGCTTGCCGCGCTCATCGAGGATGCAGAGCCGGGCTCCCGAGGGAATCGCCTTGCGCAGCAGTGCCGCCTCGGCGGCCATGCCGCCGCCCTTACGGTCCTCGACCTCGGTGACCGTCACCGGCCCCAGGCCAAGCGCCCGCCCGGTGCGGTCGAAACGCTTGAGGTAATCGTCAATCAGATCGCGCTCGGGGCCAGACCGAAGCCGGCCCACGACGCAGAGTTGCACACGCATAAGCGCTCCCGGTCAGGTCGCGCTCTGGGCCACCTTGCCCAGCGGCATCCACATCTTCTCGAGCTGGTAGAACTCGCGAACCTCGGGGCGGAACACGTGGACGATCACGTCGCCCGCGTCGATCAGCACCCAGTCGCCGGTCTCTTCGCCCTCGGTCTTGCACAGGACGCCCAGCTCATGTTTCAGATCCTCGGCGAGCTTCTGCGCGATTGCGGCCACCTGTCGCGACGAACGTCCCGAGCAGATCACCATATGGTCGCAGACGGAGGTCTTGCCGCGCAGGTCAATCTGCACGGTCTCTTCCGCCTTGTTGTCGTCGAGAGACTTGAGGACGGCGGCAAGAATGAGCTCGCTCGTGACCTCGGTGTGGGGCAGCCCGCTCATGGGCATCCCCGCAACAGCGGCACCGGCCGCATCGGCAGTAAGTGACAGGACATTGTCCTCCTTCATGGCACGCGCCGAATGTGACCCCGGCGCCGGGCCCTTATAAGATAGCATCGGAGAGGGCTTTTCTCAACGTTGCGGCGAAAGATCGCCCCTTATCCGGGACAGCAGGCTGATTCAACGCCTAAAACGGTGGGGCGCGACAAGGCGCCCCACACGCGACTCGGGCTCCGGGACGGGGCGGCGCTCAGGCGCCCCAGGGGATCCACACGGTCTGAACCTCGGTCGCCGCTTCGAGGAAGCTCTCGCCCTCCCCCGCTGCCGAGGCCCAATCGCGGGCCTTGCCGTCGTTCACCCAACTGCGTTTGAGGTTGCCCGCGGCGCCCGCCTCGAGGGTCTTCGACAGGTCCGACGACGAAAAGGTCCACACCGCCTCGACGTCCATGTGGCTGGCAAGCGTCGGCGCAAGCTCCTCGTGCGGGCCGGTGAGGATGTTGACCACCCCGCCCGGCAGATCCGAGGTGTCGAGCACCTGGTAAAAGTCCGTCGCCGCCAGCGGGAAGGGCTCGGAGGCGACCAGCACCACGCGGTTGCCCATGGCGATGGCCGGCGCCATGACCGAGACGAGACCCAGCAGCGGCGCCTCGTCGGGGCAGAAGGCACCGATCACGCCGGTGGGTCGGCGCAGCGACAGCGCGGTGCCGCGCAGCGGCACGGGTTTCACCGCGCCCTCGTACTTGTCCGCCCAGGCCGCGTAGGTGAAGAGCCGGTCGACCGAGGCCTCGACCTCTGCCGCGCCCCCGTTGCCGCCGGTCATGGAATCGATCCGCGCCGCGAACTCCCCCGCCCGCGCCTGCAGGTTCTCGGCGATGAAGTAGATCACCTGCGCGCGGTTGTGGGCCGTGGCCGAGGACCAGCCCGACGCGCCCCGCGCCGCTTCGACGGCGTTGCGGATGTCCTTGCGCGACGAGATCGGCGCCTGCCCCAGCAGTCGGCCCTTGCGGTCGTAGATGTTCTGCGCGTAGCCGCTGTCGGGCCGCGCCTGCTTGCCGCCGATGTAGAGCTTGGCGGTACGATCGACGTCCTGCGGCTCGGCCTTCTCGCCAGCGAAGGCCTCGACCTTCTTGAGCGACGCGGCCTTGCCGGCGGGGCGGGTATAGGCCGCGAGGCCCTCCCAGCCGCCTTCCCGGCCAAAACCGCTCTCGCGCAGCCCGCCAAAGGGCGCCGCCGCATCAAACATGTTGCTGCCGTTGACCCAGACCACCCCGGCTTCGAGCTTCGGCGCAATATCAAGCGCGGTGTTGATGTTCTCGGACCAGACCGAGGCGGCCAGCCCGTAGCGCGTGTTGTTGGCGATCTGCACCGCCTCCGACGGCGTGCGGAAGGTGGTCGAGACAAGCACCGGGCCGAAAATCTCTTCCTGCATCAGCAGCGAGGCGGGGGAGAGGCCGGTGACCAACGTCGGGGCGATAAAGCAGCCTTCGGGCGCGGCGCAGCCGGTGTAGACCTCGCCTTCGCCCTCGGCCTTCTGCATCAGCGCCTCGATCCGCGCCTTCTGCTCGGGATCGACGATGGCCCCGATATCGATGCACTTGTCGAGCGGATCGCCCAGGCGCAGCTTGTCCATCCGCGCCTTGAGCTTGTCGTGGAAGCGCTCGGCGATGCCCTCCTGCACCAGAAGGCGCGAGCCGGCGCAGCAGACCTGCCCCTGGTTGAACCAGATCGCATCCACCAGCCCCTCGACCGCGCTGTCGAGATCGGCATCCTCGAACACCACATAGGCCGACTTGCCGCCCAGCTCCAGCGTCAGGGATTTGCCGCTGCCGGCGGTGGCGGCGCGGATCTTGCGGCCCACCTCGGTCGAGCCGGTGAAGGCGATCTTGTCGACCTCTGCGCCCACGATCATCTCGCCCACGGCGCCGTCGCCGGTGACGATGTTGACCACGCCCTTGGGGAGACCCGCCTGCTGGCAGAGGTCTGCAAAGCACAGCGCGCTCAGCGAGGTCCATTCGGCGGGCTTCAGCACCACGGTGTTGCCCATGGCCAGCGCCGGGGCAATCTTCCAGGCGAGCATCAGCAGCGGGAAGTTCCACGGCACGATCTGGCCGCAGACCCCCAGCGGCTCCTGCCCCGGCAACTCGGCGTCCATCAGCTGCGCGCAGCCGGCGTGATAGTGGAAGTGCCGCGCCACGAGGGGGATGTCGATGTCGCGGCTCTCGCGGATCGGCTTGCCGTTATCGAGCGTTTCCAGCACCGCCAGCAGCCGCGAATGCTTCTGCACCAGCCGCGCCAGCGCGTAGAGGAAGCGCGCCCGGCCCTTGCCGCCCAGCTTGGCCCAGCCCGGCTGCGCCGCGCGCGCGGCCTTGACCGCCGCGTCGACATCGCCCTGCGTCGCCTGCGTCACCTCAGCCAGCACCTCGCCGGTGGCGGGGTTGCGGCTTTCGAAGGTTTTGCCCGGCTTGGTGAAGCTGCCATCGACGTAGCAACCGAAGCGCGAGCCCTGATCCACGATCCAGCTCAGCGCATCCGCGGCGCTCTCGGGCGCGGGTCCATAATCCATGCTCTCGAAGATCTCTTTCACGCTCATGTCCGTCGTCTCCAGTTCCGCAGATGCGCCATCAGCTCGTGGCGTGGCGCCAGGAGGCCGAATAGGCCCCGGTCACGTGATGTTCGAGCTGCCGCTCGATGTCGCCCAGCAGCGAGGAGGCGCCGAAGCGATAGAGGTCCGGCCGCAACCAGCGGTCGCCGAGCTCTTCCTTGACCAGCGCCAGGTAGGTCACCGCGTCCTTGGCCTTGGAGATGCCGCCCGCCGGTTTGTAACCGACGCGACAGCCGGTTTCCTCGTGGTACTCGCGGATGGCGCGCATCATCACGAGGCTGACCGGCAGCGTGGCGTTGACGCTTTCCTTGCCGGTCGAGGTCTTGATGAAATCGGCGCCCGCCATCATGCAAACCATCGACGCCCGCGCCACGTTCTGCAGCGTGCCAAGCTCGCCGGTGGCGAGGATCGCCTTCACGTGCGCCTCGCCGCAGGCCTCGCGGAACGCGCGCATCTCGTCGTATAGCGCCTGCCAGTCACCGGTCAGCACGTGGCGGCGCGAGATGACGATGTCGATCTCCCTGGCACCGGCCTTGACGCTCTCGGTGATCTCGGCGACGCGCAGAGGGAAGGGTGAGAGCCCCGCCGGGAAACCCGTCGAGACCGCCGCCACCGGAATGCCGCTGCCCTCGAGCGCCTCGACGGCAGGGGCGATCATGTCGTGGTAGACGCAGACCGCACCCACGGTCAGCCCCTCGAGCCCCAGCGCGTCGAGGAGATCCGCCCGCACCGGCTGTCGTGCCTTGGCGCAGAGCCGCGCCACGCGTCCCGGCGTGTCGTCGCCCGCAAGCGTGGTCAAATCGATGCAGGAAATTGCCCGTGCGAGCCAGGCCGCCTGGTAGTCCTTCTTCACCGAGCGCCGCCCGGGCAGGGTCGCGGCGCGGCGCTCGATCGCCGAACGGTTGGCGGTTGCGCGCATCACCCGGTCCATGTCGAGCGGCATGCCCGGATTGCGCGGCTCGTGGAGCTGCGGCACAAGGCTGGTTTCGGATCGGCTCATCGTCTCGGTCATCACTGGGGTCCTCCGGCGGGAAGGGTCGCATGGCCCCCGCACTTGGGCAAGCGGGCCAGCCTTGCGGATACGTGTCAAACCCCCGCGCGGCAAGCGGATCGTGCTGTCCGGGAACCGCCCGGCCGCGAAAGCCCGCGCTTTGCCATGCGCGCGCCGCAGAGATCAACCCCCGGGCGCGACCCCCGGCAGGCCGCCGCCGCCCTGCCTCGGCGCCGCGCCCTGCACCTTCTTCTCTTTCCAAATACGCAAGTCCCCCCTGCCAAACCGGGCATCGCGCGGAAGGCACGCCCCGCTACCGGCTTGCAAACCGCGCCTCTGGGCCGGAAAGCTGGCCGACAAAGAGGAGACAGTCATGATCGCAATCATCTTCGAGGTCATCCCCGAGAAAGGGCGCAAGGAGCAATACCTCGACATCGCCGCCGCCATGCGTCCCATGGTCGAGGAAGTCGAAGGGTTCATCTCGGTCGAGCGCTTCCAGAGCCTCACCAACCCCGACAAGCTGCTCTCGCTCAGCTTCTTCGAAGACGAGGCGGCGGTGCAGCGCTGGCGGACCCTTGCCGCGCATCGCGGCGCACAGAAGGCCGGGCGCGAGGGCATCTTCGCGGGCTATCGGCTGCGGGTCTGCCAGGTGCTGCGCGACTACGGCATGGAGGACCGGGCCGAGGCGCCGCAGGACAGCCTCGCGGCGCATGGCTGAAACGCGGAACGCGGGCCCGAAGGCCCGCGCTCGAAGCTCATGCCGTTTGCATCGGCGTCCGGGGCTCAGCAGCCGGCCTTGATGATCGCCTCGGCGAGGATCGGCACGGTGGTCTTGTTGAGGCCCGCGATGTTCAGGCGCGAGTCACCGACCATGTAGATGCCGTGGTCGCGGCGCATGGTCTCGACCTGCTCAGGCGTCGCGCCAAGACGCGAGAACATGCCGCGGTGCTGGGCGATGAAGCCAAAACGATCAGAGCCCGACAGGCGCTGCAGCTCGGAAGCAAGCTGCTCGCGCAGCCCCAGCATCGACAGGCGCACCTCCTCGAGCTCGGCGGCCCAGTCGGCGCGCAGCTCGGGATCGGTCAGAACCATGGTCACCAGCCGCGCGCCGTGGTCGGGCGGGAAGGAGTAGTTCTGCCGGTTGAGGTAATTCAGCGTGCCCTGGTTCAGCTTCTTCGCCGAGGCATCCTGGCTGACGGCCATCAGCAGGCCGGTACGCTCGCGGTAGATGCCGAAGTTTTTCGAGCAGGAGGCCGCGATCAGGCACTCGGGCACCGAGGAGGCAACGAGGCGCACGCCGGCGGCGTCTTCCTCGAGACCGTCGCCGAAGCCCTGGTAGGCGATGTCGATCATCGGCGTGCCCTGCTTTTCCAGCAGCAGCTGGGTCACGGCCTTCCACTGCGAGATGTTCAGGTTGGCGCCGGTGGGGTTGTGGCAGCAGCCGTGCAGCAGCACCACGTCGCCCGGCAGCACCTGCTGCAGATCGGCGATCATGCCGATGAAGTCCACGCCGCGTGTCTCGGCGTCGAAATAGCGGTAAGGGACGATCTGCAGGCCCATGTGCTTGAGGATCGACAAGTGGTTCGGCCAGGTCGGGTCCGAGACGAAGACGCGCGCCTTGGGGTTGGCCATCTTGATCATGTCAAAGGCCTGGCGCACGGCGCCGGTGCCGCCCGGAGTCGCGGCGGCGGCAATGTTCTCGCGCGGGACAGCGTCGCCCAGCACCAGCGTCGACAGCGCCTCGGCAAAGGCCGGGTCGCCGGCGAGGCCGGTGTAGGCCTTGGTGGTCTCACTCTCCCAGAGCTGCTTTTCCGCCGCCTTGATGGCGCGCATGACCGGCGTGTTGCCGCTGGCGTCCTTGTAGACGCCGACCCCGAGGTCGACCTTTTGCGTGCGCGGGTCTTCCTTGAAGGCCTGCATCAGCATCAGGATCTTGTCGGCGGGTTGCTCTTTCAGAGTTTCGAACATCAGTCCTCTCCGGTGGCGACGGGCAGCGTGGGGAATTGCCCCCACTCGGTCCAGGACCCGTCATAAAGGGCGTGGTCTGTCTTGCCGAGGCGTGTCAGGGCAAGGCTCAGGATGGCGGCGGTGACCCCCGAGCCGCAGCTGGTGATCGCCGGCTTGCTTAGATCGACGCCGGCGCTCTCGAAGGCGGCGCGCAGCGCCTCGGGCGATTTCATCGTCTGGTCGGGGTTGAGCAGCGTGCCGAAGGGCACGTTCTTGGAGCCGGGTATATGCCCCGAGCGCAGGCCCGGGCGCGGCTCGGGCACCTCGCCGCGGAAGCGGGCAGGCGCGCGGGCATCGAGGATCTCGTGGTCGCGCAGCTTGGCGGCGGCAGAGACCTGCGTGACGTCCTTCACCAGGTGGTTCTGGCGGCGCACCATCATGTGGCGGTCGCGGATGACGGGGGGCAGATCCTCGACCTCGCGCCCCTCGGACTGCCATTTCGGCAGGCCGCCGTCGAGCACGGCGATGTCGTCATGTCCCATCAGCTTGAACAGCCACCAGACGCGGGCGGCAGAGAAGAGGCCGGTGCCGTCGTAGACAACGATCTGATGGCCGTCGCCGACTCCGAGCGCGCGCATGCGGGACATGAACTTGTCCACGGGGGGCACCATGTGCGGCAGTTCCGAGCGCAGGTCGGAGATCTCGTCGATGTCGAAGAAGCGCGCGCCCGGAATGTGCGCGGCCTCGTACTCGGCCTTGGGATCGCGTCCCGAGCCGGGCATGTACCAGCTCGCGTCGAGCAGACGCAGGTCCGGATCCTTCAGGTGGCGCGCCAGCCAGTCGGTCGACACGAGCGTCTTGGGGTCGTCACTTGCCATCACCTCTCCCCGGGGCAGTCAGCATCGCCTCGTCTCTAAGGTGCCGGCTGCAGACTCGCAAGGGTGCGATGGCGCGGCGCCGGGCCCGCGCGCGGAGATTCGGTCGCAGGATCAGCCGCGTTCCTTGAGCAGCCGCTGCTTCTGGCGGTTCCAGTCGCGCTTCGCCTCGGTCTCGCGCTTGTCGTGGTTCTGCTTGCCCTTGGCGATGCCGATCTTCAGCTTCACCGCGCCCTTGTGGTTGAAGTACATCACCAGCGGCACGATTGTCATGCCCTTGCGCTGGGTCTCGTTCCACAGGCGCGAGAGCTGCTTCTTGGAGACCAGCAGCTTGCGGCGGCGGCGCTCCTCGTGCGGGAACATGGCGCGGGTGTAGGGGGCGATATAGGAGTTCACCAGCCACAGCTCGCCGTCCTCCACCGCCGCGTAGCTCTCGGCGATGTTGGAGCTGTTCTCGCGCAGGCTCTTCACCTCGGAGCCGGTCAGCACAATACCGCATTCGATATCGTCCTCGATCGCATAATCGAAGCGCGCGCGCCGGTTCTCGGCGATGATCTTGTAGTTGGGGTCGGACTTCTGCTGGGCCATGATGGGTGCACATAGGGGCTGTGGGGCGCTCTGTCCATATGCAGGGCGCGCAAGCCCGCCGGAGGGACCGCCGCCGCCGCACGCCGCGGAGCGTTCGGGAGCAGATGATCTTGCTCCTTTTTTCAGCGGTGCTAACAGGGAAGGCAAGGTGCGCGCCGCGCCGCGGGGCTTTGCGGTTCCGCCCGGGCCGGCACGCCAGTATCGACAGGAGACCACCCCATGCCAGAGGACCGGCAGATGCAGCGCTATCCCCGCAACATGATCGGACACGGCCCCTACCGCCCCGACGCGCAATGGCCCGGCGGTGCAAAGATCGCCGTGCAGTTCGTGCTCAACTACGAAGAGGGCGGCGAGAACTGCGTCCTGCACGGCGACGCGGCCTCGGAGGCGTTCCTGTCGGACATCGCGGGCGCGGCACAATGGCCGGGCCAGCGCCACTGGAACATGGAGTCGATCTACGAGTACGGCGCCCGCGCCGGCTTCTGGCGGCTGCACCGGCTGTTCACCGGATACGATATCCCGGTCACCATCTACGGCGTCGCCACCGCCCTCGCCCGCTCGCCCGAGCAGGTCGAGGCGATGAAGGACGCGGGCTGGGAGATCGCCTCGCACGGGCTGAAGTGGGTCGAGCACAAGGACATGCCCGAGGAGGAGGAGCGCGCCTCCATCGCCGAGGCGATCCGCCTGCACACTGAGGTTGTCGGCGCGCCGCCGCGCGGCTGGTACACGGGCCGCTGCAGCGCCAATACCGTGCGGCTGGTCGCCGAGACCGGGGCGATGGACTACGTCTCGGACACCTATGACGACGACCTGCCCTACTGGCTGGAGGTCGAGGGCCGCGACCAGCTGATCATCCCCTACACGCTCGAGGCCAACGACATGCGCTTCGCCACCTCGCCGGGCTGGATCGAGGGCGAGATGTTCTTCACCTACCTCAAGGACGCCTTCGACACGCTGATTGTCGAGGGCGAGGCGGGCAAGCCTGCGATGATGTCGGTCGGCCTGCACTGCCGCCTGATCGGCCGCCCGGGCAAGATCGCCGGGCTGAAGCGCTTCCTCGACTATATCGGCGGCTTCGAGGGGGTCTGGACGCCGATCCGGTTGGAGATCGCCGAGCACTGGGCCAAGACCCACCCGCCGAAGACCGGCCCGCGCCCTTCGACCATGGACCGCGAGACCTTTGTCGGCACCTTCGGCGGCATCGTCGAGCATTCGCCCTGGGTCGCCGAGCGCGCCTTCGAGCTGGAGCTCGGCGCGGCACATGACCGGCCCGCGGGGCTCGCCAACGCGCTAGCCCGCGTGCTGCGCACCGCCAGCCGCGAGGAGCGGCTTGGTGTGCTGCAGGCGCACCCCGACCTTGCGGGCAAGCTGGCCGAGGCGAAGCGCCTGACCGAGGACAGCACCGCCGAGCAGGCCAGCGCCGGGCTCGACTCGCTGACCGATGCCGAGCGCACGCGCTTCACCGAGCTCAACACCACCTATGTCGAGAAGCACGGCTTCCCTTTCATCATCGCGGTACGCGACCACGACAAGGCGGGCATCCTCGCCGCCTTCGAGCGCCGCATCGCCAATGACACCGACACCGAGTTCGCCGAGGCCTGCCGACAGGTCGAACGCATCGCCCGCCTGCGCCTGGAGGCCCTCCTGTGAGCATCATGGAACCCCCCCGCAGCTATGCCTTCCCGCCCGCCGGCATGCCCCCGCGCGAGGACAACCCTCACGGCGCCGCGGTCTTCACCACCGCCTATGCCTTCCTGCCCGCCGGCACGATGCGCGACATCGTCAGCTCACTGCTGCCGGGCTGGCAGCACACTCGCGCCTGGATCATCGCCAAGCCGCTCTCGGGCTTTGCCGAGAGCTTCGCGCAATACGCGGTGGAGCTGGCTCCTGGTGGCGGCAGCGAGGCACCAGAACCCGATGCGCAGGCGCAGGCGGCACTGCTGGTCACGGAGGGCACCGCGCGGCTGACCGTCGGCGGCACGGAGTACGATCTGCGCGCGGGCCACGTCGTCTACCTGCCTCCGAGCTCCGGCTGGACACTGTGGAACGGGGGCGAGACGCCCTTTAAATTCCACTGGATCCGCAAGCGCTGGGAGGCGGCGCCGGGCGTTTCGGTGCCGCCGGTGATCGTCACCCATGACGAGGAGGTGCCGGTAAACTGGATGACCGGCTGCGAGGAGCTCTGGGGCACCCAGCGCTTCTTCGATCCCGCCGACATCCGCCACGACTTCCACGCCAACATCGTCACCTTCGGCAAGGGAGGGCGCATCCCCTTCGCCGAGACCCACGTGATGGAACACGGGCTCTACGTTCTGGAGGGGCGCGCGCGCTACCTGCTCAACCAGGACTGGGTCGACGTCGGCCCCGGCGATTTCATGTGGCTGCGCGCCTTCTGCCCGCAGGCCTGCATCGTCGACGAGAGCGAGCGCTTCCGCTACCTGCTCTACAAGGACGTCAACCGCCACGTTTCGCTGGCCCCGGTGGGGGCGGCGCGATGAGGGAAATCGCCGCGCGCCCGCTGACCGCCGAGGGCTTCGCGCCCTATGGCGAGGTGCTCGAGGTGAAGGGGATCCCCGACAAGATCATCAACCAGGGACTCTGCGGACGGCACCACGACCGCGCCGCGCTGGACTTCGGCCCCGAGGGCCGGGCGGGCATCAGCCTCTTCGACGCCGAGCCGCGCGCCCTGCCCTATACTCTGGAACTGGTCGAGCGGCACCCCGAGGGCAGCCAGGCCTTTCTGCCGATGCACCAGAACGAGTGGCTGGTGATCGTCGCCGACCCCGGGTCCGGCGCGAACGAGGGACCCGGCGAAGTGCACGCCTTCCTCGCCGCGCCGGGACAGGGGATCAACTTTCACCGGGGCACCTGGCACGGGGTGCTGACGCCGCTGCAGGCGCCGGGGCTCTTTGCCGTGGTCGACCGCATCGGCGCGACACCCAACCTTGAAGAACACTGGCTGGAGGCGCCGCTGCTGATCACCCGGGGCTGACGGCCCCTCCCCCGCACAGACGCCCGGCAGAGGCGGCGGGTCATCTCATACCCACTACGCAACACCGACGAGGGAGACTATGGCATGACTGACGCGACCGCCCCCAAGGGCCACCCAATCGGCACACCCGACCAGCTGATGAACCCCGACTACATGCCGCCGCTCGGCAAGGCGGTGCCGCTGGGGCTGCAGCACGTGATGGCGATGTTCGCCTCGAACGTCACCCCGGCGATCATCATCGCCGGGGCCGCGGGCTTCGGCTACGGATCGAACAGCCCCGACTTTCCCAACATGATCTACATGATCCAGATGGTGATGCTCTTTGCAGGCATCGCCACGCTGTTCCAGTCGATCGGCTTCGGCAGGGTCGGCGCGCGGCTGCCGATCGTGCAGGGCACCTCCTTCGCCTTTCTGCCGGTGATGATCCCGGCGGTGGCCGGTCAGGGAATCGCGGGCATGGCCGGGCTGATGACCGGCATCGTGATCGGCGGGATCTTCCACTTCTGCCTCGGCTTCGTCGTCACCCGGATCCGCCATGCGCTGCCGCCACTGGTCACCGGGCTGATCGTGCTGATGATCGGCCTCGCGCTGCTCAAGGTCGGCATCCAGTATGCCGCGGGCGGCGTGCCGAAGCTGGGCACGCCGGAGTTCGGCAGTCTCGCCATGTGGCTGCCCGCGCTCGTCGTGATCTTGGTGACGCTGGCGGTGAAGTTCTTCACCCGTGGGCTTCTGGCGCTCTCGGCGGTGCTGGTCGGGCTGGTCGCGGGGTACCTCGTGTCGCTGGCCATGGGTCAGGTCAGCTTCGGCAGCGTCGCCAACGCGCCGGTCTTCGAGCTGCCCATGCCCTTCCGCTGGGGCATAGAGTTCAACTTCGCGATCATCCTCGGCATGTGCTTCATGGCGGTCATCTCGGCGATCGAGACCGTGGGCGACGTCTCGGGCATTACCAAGGGCGGCGCCGGGCGCGAGGCCACCGACAGGGAAATCGGCGGCGCGACCTTTGCCGACGGTCTCGGCACCGCGGTGGCGGGGGTCTTTGGCGGGTTGCCCAACACCTCGTTCAGCCAGAATGTCGGTCTGATCTCGATGACCGGGGTCATGAGCCGCCACGTGGTCACCATCGGCGCGCTCTTCCTAATCCTCTGCGGGCTGGTGCCAAAGGTCGGCGCGGCGGTCTCGACCGTGCCGATCAACGTGCTCGGCGGCGCGGTCATCGTGATGTTCGGCATGGTCTGCGCGGCGGGGGTCAACATGCTTTCCGAGGTGGTGTGGAACCGCCGCAACATGGTGATCTTCGCGATCTCGCTCTCGGTCGGTTTCGGGCTGCAGCTCGAGCCAACGGCGCTGCAGCACCTGCCCAAGACGGCACAGGTGCTGCTGACCTCCGGTCTGCTGCCGGCGGCGGGTCTGTCGATCCTGCTCAACCTTCTGCTGCCCGAAGACCTACACTGAGGGGCGATTTCCCCTGTCGGCGCGCTCAGTTGCGCCGACCGTCGTAGTGCCGATCATGCTGCCGACCGGGGTGCCAAGCGCCATGCCGGTCGTGGCCATTGCCGGCGCCACGGCCGCTGATGCGCCAGCCCGCCTTTTGGAGGCATTGCGCCGAGAAGACGTGCTCCTTGTCCTTGCCGATGCGGATCTTCTTCTCGCAGCGGTCAGGCAGGGCGTCGGTGCGGATCGCGGCGCTGCGCAAGCAGGAGCGTTGCATCACCGCGCCCCGCTCGCCGCGCACCTCGCGCAGGCAGGCTCCGGGCAGGACCCCCTTCGGCCGCGCGTGTGACGGCTGCGCAAACTGCCCGTGACGGTCCTCGAAACGGTAGGGGCGCGGCAGGTGGGGCCGCGGATCGGGGGCGCGCCAGGAGTGCTCCTGCTGCGCCGCCTGAAGCTGCAGGGCCTTGGTCCTTTCCTTATCCTTCCTGTCGCGCTCGCGGTCCGCCTCGCGCGCCTCGCTGACCGCCTTGCCGATCATGTAGACGAGGGCCGCCCCGCCGATGACCTTGGCCACGTCCCGCGCCTCGGCGGCGCGGAGCGGGGCGGCGGAAAACCCGGTGACGACGAGCGAGGCGGCGAGCACGCCGGCGATGAACTTCCTGGACATGGGCTGTCTCCTTGGGGAACCTGTGGGCATCACGGCGGCTGCCGCGATCTCTCCCGACCCTCGGCCCACCCCGGAAAAACAGGCAATATCCCTCCGATGTTATCGGATATCCGGCACCTATCCGTCCGGGGCTATTGAATTGCGCCCGCCGCGCGCTCAGTCTCCCCCTATGAACATGCCGTTTCTCGCCCTCTCGTTCTCGCTCGCCCTCGGTGCCACTGCGGCGCAGGCCGAGTGCTATGCGGAGTACAAGGCCAAACAGGACGACCCGCTGCGCCTGCAGTACGGCATCGCCCTCCTGCCGACGGAAGCCTGCCCGTCGAAGAACACCGCGGCCGCGCAGCTGGAAATCCGGCTCGACCGCAACGGCTGGACGCTGCTAAGCGTCGTCGCCCTGTCCGAACAGCCGCCCTCGGAAGAAAAGAAGAAGAATGCCGGCGAGTTCTATCTCCGCTACTGACGCCCGCCGCGCAGGCGGGCGCATCGTCACCCTTGGCATCGCCGCGATCGTCGCCCTGCTGGTCCTTGCCGGCGGGCTGCTCATGCTCACCCTGCCCGATGGCAACGCCTTCAACGCGCGGGTCGAACGGATCTTCGTCGAGCATGACCTCACCGCCCAGGCCGAGGTGAAGCTGCTGGAGATCCTCGCGCTTTCGGGCACCGCCTTTGCCGACACGCTGGCGAGCTACCGCATGGTGATCTTCGTGCTGCTGGTCTTCGCCGCCGCAATGCTGGTGGCCGCGCTGGTCTTCCTGGTGATGCTCGCGGGGATGAACCGGCGCATGGCACAGATCGAGCGCTCGGGCATCCAGGTCAGTTCGCTGATCATCAGCCGCGAGGAGAACATGGTGTATCTCAACACCATGGGCTTCAAGCTGACCGCGGCGATGATCGAGACACTCTCGGTCCTGGCCGAGGCGCGGATGGACGACGAGACACTGACCGGCGCGCAGATCGAGGGGATGATCTCGGGCCGCGATCCCAGCGACTGCGAAGAGGCCGCCGGGGCGACGCGGATCAAGCGCCTCCGCGACGGTCTGGGCAACCAGATGGTCAGCGAGCTTTTGGTGCGCAACATCGCCCGCAAGGGCTATCACCTGGCCATCGATAAGGACGTGATCGAAGTCGTCTGAGCGCCGCCGCGCAGCGGCAGCGGCGCAGCCGCAACGACGGGTTTTCGCCGCACCTTTCCGCAAATTCAACGAAAAGCTTGCGATTCCGAGGAGGCTGTACAAGACTGACCGGCGCTTGGACGCATGTCTCGCCGAGCTGGCTCCTTCCTAATTCAGACGGGGCTCGACAGATTTTTGAAAGCCACATTTCATGTCGCAATTCTCCGACACCTTCGCGCGGCGCATATTCTCCGTGTGCCTGCTGCTCGCCCTTATTGGCGCCGGGTTCGTGTACGGCTCTGTTGCCACGCGAAAGCATCTCTTCCCCGCCCCACAACTCGAACTCACCTATGACATGCTCACCACGCTGGGGCACAACGATCTGACCAGCCACCCCCGGCGCCACCATCTTCAGCCGTCGCGCGGCATGGGCGACGGCGTGACCATCAACAAGATCGGCGACGACGGCGCGCTGGTCTTCATGGCCGGGTTCTTCGACGACGAGAACCAGGCCCGGCTGGTGCACCGCGATGGACGCGTGATGCGCAAGTGGACGCTCGACTATTTCACCCATTTTCCCGACGCCGGAACCCGGGTCTGCGCGCTTGCCAGCACGCTCAACGTCGACCAGCACGGCGCGCTGGTGACGCCGAAGGGAGAGGTCGTCTTCAACTACGAGTACTGCGGCACGGTGAAGCTCTCACCCTGCGGCGCAGTGGTCTGGACGCTGAACGAGCGCACCCATCATTCGATCGTTCCCGCGTCGGGCGGCGGCTACTGGCTACTTGGCCGCCAGCGCTGGCTCGATTCCGACGCGCCAGACCGCATGCCTCCCTTCTCCGCATCGGCGAGCGGGCTGGAGATCAAGGAGGACACGATCCTGAAAATCAGCGAGGCGGGTGAGATCGAGCAAGAGGTGTCGATCCCGAAGATACTCCGCGACTCCCATCTCGAGGCGCTGCTGACCGCAAATGGGGCGGACTTCAGCCGCCACGCCCCCGACCGCGACGAGCTGGTGCATTCCAACAAGGTCGGCGAGCTGCCCGCCGCCTACGCTGCCGCCTTTCCCCAGTTCGAGACCGGGGACTTGCTGGTCTCGATGCGCGATCTCAACCTCGTCATGGTTGTCGATCCGGTCAGCTGGGATGTGAAGTGGCACCAGACCGGCCCCTGGCTGCGCCAGCACGATCCCGAGTTCCGCCCCGACGGGCGCATCTCGATCTTCAACAACAACGTCTACCGGACCGATTATCCCGGCGAGGTGCTCGACCTCGACACGCCCAAGATCACCAATATCATCGCCGTCGAGCCCGCCAGCGGCGAGATCGAGCTGCTCTTCGGCGAGGCGCCCGGGCAGAAGATGCTCTCGGCGATCCGCGGCCAGCACGAGATCCTGCCCGATGGTGGCATGGTGATCGCCGAGTTTGACGGCGGCCGGGTGATCCAGACCAGCGCCGAGGGCGAAGTGGTCTGGGAATATGTCAACGCCTTTGATGACGCCCATGTCGGCGAGATCACCAACGCCGACGTCCATCCCCCCGGCTATTTTGAAACGGCTTGGGAGACATGCCCCCAGCCCTAGCCCTAGCCGCGCCCGTGGATCGCAAACCCTTTCCCCCTTTTCGACAAGGAGAACCCGAAAGATGACGCCTTTTGCACGCCTTGCGGCGCTCCTGCTTCTGAGTTTCGGCATGGGGCTGCCCGACCCGGCCGCCGCCTATATCGGACCCGGCGCCGGGCTTGGCGCCATCGCCGTCACCGTCGCCATCCTGCTCGGCGTGCTCCTGCTCATCGCCGGGCTGGTCTGGTACCCGCTCAAGCGGATGCTGAAAAGCCGGGCCGCCGCGCGCAGTGGCACGCGCAAATGATCGCCACCTTCCTCGTCTCGCTGCTGGCCGTGGCCGGTTTCGGTCTCGGGCTCTGGCGCAGTAAGGTCGTGCCGCTGTGCCGCGCCACACTCGGCACCGCGATGACCGGTATCACCGCCATGATGGACAATGAGCTCGACGACGACGCCAAGGAGATTGCCGTGCGCCGGGCCGGTTTCGCGCTGATCGGCGCGGCCTTCGGCCTCTTCTGGCGCTTCGCCCTGTCTCTGGCGCTGGCCGCGCTGCCGGTGCTCGCCGCCGACCTCATGGGTCTGGTGCCACGCGAGGCAGTGCTCTCGCTGATGCTGCGGCTCGACTACCTCTTCGTGGTCTCGGTGGCTGCGATCGCCGGTGGCGAGAGCCTGCGTCGCCTGCGTGGGCCGCGCCGCCACGATCCCGAGGCGCTGCCCGAGATCAACCGCTATTCCACCGCCGACCGCTTCTTCCACATGCTGGCCTTTGCCAGCCCCGCGGTGCTGAAGGGCGCCTCGAGGCTCGAGGACCGGCTGATGCCCGGCGCGGTGCAGGAGCCGGCCGGCCCGCCCATCTTTGTCGCCTCGCTGGCGCGGGGCGGCACCACGGCGTTGCTCAACGCGCTGCACGAGGTGCCCGCCATCGCCACGCACACCTATCGCGACATGCCCTTCGTCACCGCGCCGGCGCTGTGGAACCGGCTCGCCGGCGGGCGCGGGCGCGACGTGGGGCGGCACGAGCGCGCCCATGGCGACGGCCTGGAGATCGACCTCGACAGCCCCGAGGCCTTCGAGGAGGTGCTGTGGAAGACGCTCTGGCCCGGCAAGTACCGCGCCGAAGGCATCGCGCTCTGGCAGGCCGAGGACCGCGACCCCGCCGCCGAG
The DNA here is from genome assembly GCF_003111685.1 of Alloyangia pacifica. Lineage (NCBI taxonomy): Bacteria > Pseudomonadati > Pseudomonadota > Alphaproteobacteria > Rhodobacterales > Roseobacteraceae > Alloyangia > Alloyangia pacifica. The sequence continues at coordinate 320,620 of NZ_CP022190.1, read as the reverse complement.
GCCTTCATCGCCCGCCAGATGCACAAGGTGATCCACGCCCGCAGCCCAGGGGGCCCGGCCCGCTACTGTTCGAAGAACAATGCAAATATCGCCCGCATCCCCTATCTGCTCGAGGCTTTCCCCGGCTGCCGCATCGTGGTGCCGTTGCGCCGGCCAGAGACCCATGCCGCCTCGCTTCTGCGCCAGCACCTGAACTTTCTGAAGCTGCAAGCGGACGACGAGTTCATTCGCCGATACATGCGCGACATCGGCCATTTCGAGTTCGGTCGGATCCACAGGCCGCTGCTCTTTCCCGGCTTCGATCCCGCCGCCTTTGAGACCACGACGCCGGACTATTGGATCAACTACTGGCTGCAGGCCTTCCGCTACGTGCAACGCTTCGAGGACCGCTGCCTCTTCGTGCTGCAGGACGACATGCGTGCCGACCCGCAGAAGACGCTCGAGGCACTCTGCGAAGCGCTCGGCGTGGCGCCCGGCAAGATCGATTTCAGTGCCCATTTCCGCCCCATGCCCGACCGGGCGCCGCAGGACCTCTACGATCCGGCGCTCTTTGCCGAGGCGGACGCGGTCTACGAGCGCCTCGCGCAGCGCGGCGTCCTGCCCGGCGCCCTGTCGCCCGTCGGCGGAAAAGTGATCACCGTGCGCGCCTAGGCGCCGCGGCCCGCGTCCGCGCTGGATCACCCGCCCCGGCTGAGCTAGGCTCCGAGCGTTCCGGTTCAGGCCCTTAGCACCGGGACCGGTCGAAGGTTCGAGGCCGGACCCGCCCATTTCAGTCGATGGCAGGCAGCGATTTTTCAGCCTGCACCCACCCCGGCGCCTGCGCCGGTCATTTTTCCGACGGCCCGTCCCCGGACATCCGCAACGGACTCACCAATGATTGAGTGGAGACCCTCATGGCATACAAGGAAAAATTCACAGAGACCGACTGGGCGATGGTTCTGGAAGCGCCGATGCTCGCCGGGCTGGCAATCACCGCCGCCGACCCCGGCGGTCTGATCGGCGCGGTGCAGGAAAGCGCCGCGATGGCCGGCTCGCTCAAGGATGCCTCCGCAGGCTCGCTCGCCGCCGAGGTGGCCGAGGCCTACAAGACCTCGGAAGGTCGCTCTGCCGCGATGGACGGGGTGAAGGCTCTGGTGAAGGGCAAGAAGCCCCCCGAGATCACCGAGGCCGCGATCACCCGCCTGTCGGAGATCCTCGGCACGGTGAAAACCACCGCGCCGGAAGAGGCCGGGGCCTTCTCGGAGTTCCTGATCGACACGGCCACCCGCACCGCCGAGGCGGCCAAGGAGGGCGGCTTCCTCGGTTTCGGCGGCGAGGCGGTCTCCGACGCCGAGAAGAAGACGCTGACCGACCTGCGGGCCGCGCTCGGTGGTAGCGCTGCGGTGTGACCGCCACCCGAAGGAAGGGGCGCGGCGCTCAGCCGCGCCGCAACTGCGCCAGAAGCCCCTGCGACGGCTCGCCGGTGACCGGCAGTCCGGCCCGCGCCTGGTAGCCTTCGATCGCCGCCGTGGTCTTCTTGCCCAGCACCCCGTCCGGCGTGCCCGCGTCAAAGCCCGCCGAATTGAGCCGGCCCTGCAACTCGCGCCGATCCTCGATGGTCAACCCGTAGCGGTCCGGCGGGAAGCCGCCGCGCAGCGGTCCCGCTCCCAAGAGCCGGTCCGACAGGTGGCCGACCCCGATCCCGTAGTTCTGCGCGTTGTTGTAGCGCAGGATGACATTGAAGTTGCGATAGACGAGGAAGGCCGGCCCCGCTGCGCCCTGCGGCAGCAGCAGCTTGCCCGTACCCGAGGGCAGCGATCCGCCCGCCGCCGGGCGCAGCCCTGCCGCGGCCCAGCCCGCGCCGCTGCGCGAGCCCCCGGCCATGGAGGCTCCGCCCGCGGGCAGCAGCACCTCGACCCCCCATGGCTCGCCGCGGCGCCAGCCGCTCCGCGCGAGATAGTTGGCGGTCGAAGCAAGCCCGTCGGTGGGATCCTCGGACCAGATGTCACGCCGACCGTCGCCACGGAAGTCCACTGCGTAGCTCTGGTAGGTGGTGGGAATGAACTGCGTATGGCCCATGGCACCGGCCCAGCTGCCGGTGAGATGCACGGGATCAATGTCGCCGCGCTCGAGGATACGCAGCGCCGCCAATGTCTGCTGCTCGAAGAAGGCGCCGCGGCGCCCGTCGAAGGCCAGCGTCGAGCAGGCGGAGATCACCGGGATGTTGCCGCGCCGGGTGCCGTAGCTGCTTTCCATGCCCCAGACCGCGCAGACCACATGCGGCGGCACGCCGTAGCGTGCCTCGATCTCGCGCAGCACGCCCATATTGCGGCGGAGTTCCGAGCGCCCCTGGCTGACCTTCTGCTCGTTGGCAGTGATCGCGAGGTAGTCCTCGAGCGTGCGGGTGAACTCGGTCTGGCTGCGGTCGCGTTCGACCACGCCGGGCAGGAAGCCCGCCGATCGGAATGCGGCATCATAGGTCGGGGCAGAGATGCCCTGCGACAGCGCGCGGCCGCGGAACGAGGCAACCCAGTTGTCCCAGCCGGGGTTCGGCTGCGGCCGCAGCATGGGATCATCGGCGGCCGCTGCGCCGCCCGAATAGCCGCCGCCTCCGCAGCCTGCCAGCAGGGCCATCGCCCCGCCCGTGATCAGGAAAGTCCGCCGTGTGCTGCCCATTTGCCCGCTCCGCCATTTATAGGTTTTGCAGCCAGACTGACGCGGCTCGGGCGCGCCGGCAAGAGCCTGCCGGAGCATAGGCAAGCCCTTGCCAACGGACGGATTTTGCCGCCCTGACGGTCAGGAGGCCTCGACCAGCGCGCGCAGCTTGCCGAGCGCCCGATCATAATCTTCCTGGTAGTTGATCAGCCCCGCGTAGTCGCCGCCCTCGTCAAAGAGCAGCACCATGGCTGAATGGTCCATCGTGTAGCCGCCATCGTCCAGCGGCACCTGGCGGGCGTAGATGCGGAAGGCCTTGATCGCCTTGTCCATCTGCTCGCGCGATCCCGAGACCCCCAGCACCCCGGGCACCCAGGAGACGTATTGCTCGAGCTGCTCGGCCGTGTCGCGCTCGGGATCGACGGTGACGAAGAAGACCCGCAGTTTTTGACCTGCCTCGCCCAGCCCCTCCTGCCATGTGGCAATGTCGCCAAGCGTGGTCGGGCAAACCTCGGGACAATGGGTGAAGCCGAAGAACACTGCCGAAGGGGCGCCCTTCAGGCTGTCCTCGGTGAAGGTGCTGCCGTCGGTGGCGGTCAGCTGATAGTCGCCGCGCCCCAGCGAGGCGGTGACATCTTGTTCCAGTCGCGGCGCGATGACGCGGACCCATAGCAGGGCGACTAGGGCCAGGAAGACCAGCCCCCAGAGCGCGATGCGGATGGCGGTAATGCCTTGCTTGTTCACGTCCAGCCCTCTCAGTTGCCGTGGGTCATGTGACCCTGCGCCGCGCCGCCCTTGGCGTTGAGCGCGCCGATGGCCAGCGGGATCTCGATGGTGCCGGCCTGCTCGAAGGTGAGCGAGACGGTGACGCTCTCACCTTCGACCAGCGGCTGCTTCAGCCCCATCATCATGAGGTGGAAGCCGCCCGGCTTCAGTTCGACGGTCTCGCCCGCGGGGATCGACAGGCCGTCGGACAGCTCGCGCATCTTCATCACCTGCCCGTCCATGGCCATCTCGTGGATCTCCATGTGGTCGGCCCGCTCCGGCGAGGTGCTCGCGGCGATCAGCCGGTCATCCTCGGAGCCGGTGTTGGTCACGGTGAAAAAGCCGCCGCCCACCGGCTGGTTGGGCAGGCTGGCGCGCGAGAACGGCCTTTCGATGTGCAGGGCGCCGATTTCGTAGACGGCACCATCGTGCGCGGCCATCTGCGCGCCGTGGTCCATCTTGTGCTCTGCCTGCGCGTGATCCTCATGGGCGCGATCGGCATGCGCGTGGTCCGCATGGGCGCCAGCAGACGACAGCAGCACAAAGCCGAGGGCGGTGATCAGGGTGGTCTTCATTGGGGGTCTCCTCCGACGCGCGCGCGGTCGCACCGCTGCCTGCGCGGGACATGATCCGGGCGTACCGGCCCGGCGGGTGTGTTCGAGAGTGCGGCGCCTGCGCCGCGGGTCCGGGTCAGGCCAGCGCCGGCGGGGCGCGTGGAGATCTCCGGGGGTTGGCCGGCTGCGGCGGCAGGCCGAGACCGCGAAGGATGACCACCTCAAAGCTTCGATCTATGCGCAGCGCCAGCGCGGGGGGCACGGTTCTGGGCGCCTCGGGCAGAAGGTTGCAGACCGGGCAATGGTGGCCGTGGTGGGTGCCTTCCGTCTCGCAGAGGTCGGCCAGCGTGCCGCCCATGGCGAGGTAGCTTCGCAGGCTGGCGGCCTCCGGCCCCTCGGGCGCCATCCGCGCCGCGAAGAGGACACTTGCCAGCGCCACCGCGAGGACGGCGACGGCGAGGGTCAGGCGATGGGCGTGGGCGCGGATCATGCCCCGATTTGTAGCCGGGATCCGGAGCGCTTGGAAAGGGACGTCACGCCGCACCTGCCGGGCGCAGGTCATGGACCCGGACCGCGCGCCGCCTGGGATCAGACGTCGGCCGACAGGAAGGGCAGCGCCTCGGCCTCGAAGTCTTCGCGCTTGGTCAGGTTCACCGCGTGGCCGCCCTGGTCGAAGATCACCAGCCTGGCGCCCGGGAGGCGTGCCGCCAGCCGCTCGGACTGGGCCACGTCGACCAGCGCGTCGTCCTTGCTGGCGATGAGCAGCAGGTCCGAGCCATCGGGGATCGCCGGCAGGCGGAAGTCGCGCAGCGCGTTGATGCGATGACTGATATTCTCGGCGCCCTGGAAGTGGGCGACCGCGTGCGCCTCCTCGGCGGCGATCTTCTCGGGGAAGGCGGCGATCCAGAATGGCGGGTAGAGGAAGTTCATCTGCAGCGCCGCGAAGGCCGCGAGCCCCTGCCCCGCCAGGGTCGCCAGCCGAATGTCGAAGCAGCGCGCGGTGTGGGCGTCGATCTCGGGCCAGGCATTGATCGCCACCACCCGCTCGACCCGGCGCTCTTCGCGCGCCGCCAGATCGAAGCCGACCAGACCCCCGAGCGCGTGGCCCATGAGATCGAAGTGCTTCACCCCGGCGGCGTCGCAGATCTCGAGCACGTCATCGGCCATGGCCTCGATCGAGGTCGGACCGAGCGCGCAGCTGTTCGCGCCAGTGCCGCGCTGGTCATAGAGGATGAGATCGAAGCGCGGTTTCAGCGCCTCGAGATGCGGCGCCCAATAGCCCTGCGCACCGCCGAGGCCCGAGCACAGGACAAGCGTACGGGCGCCCTCGCGCCCGCACTTGTGGTGTGTGAACTTCATCCCTTGATGACCGCCACCGTGGCGATCTCGACCAACGCATCGGGCTTCACCAACCCGCATTGAATGCAGTAGCGCGCTGGCTTGTCGCCCGGAAAATAGGTCGCATAGACCTCGTTCACCGCGCCGTAGTTGTCCCAGTCGGTGACGAAGATGTGGTTCATCACCACGTCGTCCATCGTGCCCCCGGCGGTTTCTATCACCGACTTGATCGTCTCCAGCACGTGCTTGGTCTGCGCTGCCGCATCACCGACGTGTACGACGTTGTTTTCCTTGTCGAAGGGCAACGTGCCCGACACATAGACCACCCCGTCGGCCAGCACGCCCGGCAGGTAGGGTGCGAGCGGCTTGCCGGTGCCTTCGGGGATCACGGGAGTCTTAGGCATTCGAGAGTTCCTTTTCTTCCTTGGAGATGAGCGCGGCGCAGAAGTCGTCGGTCTTTGAGACCCAGCCGAAGAAGGTGGCGACGTTGTAGACCGAGGCCTTCTGGATGAAGTCCGGCCCGAGGTGGTTGGTCGCGTCTTCGAGCATCAGGCAATGGTACTCGAGGTGGAAGGCGTCGCGCAGCGAGCTTTCCACGCAGACATTGGTGGCGATCCCGGTGAAAACCAGCGTCTTTATCCCGCGCGAGCGAAGGGCGCTGTCGAGGTAGGAGTTGAAAAACCCCGAGTAGCGCGGCTTGGGGATGAGCAGATCTCCCTCCTGCGGCTGCAGCTCGTCGATGATGTCATAGTCCCAACCGCCCTTGGCCAGAAGCTGGCCCCAGAGCTCGGGGCGCCTCTTCATCGTCTTGATGGCGTTGGATTTCTTGACGTTGGCAGAGTCTGGCCCGCCAGCTTCGACGTAGGCCGGATCCCAGCCGTTCTGCAGGAAGGTGACCAGCACACCGGCGTCACGGCAGGCCTTCGTCACCTTCGAGATCTTCTCGATGCAGGAGCGCGCACCCGACACGTCGAAGCCCGCAAGGTCGACGTAGCCACCCTTGGTGGCATAGGCGTTCTGCATGTCCACCACGATCAGCGCGGTGGTCTTGGGATCGAAGCCGAAGGCTTCGGGTTGTGCGGCAACTTCCATCTCGGTCCTCATGCGGGTTCGGCGACCTGCACCGCTTTGCGGCAGGCCATGAGCGGCTGGATCCTGGCGCCGAAATCCTCGACCCCCTGCACGAAATCGTCGAAGGTCAGCAGAACGCCGCCCGTGCCGGGAACTTCTGCCACTTCGTCGAGCATCCGGGCGACGGTCTCGTAAGAGCCGACCAGCGTGCCCATGTTGATGTTCACCGCCGAAACCGGATCGGACATCTGCCGCACGTTGGTGTCGGTGCCCGATGTGGTGTCCGCCGCGCTCTGCAAGCCGAGCCAGGACAGCGCCTCTTCGTCGGCGCCCTGCTTGTAGTGCTCCCACTTGGCGCGGGCCTTCTCGTCGGTCTCGTCGGAGATGATCATGAAGAGCGCATAGGTCGACACGTCGCGCCCGGTCTTCGCGGTGGCTTCCTTGAGGCGCTCTGCGTTGGGTGCGAAGGCCTTGGGCGTGTTCACCCCCTTGCCGAAGCAGAAATTGTAATCGGCATATTGCGCCGAGAAGGCCATGCCTGCATCCGAGGAGCCGGCACAGATCACCTTCATGTCAGCTTGCGGCTGCGGGCTTAGCCGGCAATCGTCCATCTCGAAGAACTCTCCCTTGAGATCGCTCTTGCCGGTCTCCCAGAGGTCGCGCAGCACCTGCGCGTACTCGCCGAGATACTTGTAGCGGGTGCCGAAGAACGCATCCCCCGGCCACATGCCCATCTGGCTGTATTCGGGCTTCTGCCAGCCAGTGACGAGGTTCACCCCGAAGCGGCCGTTCGAGATGGAATCGATCGTCGCAGCCATGCGCGCGACGATCGCCGGCGGCATCACCAGCGAGGCGGCCGTGGCATAGAGCTTGATCTTGCTGGTGCAGGCGGCGAGCCCGGCCATCAGGGTGAAGCTCTCGAGGTTGTGGTCCCAGAACTCAGTCTTGCCGCCGAACCCACGCAGCTTGATCATGGTGAGCACAAAATCCAGCCCGTGCTTCTCGGCGCTGAGGGTGATCTGCTTGTTGAGCTCGAAGCTCGGCTTGTACTGCGGCGCGGTCTCGGAGATGAGCCAGCCGTTGTTTCCGATGGGAAGAAAGACCCCGATTTCCATGCATGACCTCTTGTCTGAACAGGTGTCCGGCGGCGCGCGGGCCGTCTGAGGTCAGCAAAGATTTTTTTACCAAACGGTAAAATTAACTTTTGCGATTTTTGTCGGATGAAGCACGCGGATGCTGAAGACCCGGGCGCTTTGCGCCGCAGGTGGCAGAAAATGTTCAGAAAATGTATTGGGAATATCGGTTCCGCTGCACGCGGTACTGCGCGGCGTCACTCTCTGCGAGGCGCCCGGCTCGACGTCACGCACCATCTCGGCCTGATCGAACGAGAGTGCGGTGAAATTGATCTTGGGGGGTGTTTGGAGGCGAGTAGGGGAATCGAACCCCTGTGCACGGATTTGCAATCCGCTGCGTCACCACTCCGCCAACTCGCCGGGGGTGTGGCACTCCTTAAGTTCCCGGCGGAGTGGCGTCAAGCAGATATCGGATCTGCGCGACCAGGGCGACGCCAAGGCGCCGATGAGGCAGGGACCGATGCCCGTCTCCCTGCCCTTCAGCCCATAACCGTCGGGGCAAGGTAGCCGAAACGCTCGATGATCGCGGCGCAATTTTGCTGGATCATCCCCGCCACCTCCGGCGCGAGGCGGGCCGATGCAGCTTTGCCGGCATCCTCCCGCACGAGAGCCGAGATTCCTCCCCGGACCAGGGCCTCCTCCGCGGGGCGCCGCCCTGTCTCGCGTCGTCGTCGCCCGTTCGGCAATAGGCCCCGTGTCGCAGGGGTTTCGAAACCGCAATGATCAAAGACCTCGTCCACGGTCCGGGCGAGGTCGCTGACGATATCCTCGTGCCGCACCAGCTTCAGCGGCAGGCCGCGCTGCTCGAGGCGCAGCAGGGTCTCGCCGAAATACCGGTAGAGGGCCATGATCTCGGCCGGATCGCCGCCACGGGCCATCATGGTCTCGCAGGTGTCGTAGGGATCGCGCACCAGACCGACGAAGCGGGCTCCGGGGTAGAGCCGGTCAAACTCGGTTGCGAGGCCGATGTTGTAGTTCAGCACCTCGACCAGCATCCGCCCCCGCCCCGAGGGCAGGCCCGGCCCCATCCCTCGCGCAGCGAGCGCGCGCTTGTAGCGGCGCACCTCGGGCAGGTTGCGGTCGGTGGCACGGGCCAGCTCGCGGGCGATCCAGGCGCGGTCGCGCGGGCGCAGCGGGCCGGGGGCGCACCGCGGATTGAGGATGTCACCGCTGCGCAACAGCGTGGGAAAGTAGCTCGCAAGAGCCTTCAGGGTCTCGGCGCGCGGCACCGGCGCCGGGCGGAGCACTTCGTGAATGGCGCCCTCGGGCCAGACGGTGTCGCGATGGGCGCGCAGCGCGTCGTGCAGTTGGTCGCTGCCGCCGCGCTGCAGGCCGAGCAGGAAGATCGGGGCCGTGTCGCTCATCTCAGCGCCTCCCCGCCGTGGCGGCGCGGGTGCCGGCGCCCAGCTCGGCATATTGTGCCAGCAGCGAGGTCGCGGTCTGGCGGATGTCGTAGCTCTCGGCCACTGTGCGCAGCGCGGCCTCGCCGAGCCGGGCGCGGCGCTCGGCATCGGTCGCCAGCTGCGCCAGCGCGGTGGCCAGCGCCTGACGGTCGTCGACCTCGAACAGCAGTCCGTTCTCGCCATCGCGCATGAAGTCCATGGCGCCCCCGGTGCGCGCGGTGATGCAGGCCAGACCCGAAGCACAGGCTTCGAGCAGGGCGTTGGACAGACCCTCGCGTGCCGAGGGCAGCACGAAGACATCCACCGCCCGCAGCAGGTTGGGCATGTCAGCCACATGGCCAAGCATACGCACCCCGGGCTGCTCGAGCAGCGCGGCAGGGATCTCGTCGCACTCGCCGAAAGTTGCATGGTAGCCCGACCCCGAGGCGCGGTTCGCCCCGGCGATAGCGAGCGTCGCCTGCGGGATGCTTTCGCGGACGTCCGACCAGGCCTCGAGCAGCAGCGGCAGGCGCTTCTGCGCCGCAAGCCGCCCGGCAAAGAGAAAGAGCGGTCCCGCGGGCAGGCCGAGGCTCAGGCGCAGCTTGTCCTTCTCGACCGGGGTACGGGCGGGGCAGAAGCGCGCGCCGTCCACGCCGTTGGGGATGTACCGCAACTTCTCCGCTGGCACCCCGAGTTCGGTCAGCTCGGTCTCGATCTCGCGGCTCACCATCGGGAACCGGTCGACGGCCCGCGCCATGTAGGCCAGCCGCTGTCGCCCGAGCGGCTTGCTGGCGATGGACGTCGCCTCGCCGCCGCACATGGGCTTGGCAAGCAAAGGCGCATTGGTCCAGCGCTTGCCAAGCGCCCCGGCCAGCGCCGGGGAGAAGAGCGAGTGGCAATGGATGACGTCGGGGTTCAGCTCGCGCACCATGCGCGCGGCACCGAGGATGAAGCCGACGCCCTTGACCGGCTTGCGCAGGGCGATGCGCCGGACCTTGACGCCGTCGATGGTCTCGGTGGCGGCAAGCCCGGGATAGCGGCGCGTGAGGATGTAGACCTCGTGCCCCTGCCCGGTCATCAGTCCGGCGAGTTGCGCCACCTGCTTTTCCGCCCCTCCGACGATCGGGTGGTAGGAGGAGATGATCATGCAGATACGCAGCGGCTGGCTGGGCGCCGGCGCGGCTGTGCCGGTCGCCCGGGTCAGGGTGGATGTGATGCCGGAGTTCATTTCCCCCCCTCCGATGCCGCTTCCGCCGTGCTTCCGAGCGGCACGGGCGCCCGTCCGGTGGTCAGCGTCGAGAGCAGCTCGACCCATTTGGCGACCATGGTTTCCTTGTCGAAAAGCGTCACCGCGCGGAGCCGTCCAGCCGCGGCGTAGCGCGCGCGCAGGTCGGGATCGCCCAGCACGCTGTCCAGTGCATCGGCCAGCGCCCGCGTGTCGCCGGCCCCGACGAGGCGTCCGCTGACACCGTCCTCGAGTGCATCAGAGCATCCGTCCACGTCGGTGGAGATGCAGCAGCAGCCGCAGGCCATGGCCTCGAGCAGGGTGATCGGCAGCCCCTCCCAATGCGAGCTGAGCACATAGATGTCGAAGGCCTGCAGCGCCGCGACCGGGTCGGACTGCCAACCCAGCATCCTCACCCGGTCCGAAAGCCCCGCCGCGGCCAGCGCCAGATCAACCTCGCGCTGCAGCCGGCCTTCGCCAGCCATGACGAATTGCGCCTGCGGGTAGCGCCCGACCAGAGCGCGCAGGGACTCTATGTAGTCGAGCGGCGCCTTCTGCGGCTCGATGCGGCCCATCCAGCCTACCACGGGCCGGTCCGGGTCGAGCCCGAGGGCGCGGCGCGCCTCGGCCCGGTCCGCGGGCGGGCGAAACCGCTCCACGTCTACGCCGGTGCGGATCACGCTGACCCGCTCGGGCGGCATCAACCGTGCCTTGAGCGTTTCCCGCCGCGCCTGGTCGGTCAGGGTCACGACGTGGCCGCCGAAGCCGCGGGCGACGAAATCCAGCGCCCAGTAGAGCGGCGCCTTGGCCCCCTGCACCCGACGCTGGAAGGGCATCGACGCTTGACGGTAGACGACGGGGATGCCGGTGATCCGCCCGGCGGCACGGCCAAGGAACCCCGACTTGCTGCCGTGGCAGACAATCACATCCGCCGCCTGCGCGCGGGCCGACGCGATGACCCGGCGCAGCACCCTGGCGTCGCCGCCGAGGTCGATGCTGTAGCGCGCCATGTCCAGGGGCTCGGCGCTGAGGCCGCGCCGGGCAAGATCGGCGGCATAGGCCTCGTTGTTTTCGGAAAGGCAAAGCGTGTGGGTCCGTACTCCGATCCGCCTCAGTTCAGTCAGGAGCAGCTTGTTGTAGAGGGCGATGCCCCCGGTCGACTTGGTCACGGCTAGCAGACTGATCTGTCGCATGGGTAATCCACATAATTAGAAACAATTGGTCGATAATGTTCAAAAATCAGGTTCGCGGGACGCCACGACACGACAACGATTCGGCCCAAAATGACCCTTGCCGCTAGGGCAGCATACGCCGCTCGCCCGGATTATGCCGCAGCCGGCTTGCACCGAACAGCGCAAACTCAAGATCTGCCCATTTTTTGGGCAAAGAATCCTCGGCAAAAACCTGCCTTTCCGGAGGCGAGACAAATCCTGTCCATTGTAGATCTATGACTTAACGTTAACGTACAAATTGCGTTGAAACTTAACTAACTACAGCGTTTCGCGATCCGGCTCACCCCCTCCGTGTGCCCCATTGTCGCCTTAATTCCAATTTCCCTGCCCCTTTTGAACCGACAGAGCGCGCGGCCCGGCGATCTTTCACCGACGCCGAGTCGGCGGATTCTCACCCAATACCCCAAGGTAAAGTTGCAGACAGAATGCGTCCCGAGCGCTCCGCGAGTATCCGATAGCCACCGCAAAGGAACTACTCGCACACTACATAAAGCAACTAATCGGGACTAAGTCACATAATGGTGGACAAGAATTCAGAGCTTCTCGCGTTTGAGGGAGCGCAGGGGTTTGGTGCAAGCGCAACTGGTGGCCGTGGTGGTGAAATTGTTAAAGTTACAAATCTGAACGACTCCGGGGAAGGTTCGCTTCGCTGGGCTCTGGAAGATCTCGACGGGCCGCGCATTGTGGTTTTCGAAGTTGGCGGACAAATCGATCTGACCAGCCACATCGAAATTAACGGCGACGTCACGTTGGCCGGGCAGACTGCGCCCGGGGGGATCACCGTGACCGGCGCCCGTCTACGGGTTGTTGAAAGCAACGTGATCATCCGTGGCATGACCGTGCGTCCGGGGGACGATCCCGACGGGCAGAACCCAGATGACCGCGACGGCATTTCGATCGGCAAGGCCGGCAACACGGTCGAGCACGTCATTCTGGACAGCAACTCGATCAGCTGGTCGATCGACGAGAACGTCGCGACCTGGGGCTCGCCGAGCAACATCACGATCTCGAACAACATCGTGGCCGAGGCGCTCAAGGAGTCGCTGCACCCGAAGGGTCAGCACAGCATGGGCATGCTGATCGGCGATCACAGCTCGAACGTCAGCGTCATCGGCAACCTGCTTGTCAGCAACAAGTTCCGCAACGCGCTGATCAAGGATGACGCGAAGAACATCGAGTTCATCAACAACGTCATCTACAACTACGGCAACGAAGGCCTCGTCGCGGCGGGCGCCTCGACGGTGCATGTGATCGGCAACACCTTCATCAAAGGCGAGGACTCCAGCGGTCGCGAAGCCATCCGCTTCATCGGTAGCACCGGCGAGGCCGCGTACTACGTGTCCGACAACGTCGGCGAGATCGGCGGCGAGAACACCTCGCAGATCGAAAAGAACTTCGTCTTCGACCCGGCCACGACCGAGGTGATGTCGGCGGCCGAAGCCCTCGACTGGATCCTCGCGAACGCCGGCGCGCGCGTCAACGGCGAGCTGAGCGACATCGACCAGCGCATTATCGACAGCGTGATCAATGAATCCAGCAAGCTGATCGACTCGCCGGATGATGTTGGCGGTTACGGCAAGCACACGCCCGTCGACGCGCTGAAGGACAGCGACGGCGATGGCATTCCCGACCATTACGAGAAGATCATCGGCTCCAACTCCAGCGTCGCGGACGCCAACAAGGATGCTGACGGTGACGGCTTCTCGAACATCGAGGACTACATCAACGGCCTGCTCGACGGCTTCTCCGATACGGTCACCGAGGGCGACGATATCGGCGGCGACATCTCCGACGTCACCGACGGCTCGGATGAGACCACCATCGTGGGCGGCGGCGATTCCACCGGCTCTTCCGTCGGCACCGTGATCACCGTCGAGGCGGAAGATCTCGTGCTCACCGAAGGCTGGGCGACCAAGTCGCTGTCCGGCTCCTCGGGCGGCAAAGTGATCCAGAACGAGAGCGGCGAGCTGCAGAGCGCCTCGCTGGCCTTCGACGGCGACGCCGGGGTCTACAGCCTCACCGTCAACTACTACGACGAGAACGACGGCGTGAGCACGCTGGCGGTCCTCGTCAACGGCGAGCAGGTCGCAACCTGGGACTGGAACCAGGAGCTGGGCAGCGCGCTGGCCAACAAGACCACCCTCACCTCGAAGGTGATCGAGGGTCTCGAGCTCAAGGAAGGTGACGTCGTCACCCTGCAGGGCCAGCACGATCGCAGCGAGCCGCTGCGCATCGACACCGTCAGCCTCGAGATGACTGCCGAGATCGAGGACTCGCTCGTCGACACCGGAACTGGAACCGGCCCTGAAGTCGGCACCGGCAACATCGACGCGATCGGCACGGTAATCTCTGTCGAGGCCGAAGACCTCGAGCTCACCGACGGATGGGTGGTCAAGTCGCTGTCCGGCTCCTCGAGTGGCAAGGTCATCCAGAACGAGAGCGGCGCGCTGCAGGATGCCTCGCTGGCCTTCGACGGCGACGCTGGGGTCTACAGCCTCACCGTCAACTACTACGATGAGAACGACGGCGTGAGCTCGCTGGCGGTCCTCGTCAACGGTGAAAAGGTCACGAGCTGGGATTGGGATGAGGATCTGGGCAGCGCCCTGGCCAACAAGACCACCCTCACCTCCAAGGTCATCGAGAACCTCGAGCTGAAAGAGGGGGACGTCGTCACGCTCCAAGGCCAGCACGATGGCCGCGAGCCGCTACGCATCGACACGGTCAGCCTCGAGATGACCGGCCTCAGCGACGGTTCCAGCGACGGTTCCAGCGAACAGGCCGCCAGCAGCTCCGGCGAATGGCTGTGGATGGAAGCAGAGACCTTCCAGTTCGACTCGACCGTCAAGAAGGGCTTCGGCGTCTCCGACATCGCGGCCGCCTCCGGTGGCCACGTGCTGAGCGCGCTTGGCAATGCCGAGGCAACGGCGACCTTCGACGGGGAAACCGGCACGTATGACATCGGCGTCGACTATTTCGACGAAACCGATGGCGTGTCCTACCTTGAGGTCAGCGTCAACGGCGAGGTCGTCGACTCCTGGCACTGGGATGCCGACCTCGGCGATCGCCTGGCGAACAAGAACACGCTCACCCGCCATGTCATCTCGGATGTCGAGATCGAAGCAGGCGACGAGATCGTGCTCGCGGGCCATGGCGACAGCGGCAACGAACCGCTGCGCATCGACGCGCTCGAGTTCATGCCGAGCGACAGCATTCTAGGCTGAGCCTCAGCGCTCTGACCGGAAAACCCTTGATCGGGCGGCGCAGGACATGCGCCGCCCGATTTGCGTTTCCGGCCTGACTTCAGGCCGTCGCGGGATCGCCGCGGCCAACGCTCTCGTAATCGCTGAAGCCAGCGGCCAGAGCATCCTCGTAGGTGTAGATATTGCGCAGATCGGCCATGCGGGGCGTTGCCATGCCCTTGGCCAGCGCCTGCAGATCGAGCGCGCGGAACTCGTTCCATTCGGTGAGGATGACCAGCAGGTCGGCGTCCTTGGCGGCGGCATAGGGATCATCCTCCCAAGCCACGCCCGGCAGCAGCGCCTCACCCTCACGCTTGCCCTGCGGGTCGACCACCGAGACCGAAGCCCCACCGCCCACCAGCGCCGGCACGATGGTCAGCGAGGGCGCGTCGCGCATGTCGTCGGTGTTGGGCTTGAAGGTGACGCCGAGCACGGCGACCTTCTTGCCGTTGAAGCTGCCACCGCAGAGGTCGAGCAGCTTGTCGGTCATCCGCCGCTTGGTGTCCTCATTGACCTTGATCACCGTCTCGACGATGGAGATCGGCGCGGCATGTTCCTGGCCGATACGGGCCAGCGCCTTGGTATCTTTCGGGAAACACGAGCCGCCGTAGCCCGGCCCGGCGTGCAGGAACTTGTTGCCGATGCGCCCGTCGAGCCCCATGCCCTTGGACACGCTCTTCACGTCCGCGCCGACCTTCTCGCAGAGCGCGGCGATCTCGTTGATGAAGGTGATCTTCGTCGCGAGAAAGGCGTTGGCGGCGTATTTGATCATCTCGGCGGACTCGAGGTCGGTGGTGACGATCGGGAAATCGCGCAGGTAGAGCGGGCGGTAGATGTCTTCCATGACCTTGGCGGCGCGGTCATTCTCGACGCCGACCACGACCCGGTCGGGCTTCATGAAATCGTCGATCGCCGCACCTTCGCGCAGGAACTCGGGATTCGAGGCCACGTCGAAGTCGAGCGCGGGATTGGCGGCGGCGACCACCTCCTGCACCTTGCGGTTGGTGCCGACAGGGACGGTCGATTTCGTGACCACGACGATGTAGTGATCGGCGGCCTTGGCGATCTCCTCGGCGGCGGCCATCACGTAGGTGAGATCCGCATGGCCATCGCCGCGCCGCGTGGGCGTGCCAACCGCGATGAACACCGCCTCGGCACCGTCGATGGCCGCGTGCAGGTCGAGGGTGAACGACAGCCGCCCCGCCTCGACGTTCTTGGCCATGAGCGTGTCCAGCCCCGGCTCGTAGATCGGCACCTCGCCGCGCTCGAGCATCTCGATCTTGCGCGGGTCCTTGTCGACGCAAACCACCTCGTGACCGAAGTCGGAGAAACACACGCCCGAGACAAGGCCCACGTAACCGGTGCCGATAATGGCAATCTTCATCGCAACAATCCTCAGAAAAGCAATAACAATGAGCATGATGTACCGCCCTCAAGGCACAACTCAAAGCAGATTCGCTTTGCTGTGCCTGCTGGCGGCCTCATGAGGGGAGGAAGTGGTGCCAGACGGGCAGGCACCAGCCGTATGGCTGTATTGGTCAATGCCTTTTCAGCCGGGAGTAGATCGGTTTCACCACGGCCCATTCCAGATCGGCCAGGCGGGGATGGCGTGCCTTGATCAGGCGGCGCCGGTGAAGAGCCCGTGTTGCAAGATCCGGCTGTACTCCCTGCGGAAGTGGCAGGCCGAAGAGTTCCTGCAGCATGAGCAACTGCAGATCGAAGGCGAGGCGGAAGCCGCGGTCTCGGCGCAGCCAGAGCAGCCAGGGCCAGTCGAGCGCGCCGCCCTCGTTGCGGAGCAGTGCGCGGAGCGGCAGGAGGTAGCGCAAACTGATACCCCCGCGCGCGAGGCCGGTGTGATGCAGCATGTCGTGGCTGATGTTGATCAGCAGGCGCATGGACGCATCAGGAATGTAAAACCGCAGCCCATCGCGGCTGCGCAGCTCGCGCCGGCCCAGCCAATCGCCCTCGGACAGGAAGCGCCCGATGTCCGATTGCAGACCGGCATGCAGATCGAGCGTGCCGACGTACCCCGCCTTCCAGAAGCTGCCGGGGGAATGCGCGTATTCGCTGTCTTCGATCCGCTCGAACCCCTCCTGCGTCAGCAGCTGCTGCGCGCGGGCGATCTCGCTGGGCTCGACCAGGAGATCGACGTCGATCATCAGCCTGTAGAATTGCGCGGGATCGTTCTGGAGCGCCATCTCGCTGGCGCCCTTGATGAGGGTCGGCACGATGCCCTCGGCGTTGAGCAGGCCCGTGCATTCCATCACCATGGCCCAGAGATTTCCATTCCGCCGACAATTGAGGGAATCGAGTTCTCCGAGATAGGCCATCGCCTCGGGTTCGGCGGCCGGTACATCGTCCTGGCGCAGCCTTTGAAACAGGGCCGGGGTGACAAACTCGTCGTTCGCCGTTCCGATCAGCCCCGGCCAATCCGGCACATGCCCGAGGTCGCCGCAGAGCGCACGACCGAGATGTTCCAGCGGGGAGGACGCTGCGACGCCTGCTTTCATGTGCCTGTCCCATTGCCGTTATAAATTGGCGCAACGCGATTGAAAAAAACCGCAGTAAATTGAAATCGAATTCTTAAAAATCACTTATCAACAATCATTTTCAACAGAAATTCCAAGTAGTTCATACCCCCTTCGCGGTCCGGTCATCCCTCTTCGCAGAAGCGGGACACCTCGGTGAGGGCCCGCGGCAAATCCGAATAGATCAGCCGCCCGTAGCGCGCGCCATTCAGGCAACCCGCCATGGCCTCGAAGACCTCGGGCGACATCGCCTCCTCGCCGGACCAGGCGGCCCCGAGCAGCACCGAGAAGGTCTCGGCAAGCGACAGCTCCGAGACCGAGGCCGGGCCGTCCGGCTGTCGGTCAAGTTTCAGCACCCAGCCGACGTCCTTCCAGCCGGCCTCAGCCGACAGGCCGAGGTAACGCACGCTCAGCGCATCCGGGCGCAAGTGCTGCCCGGCGTCCTGAATCTCGGCCCGGCGGTGGTCGAGCAACGACCACGATCCTTCCTTGAGCGTCACCGGGAACGGCAGGGCCGAGGCCTCGCCGCTTTGCGAAAGCAGCACGATGTCATCGCTCAGCAGGGCAAATCCGGCGCCTTCTAGCGCGGTCGCAAGCGTGCTCTTGCCCGCCCCCGCGTCGCCCAGCAGCAGCAGGCATCGCCCATCCCTACCGAGCTGCGCGGCGTGCAGCATGATGTATTGCGTATGATCAAAGAGGGTCTCGGTCATCTTGATCTTGAGCAGGGGCACCGCCTCGTGCGGCGCCACCCACTCCATGTCCCCATCGCGGCGCGCGATCCCGATGCGGTCTCCGTCGCGCTGCACCACCAGATGCGCATCGCCCCGTCGGGGCGCCACGGCCAGATGGGCGAAGCAGGGCATGAGCTCCGTGCGCAGGGCGTCATCCTCGAAGGCCACCACGACATGAACGCCGGCCAAATCCAGCGTTTCGGAACAGCCGACCCGTGCCGGGCCGCTGGTGGTCGCAAGCGGCTCGAGCGCGCCGATCTGCATCAGGTCCAGAAGAATGCCGCCACCTGTTTCGGCAGCGGCATCCAATGTCACGGACGCAACGCCAAGTTCAAACCCTGCCCAAGCCTCGGCCACCGGGGGAGTGGCCGAAAACAGAAGTTCCTTCTCTGGGACCAAGAGAAGATGCTGACGGTTCACTTGCGCCAGCGTGACCCCTGCAGCGGGGAGGACAAAAAGGGTTTCACTCAACAAATTACGTCTTCTCAAAAATGAAGAAAATCAGGAAGCCGGGTAAACAAACGCCGGGCCGGCTTAATGCGAGCCGTATCTCTTCTTCATCTTGTACTTGCGACCGGGTTTGCAGTTCACGCCGCCCGAACGGAAGATGCCGCCGGCATTTGCCTGCATCGAGGTCGACAGCAGCGCGGTCACAGCCAGCGGCGTCACCGCTGCATATTTCCCGGCCTTGCCCAGCAATTCACGACGGCCAGGAGACTCGAGAGAGTCCCCCATGGGGGTCTTGTCAGTCATTCTAAAAACTCCTTTCTCCAATGATTCGAACTATAGCGCAGCCGGTTGGTTGTGCCAATTATCTTTAAGGCTGCGTTAACCGAGGCTGCACACACACTTCACCGCGCGCCGACGCGAGCGCTGCGGGATTATCTCCAGCCGGCGCGGCAAAGCCGTTTCGTTGCAAGAGAATAGCCTACTGTAACAGTCCTATAAGACAGATCGGATCGTACGCGCTGCAGAGGTGGTGATGCCCAAAAAATAGGCAAACCTCTGTTCTCCACTCTGGCAACATTTCGCGAACGCCCGGCCGGTCCGCCGCGCCGTCATGTTGCACGGCCCTTTAACCGGTTGTCCGCGCGCCAAGCGGCTCGCTCGAATCACCCTTTTCGTGCACTCTTCGCACTCCGCGAGGGGCCATTAGCGTCTCGCAAATCGATCGGGCGCGCGTAAGGCAAGTCGCCGCTGGAATAGGCCGGGACCGGCGGTGCACCGAGCAAAGCCGGCCTCAAAACAGAAAGCTCTTGCGTTGTGCGCAAGCTGCCCACAAGACAATAGATATTGATTTCTTAAAATATTTTTTTTTGTAGGAGTTCATTGATGCGCACGGCCTTGGTCACTGGCTCGTCAGGCTTTATCGGGTACCATCTGTGTCAACGACTGCTGCACGATGGGTTTCGCGTCGTAGGGGTCGACAATCTTTCCAACTATTATGACGTGGAGCTGAAACGGCGCAGACAGGCCCTACTACAGAAGCACGCTGATTTCTCAGTTCTCAACAGCGCCATCGAGACCAAAGGCTTGCTTGACGAGATTTTCGCGCGCGAGCGGCCCGACGTCGTCGTGCATCTGGCGGCGCAGGCGGGGGTGCGCCACTCGCTCGAGGATCCGCGCAGCTATCTCGAAAGCAACATGATGGGCACCTTCGAACTTCTCGAGGCGGCGCGTGCCTATCCGCCGTGCCACATGCTGCTGGCCTCGACCTCTTCTGTCTATGGCGCCAACAAGGAAATGCCCTACACCGAACCCGAGCGCACCGATCACCAGATGTCCTTCTACGCGGCAACCAAGAAGGCCACCGAGTGCATGGCGCACAGCTATGCGCATCTTTACGATCTGCCGACCACCATGTTCCGCTTCTTCACAGTCTACGGCCCTTGGGGCCGCCCGGACATGGCGCTTTTCAAGTTCACCAAGGCGATCCTCAGCGGCGCGCCGATCGACGTCTACAACCATGGACGGATGATGCGCGACTTCACCTATGTCACCGACCTTGTGCAGGGGATCCGGATGCTGATCGACGTGGTGCCCAAGCGGCCAGAGGGCGGCATCGTACCCGAGGGAGACTCGCTGTCCCCGGTCGCGCCGTGGCGGGTGATCAATATCGGCAATTCGCAGGCAGTCCCGCTCGGCGAGTTCATCGCCGCCATCGAGCGGGCCACCGGCCTCGAAGCTCGGCGCAATCCCATGTGCATGCAGCCCGGCGACGTGCCGGCGACCTGGGCCGATGCCTCGCTGCTGCACAGGCTGACCGGCTACCGCCCCGACACCGATCTCGCCAAGGGGGTGCAGGCCTTCGTCGACTGGTACCGCGATTACTACGGCACCAACGACTGGTCGCAGTCCTCGCTCGCCTCGGGCGATCTGCGGCGCATTTCCTAGCCGCGGTCCATACCCCCGCGCGGGCCGCCCCGTGGCGCCCGCGCAGCCTGTTTCCCTGCCCGTGCCTCAGCGCAGCACATGCACCGCGCAATGGGCGTGGCGCACGACCACCGCCGCGGTCGAGCCGAGCAGGTAATCGCTCATCGCCGGCTGGTGCGAGGCAATGACGATCAGGTCGCAAGCGTTCTCTTCGCCATATTCCAGAATAGACCGCCCAGAATGCCCATCGATCACGATGCCCTTGGCCCCCGGCACCTTCGCCGCCATGTCGCCGAGCTCCTTCTCCAGCGCGGCCCGGGACTGCGCGAGATAGTCCGGCGGCAGGTAGGTGACGGCATAGCCCGGGATGTGCTCCAGCACATGCAGCAAGGTGATCGTCGCGCCGGGCTCGGCA